>NZ_JAKRFV010000008.1:0-136664 GCF_022347945.1 Pseudoalteromonas sp. MM17-2 | reverse complement strand
AGAGACGCCCACACCTGGCTCTAAAATACAAAACGCCCGATGAAGTACATCAGGCGTTTTAATCAAAATAAGTGTCAACTTATTTCAGGACTAGTCATTGTTCCTGAGCCGGTAAGTGAGCACTAATGTGCTTAGCCAGATTATCAGCGTCATTACTGCCAACGCGATAAAATGTGCCGTCATGCAGTTCGATGGCTACAGCAGCAAAACCACTGGCATTGTATACCCAGCCATCATGAGTAATGCGAATGCCCACCCCATGACGAAACGAGTTACTGACAACAGCAACCGATTTAATCTCATCAAATGCGAGTCGCTTTTTAGCGATACCAGGGCCAAAAAACCATTCTACACCCTGTTCATCTACACGCACTGTTAAGCCATGAAATAAAAATGCCAGTATCACTAAAATGGCCGCAAACAGCATCATCGGACCATCCCCTTCCATAAGATAAAAGGCTAATCCCAAAAAGCCGCCCACCCACAATAAAATAATGAGAATGGCCCAAGCAGTTTGCTTATGTTGATACATACTATTCCTTTTTGTGTCAGCGCAGCGCTAACATTAATTGAAACTATAGACGAAAGTGGCGCTTAATTCTGAGTCGAAATTGCGCTTATCTTCTTCCGGTTTGGAGTTATAACGATATAAATAAGCAAATTTAAGTGATAACTGCCCCATCACTTGGCTGATCAAAGAAGTTTCTGATTTTAGCCGCGAATTCAGCCCTGAGAGTGACTGCTCAGCACTGATAAACTGATTAAAACGAGTTCGTTTAGAGACCGTGCGCTCCCACTGTAAAGCCAAGCGCAGTAAGTAACCCGTTTCACTTTCAGTTGGCTCTTCACCTTCTTCAGCGGGTTTGCCCTCAGAGCGATATAGACCTGGACCGATGTCAAAGTCGACGGTGTTTTTCACCCCTTTGTAGAGACGATTACCATAGCCGGTTGCCACAGTGGCCTTGTACTCCAAACCACTGAATTCATCTTCCTCGTAATCGGCGTAAAAGAACAACGAGGCGTTTTTTTCGCCTACTTTGTAGTTCGTTTGTGCAGAGCCAAAAAATCGTTGCGCCGAAATAGTTTCTTCGCCGGTTTCAGCATCAACATCACGACGGTATAAAGAGTCAAATTTGAACTGATTGCGCCAATGGGTGAAATCTTGGTAAATATTGCTACGTAGCTTAAAGCTCGTTGAATCGGTGTTACCTCGAGTCACGATAAAGCCAAACTCGGCATCGCCGTAAAACATTTCACCTTGGTGAATTTCGTGGATTTCTGCATCCGTCAACTGTCCGTATTCATGAAAGTCTTCAAATGGGTCAACGGCCCAACAACTTACACTCCAACAAGCAATTAATAGAGCGATAAAACGCATAGTTAGTGCTTACTCTTTCCAAATAACGTGACAAAATGGCGCATCTTTATCACGGCTGATCAAAACCCGTGCGAATACCAAGTCTTCATTCTCCAGCTCGAGCCCGATGCTCACTTCGCTGTAAAACTCCGGCTCGATTTCCATCGCCACAATCCCTTGCCATTGCTCACTTGGCGCACTTTCCTCTATAAACCCCAAAGCCTCACGATGCTCGTTAAAATCATTGATATCCTGCTCGGACAAGTGCTCAGGTGCAAGCTCCAAGAATACTTCATAGGCATGATGAGTTATTTCTTGTTCAGTGAATAGGCGCGGCCCTGACATGGTGCTGATCCCGTTGATGCTTATTTCTGGCGATAATAACAAAACTTGATAAGAATGTGCATTGTCTCGCGACCAATAAAAAGCCGGGAAACTCCCGGCTCTTAGTGCACTGCTTTATACTTTAGCTATTAATACCGAGTCGCCTCTTAACACCCTCGCGCATATGCTGAATATAGGTGTAAAACAGGGGCACAAACAAGGTACCAAACACAGTTGCGGCAATCATACCTGACATCACTGTGACACCTAAAGACACACGACTTGCCGCCCCAGCGCCACTGGCCAACACCAGCGGTAACACACCTAGGACGAAAGACAAGGCCGTCATTAAGACCGCTCTGAAGCGCTGCGATGCGGCTATCTGCGCGGCATCAAAGATACTCTGTCCCGCCTTGCGTTGCTCCATAGCAAACTCAACAATCAAGATAGCTGTCTTAGTCGACATACCTATTAGCAGTACAAAGCCGACTTGGGCGTAGATATTGTTCGTCATTCCGACAGTAAACAAGGTAGCCATGGCCCCAAAAATAGCCAAGGGTACAGCGGCTATGACCGCAAACGGAATCGTCCAGCTCTCGTATTGCGCGACCAAGAACAAGAACACAAATAGTACCGCCAATGAGAAGAGTACTGGCGCGAGGTCGCCCGCTAAAATTTCTTGTCGTGTTTGCCCTGCCCAATCAAAAATATACCCATTAGGCAACTGAGCAGAGAGCTCCTTCATGACCGCAATGGCATCCCCACTGGAATAACCAGGTGCAGCACTGCCGGTAATACTGGTACTTCTATATAAATTGAAGTGGTTCATACTGGTAGGGCCAAGAATAGGCTTCAGCGTGGCTATGGTCGTCAAAGGAACCATATCACCCTCACTATTGCGTACATAGTAATGCTGCAAATCAGCAGGTTCAGCACGGAACTGCGCCTCTGCTTGAATAGTGACCTGGTAAGTGCGGCTAAACTGATTAAAGTCGTTCACGTAGAGCGAGCCTAACTGCGCTTGCAAGGTTAAGAAGATATTGCTCAAGGTGATCCCTTGTGCTTTCGCTTTATTGCGATCGACCTCTAAAAAGTATTGCGGCACATTGGCGCGGAATGTACTAAATACATTTTGCAGTTCAGGGCGTTGGTTGGCATCGTATATCAAACCATTCATAACTTGCGCGAGCTCGGCTGGGTCTCTACCTTCGGAGTCTAATAATCGATATTCAAACCCCGAGCTATTCCCCAACCCTGGGATAGGCGGTGCATTAAAGACCATAATCTGGGCATCTGGCATGGCCCATAACTGCCCTTGGATACGGGTAATAATCTGCTTTAAGGCCATATCTGGAGCTGTTCGTTGCTCCCAGTCTTTGAGTACCATAATGCCCAACGCGTTGTTTGAGCCAGCACCGCCAAGTAAAGAGAACCCAGAGACGCCAATAACATCTTCGGTGGCTGGGTCTTGCATGATCACATCACTGATTTTCTTTACCACAGCATCGGTACGATTAATCGCGGCGGCATCTGGCAATTGCACATCAACAAAGACAAAGCCTTGGTCTTCTGGGGGCACAAACCCGGTAGGTACATTAGTAGCAAACCAACCGGTGGCAACAAATAGCGCCACCACAACAATACCTATACGCCCTGCTCGTTTAAGCATAAACCCAACCACACCGGTGTAACTCTTAGTGGAGCGGGTAATGGCGTTTTCAAAAGGTCGTAACCATTTTATTGGCTTCATTTTTTCAGCTGACAACAACAAACTACAGAGCGCCGGGCTCAGTGTCAGGGCATTGATTGATGAAATCAGTACAGCAAAGCTAATGGTGACAGAAAATTGCTTGTATAACTCTCCGGTGATCCCTGGCATAAAGCCTACGGGTACAAACACCGCTAACAGCACCAAAGTCGTCGCCACAATAGGCCCGCTCACCTGCTCCATGGCTTTGGTCACCGCTTCCTTAATGGGCAGCTTGTCTTCTCTGAGTATGCGCTCAACGTTTTCTATCACGATGATGGCATCATCCACGACAATGCCGATCGCCAGTACTAAACCAAATAACGTAATCAAGTTAATGGAGTAGCCCATCGCCATCATCGCCGCAAAAGTACCAATGAGCGATACCGGGATTGCCACAGTTGGTACCAAGGTGGCACGCCAATTTTGCAAAAATAGAAACACCACTAAGATGACCAATGCCACCGCTTGATAAAGAGTTACAACCACCTCATCAATGGAGCGATTAATAAACTCAGTGGTGTCATAAGGCACTTTGTATTCAAGGCCATCAGGAAACTGCTTAGACAGTTCCGCCATGCGTTTTTTAACTTGCTCAGCAACCGCCGTGGCATTGGCGTCGGTGAGCTGATAAATAACAATAAAACCGGTGTCTTTTTGATTGAATGTAGCACTACCTGAATAGCTTTTTGAGCCCCGCTCGATGCGCGCGATGTCTTTAAGGCGCACAAAGTTACCGTCCAAATTAGCACGCACAATGGTTTGACCGAACTCATCGGCAGAGACAAGTCGCCCCTGAGCTTGAATCGCATATTCGAATTGTTGGTTGGGTAGCGCCGGAGCAGCGCCCAGCTTACCGGCGGCGACCAAGATGTTTTGCTCCTCCAGTGCAGCCTTCACTTCCGCAACTGTTACTCCTAGGGAGGCCATTTTATCTGGCCGTAACCAAATACGCATGGAATAGGTTTTCTCACCCATCACCTCGGCAGAGGCAACCCCAGGGATACGCCCGAGTGGCTCAGTAAGATAATTAGTGGCGTAGTTACTTAAGAACATCGCATCCATGTTCGGGTCTTCTGAGTACAAACTTATGCCCATCAACATGTTGCTAGATTTTTTCTTAACCGTTACCCCCTGACGGCGTACTTCCTGAGGCAAACTAGGTTCTGCCAACGCCACCCTGTTTTGCACATTCACTTGGGCCATATCGGTGTCCGTACCGACATTAAAGTAAACGGTGATGGTTGCCGAGCCATTGTTACTGGATGTGGACTCGATGTACATCATGTCTTCGACGCCATTAATTTGCTCTTCAATGGGACGAATAACTGTCTCTTCAATGGTTTGTGCGCTGGCCCCAGGGTAAATCGCGGTCACCGATACCTGCGGCGGCGTGATTTGCGGATACATATTGACGGGCAGCTGGGTCAAAGAGATAAGCCCAGCCAATGTAATAACAATGGAGATCACCAGAGCCAGTTTGGGCCTGGATATAAAAGTTTTACTGATCATCCTCGACTCGCTTATTGTTGGTCACTGATGGTGCCGGTTTTGGCGTCGACTTGTTTAACAACAGGATTTACTTCCACCCCTGAGCGCACTTTTTGTAGGCCTTCGACAATAACCCGCTCGCCTTGCTCAATACCTGATTTAACCACCCACATGGCATCGATGCGCCGACCCAAATCCACCAAGCGCTGCGCCACTGTGTTGTCATCTTTGACAACCAAGACAAATTTGCCTTGTTGATTTTCCTGCACTGCTGCTTGCGGCACCAAGGCTTGCGACTGCTTGTCTTGACTCTCAACCACTAAGGTCACAAACAAGCCCGGCATTACAATGCCATTGGGGTTATCAAATTTGGCACGTAACTCAACCGTCCCCGTGCTACGATCAATTTTAGTATCGGCAAAATCCAGCGTACCCGGCTGTTCAAAGTCAGTATCATTGGGTAAGCGCAGGCTTAAATCTAAAGGGACATCTTCAGGGCTATTATTAGTTTGCTGATGCGACTGTTGGTAACTGATGTAATCGGATTCTTCTACTTGAAAACTAACATAGATGGGGTCGATATCTGTTAGTTGTGCCAAGGCTCCGGATTGTGGGTTAACGATATTGCCCACATCAAAGCTCACTTTACCTATGCGGCCACTAAATGGCGCGTCGATAGTGGTGTAACTGAGGTTCAGCTTTGCCTTTTCTAACGCCGCTTCACTGGACTTAACAGCGGCTTGGGCTTGATCTAAGTTCGTTTGCAATTTGTCTAAGTCTGCCTCAGAAATAAACCCATCTTTGGCAATTTCACGCCCTCGCTTAAGATCTCGCTCAGCCCGAGAGGCCGCTGCACGATTACTTTTTAAGGACGCTTCAATTTCACTCACACTGGCGGTGTATTCCGATGCATCAATTTTAAATAACGTTTGGCCTTTTTCTACATATGCGCCCTCACGGAAAGTCCGCTCAATGAGTTCACCCTCAACTCGAGCACGAATGTCTGCCTCCTGAAAGGCCTCGGTGCGAGCGACAAACTCGCGATAATTACCAACCTCTTGCATCGCCACTTCATAAACAGACACCGCCGGCGCTGGCATGCTCTGGTTTTGTTGTTGCGGTTCAGAGCAGCCCACCAAGGCTAACGAACAGAGCCCAGCTAAAACTGAGTGATAGAAATACTTTGGGCCCGAAGGGGATAAATGCATCGCGTGTCTCCTTAGAATCGTTATGTCGCTAGCAATGTTGTTTTCAATGGCCAGATAGGCGCTCAATAGACTGACATAAAATAAATCTAGTTCCCTGAGAAATATAGACTATTTTGTAACTCACTGTATTTAAGTTATACCGATATTTAAAAATGAGTACAGTGCATTGCGCAGGCAGAGTATATCAAGTGCTAGTAACGGGAACATGACATCAATCAGATGTTGAGGTAAATTGATACTGGTCAGAGGAGATAATAATGATAACACTAACCACTGCTAAGCAAGTTGCCTATGTAACCTTGGCTAATGAAAGTAAACGTAATGCACTGAACTTTGAGATGTTCAAACAACTTGATGGGGTGATTAAACAAATCAAGAAGCAGCGTTATTTGCGAGCGGTGATACTTCAAGCACAAGGGCCCGACTTTTGCACTGGGCTAGACGTTAAAAGTGTGATCAGCAAACCCACCGATATCTGCAAATTGCTGTTTAAACCGCTGCCAGGCAACCAAAACCTCGCTCAACGCGTGGTGCTGGGGTGGCAGTCGTTAAATATTCCCGTAATTGCTCTACTACAAGGGCGATGTTGGGGTGGCGGGATGCAAATAGCCTTGGGTGCTGATATTCGCATCGCCAGTGAGGATGCTAGCTTAGCAATCATGGAGTCACGCTGGGGATTATGTCCTGATATGGGAGCAAGCTTAGTGCTCCCAGGAATCCTCAATGCTGATAATTACTTACAGCTTGCCATGTCTGCAGAGCCTGTTACAGCGCAACAGGCCCTCAATTTAGGCTTGGTATCTTATATTGATAATGATTTACAGCAACGCGCCACACACATCATCGACACCTTTAGCGCGCGTTCACCGGATGCCATCAGTGCAATCAAACGGTTAACGCAAAGCGCATACCGACAGCCCCATCGTAGACTATTGGCTAAGGAAACTTTCTCGCAAATTAAACTGCTGATGTGTAAAAATACCCGTATTGCTATTAAAAATGCTTCGCGCAAGGATGATTCCTTCGATGAGTACCAACCGCGTCGACGCTGGTAAAAAGATCATTAAACACAGCGCCAGGTTCATTTTGAGTGCTGCTATAATTAGCGCTTTTTTATTCTCAGCCCATGCCCTTAGCAACTACTTCTCTGTGAGCTTCCCAGCACCACTCAGTGCCATGCTAGCGCTATTTTTAGCTTTGCAATTAGGCATTGTTAAACTTCACTGGCTCACTCGCGGTGCTCATCCCTTACTTAATTATATGCCGCTGTTTTTTGTGCCCGCAGCCGCTGCCATCATAGAGCATGTCGAATTGGTCGCCCGCTATTGGTTACCACTGTTGTTGTGCCTAGTAATCGTCCCGCTGATTGGACTGTTTATCATCGGAACGATAATGCAACGTTTGGGTAAAGAGCAATGATGTATTTGGCTATCCCTATGACAGTGGCTTTATTTTTAGCGTTTCGTGCCCTGCACGCCAAGGTAAGCTCGCCACTATGTAACCCCGTCTTGCTCACTATTGCTGCCTCGGCATTTATCTTGTCGGCCTGGCACATCGACGTTACCGAGTATCGCGCTCACACACAAATTTTCGATTACCTTTTGGAGTTGGCCGTCGTTGCTTTAGCAGTACCGCTTTATAAGCAAATCCACCAGTTAAGGCGACAGCTCTTGTTGATGTTTATCGCTGTGGCTGCCGGAATAATCACGGCCACCACCACCGCCGTTGTGATCACCTCTTTGCTTGGGGTACCTGAACAATTGCAGGCCTCCCTTGCAAGCCTTGCAGTCACGACCCCTATCACCTTACTTATCACCGAGCAGTTAGGCGGACTTGGCAGCATTGCCGCATCCATGGTCATTCTCATTGGTATTGTCGGTGCTATTGTTGGCTTCAACACGCTTAAGCTGACTGGCATCAATCATAAGGGGGCTCAAGGCGTGGCCCTCGGCGGTGCTTGCCATGCCATTGGCACCGCCACCGCTATTGCCGACAATGAAACCAGCGCCGCCTACGCCTCGGCAGCCATGGCGTTAAGTGCACTGCTCTCGCCTATCATAGTGCCTATCTACTACCCTTGGCTTGCCAGCTTAGTGCTTTGACTATCTGAGGCATTGATACTGGCCGGTTGCAACACCTTCTTGGCTCCTGAATGCTTTCTTACGTTATTCAGGTACTGATGTAGTGGCGAATGCGGTGTTAGCAAAGCAAGCTCTCGAGGAAGGAGGCTGGTTGGTCAAAACCACCCGTGCTAATAAGCGTGAGATTACGCCCTGCATTATGCTACAGGCAATAAAAAAACCCTGACCATTACTGATCAGGGTTTCTTAAATCGTGGTGCCCAGAGGCGGAATCGAACCACCGACACGAGGATTTTCAATCCTCTGCTCTACCGACTGAGCTATCTGGGCAAAAATTTTTTCATAAAAATGGCGCCCATTGAGCGCCACCTTTAATAATGGTGCCCAGAGGCGGAATCGAACCACCGACACGAGGATTTTCAATCCTCTGCTCTACCGACTGAGCTATCTGGGCAAATGAATGGTGCCTGCTGCCGGAGTCGAACTGGCGACCTACTGATTACAAGTCAGTTGCTCTACCAACTGAGCTAAGCAGGCACACAAAACTGTGTGCAAAAGCACGTGCTTCTGAATTGTCAAAAACACCTTTAATAATGGTGCCCAGAGGCGGAATCGAACCACCGACACGAGGATTTTCAATCCTCTGCTCTACCGACTGAGCTATCTGGGCGTGCGGCGTATTAAACGGTTTTTAGGGTATCAAGTCAACCATTTTTTAAAATAAACAAACCGTTTGCACAGTTTTCATGCAAACCGAGATTTATTGGCGAAAATCCCGGCTAAGTTGCTACTTTTCAGGTGGTCTATACCCTTCAATTTCTACATCTTTACCTTCAAACAAAAAGCCAACCATTTGCTCTTCTAAATAGGTACGATGCTCCGGATCCATCATATTTAGATGCTTTTCGTTAATTAACATGGTCTGCTTCTTTTGCCACTCATCCCATGCTTGTTGAGAAATATTGTTGAAGATCTTCTCGCCTACTTCACCAGGGTAAAGTTGAAAAGCAAGTCCCGGAGCTTCTTTTTGCAGCTTCTGACAAAATACCGTACGTGCCATGTTTATCCTCATTTACGATTATCTAATACATATTGCTCTGTAGTGTAACCTAATGCTTAAACACTCGCACCTGCAAGGTGCTGCTTTAGCTGTTTCAATAATTTCTTTGTCGGTGCAGCTAACCCCACCTCAGGTTGCTGCGCTAGTGAATAAGTTAGTAATGCGCGCTCTGCAAGCTGTTGTATGGGTTTGTGCAAATGCACAACAACAGGCTCTATAGTTAACTGAAAGTGTGAAAATACATGGGTAAATGGCTCTAACCTATGTTCTTTACCGCTAATACCATTAATTGCCATAAACTCTTTGACCCCGTCCTGGCTCGCAAACTCGATAAAGCAATGTAGCCCTCCCCAAATGCCTTGGTCGGGGCGCTTTTCCATGTAGGTGTGCCCTTCATAAACGGGAATAAACATTACGCAATGCTTCTTCGGCACTTGCTTTTTGGGTTTTGAATGTGGGAACTCGTTTACTTTGTCATTGATTCGCGCCTGGCACTTATCATTGAGTGGGCAGGGCTGACAGTCATATTTACTACGTGAACACAGGCTTGCTCCCAAGTCCATCATCGCCTGATTAAACTGAGTGACGCCGTGCTTTGGTGTTAATTGCTCGCTTAGATGCCAAAGTTGGTTTTCCACTTTTTTGACACCATACCAGCCCTCAATCATAAAAAACCGCGCTAATACCCGCTTTACATTGCCATCGAGAATCGCATGATGCTCGCCGCGCGATAGGCTTAAGATAGCACCCGCAGTAGAGCGCCCTATCCCAGGCAGAGCCATTACTTCTTCCAAGGTGTGCGGAAACTCACCCTGATACTGCTCACAGATCAACTGTGCGGTTTTATGTAGATTACGTGCTCGAGCGTAATACCCTAAACCTGTCCAATAATGGAGAACCTCATCTTGCGGCGCTTCAGCCAACGCCTCAATAGTCTCAAAACGCGCCATAAAGCGGTTAAAGTAAGGGATCACGGTAGCAACTTGCGTTTGCTGCAGCATAATCTCTGATACCCAAACTTTATAGGGTGTTTTTTCTAGCTGCCAAGGCAGCGTCTTGCGACCATGTTTGTCGTACCAATCGAGTACTTGAGTGGCGAACCAATCACGCGTGCTTTTACTTATTTCCACTACTTTTATAACGCCCCTGTACATATTTGCGCTCAGTCTATAATTGTGCAGGTAAATATCAATACCCTTTACTTGTACTTCCTCTTACAACTGGGGATAATACGCACCCATTTTTACAGAGACAGCCAAGACCATGAGTGAATCTACGCAACAAGCATTGGAGCAAGCACAGCGCGAAGGAAAGTATATCCGTAAGGTACGCAGCTTCGTAAAACGCGAAGGCCGACTGACCAAAGGTCAAGCAGCGGCACTAGAGAAATGCTGGCCGACAATGGGGCTTGAGCATCAAAATGGCTTACTTGATTTCAGCCAAGTGTTTGGCAATGACAATGATGTTGTTCTTGAGATCGGTTTTGGTATGGGTAAATCGCTTGTAGAAATGGCTAAAAACGCACCAGAGCAAAACTTTATCGGCATCGAAGTTCACCGCCCTGGAGTAGGTGTTTGCCTGATGGACGCTGATGCCGAAGGCGTTACCAATTTGCGCGTTTTTGAACACGATGCGGTGGAAGTGTTAGCGGACTGTATCAGCGATGAAAGCCTAGCTAAAGTGCAATTGTTCTTCCCCGATCCATGGCATAAAAAACGTCACCACAAACGTCGCATTGTGCAACCTGAATTTGTCGAAAACCTGCGCAGCAAACTAAAAATTGGCGGGGTCTTTCATATGGCGACAGATTGGCAAAACTATGCTGAGCACATGCTCGAAGTAATGCAAGGCAATAGCCATTTTAACAACCAATCAAGCACTAATGACTATGTACCACGCCCAGATTTCCGCCCACTCACTAAGTTTGAGCAACGTGGTCATCGCCTTGGCCATGGTGTTTGGGATTTAATGTTTGAGCGCGTGAAATAATATGGTACTGAGCAACCCGTCGCAGATACTACTGCGCAGCCCTGAGCTGTTAGTCGCGCAAACCATTTTAGTGGTTAATTTTAACTGTGATGGGTTTGCAAGCGAACTGCGTGAGCTGAACCCAACAGCTGATATTTATTTATTCTCTTATAACCAAGCGAATGGCGACTTTGCACAACGCCAAGCCCAGCAACATCAGGCCCACACTCTGGTGTCTCATGAGCTTCCTAAACACCGCTTCGACTTGGTAATTTACTATTATCCTAAGGCCAAAGCCGAAGCTTTAATGACCTTAGATAATATTCGTGCTTGTATTAATGATGATGCGCAGATACTGGTGGTGGGGGAGAAAAAAGGCGGCGTAAAGTCTATTGATAAACAGCTTAAAGGCCTTGCTCATGGCCATAAGGTTGACTCTGCCAAACATTGTCAATTATACCAATACAGCGATATCACCCCGTTGCCCGAGTTCGACATCAGCCGCTACGAAAAGCGCTTTTGTCTTACTCGTAGCATAGCCGGTGAGCAAGTGAGCTGTGATATAGTCAGCCTACCGGGTGTATTCAACCATGGCCAACTGGATGATGGTACGGCGTTGTTACTGGATAACTTACCTGATTTAACTAACACCCAATCCTTACTTGATTTTGGTTGCGGCGCCGGAGTTATTATCAGCTTTTGCTTGAAGCGCTTTGCCCACATAAAAGGCAGTGCCTTGGATGTAAACGCCTTAGCCGCATATGCCAGTGAGCAAACCCTGCGCGCCAATGACCTGCACGGCAATATTGTGCTCAGCGATGGCCTAACCAATATCAACGAGCGCTTTGACATCATCGTCAGTAACCCGCCCTTTCATACCGGGCTAAAGACCGATTATGATATCACCGCTCGCTTTTTTGCCAGCGCGAAAGCACACCTGAATAAAGGCGGTGCGCTTACTCTAGTCGCCAATAGCTTCTTAGCCTACCCAGAGCAACTACAGCAGCAATTTAACACCCACCAAACAATTGCTAAAACGAAGCGTTTTGCGGTGTATCAAAACCAATAGCATAATTACGCCGTGGCAGTTGTCTTAGATGGCTTACACGGCGCTGCCAATCCCCGTTGACTGGTGTTTCTTGAGCATTATAGAAATACAAAGATAGTCGTCCACCTTTTATTAGGTAGATAGCATTTTGGCTAAATTCCCTCATTAGCTTCTTGCCATAACTGCGAGATGCTCGCACTAAGGCGCTGCGCTCGCGATAGGTCATCTCTTGATTACCACCAAACCCCCAGTGCGGGTCAAAGCCTGCGAGCCGTTTAGCCAAGCGCTGCGTATGTAAGCGATTTTGTCTTTGCCCAAGGCGCAGCCCCTGTGGATTCCAAGCGGTTATAATAAACCCAGACGCGATATAGCTAGGTTTTTGAGCAAACCAGAAGTAAGGATTTTCATAGGCCGCCAAGGTGTCCTTATCTATGCTGACAAAAGTGCTTTTATTTATGCATTTTTCTGATTTTAACATTCGACTATTCAATGATTTGCTAAACTAGTTTAATGTTGTAACACAGCTATTAGTGAACCGCGCACACTCATGAGTATTCAAGGCTCAACAACTAGTATAAGAAAGGCATTGATCTACGCGGTCATGTCTGTTGCGTCATTGTCGCTCATTTTGTCTATTACTATTTCTACCTACATTGACATTCAAGAGCAGCGAGAACAGCTGGAAGAGCGCGTAGAAACCTTTGCTGAGCTCACCGCTTTTAACGCTCAAGTGACGGTTCTTTTTGACGACAGCAAAACCGAAGAGCAGCGCCTACAAGCCTTTCAGGCTGTAGAGGCAATAAAAAACATTCATATTTATCGTATAGATGAATTCAATGACAAAGTTGAGTTTTTTGCCAGTTATAACGCTCCCCGCACGCCACCAGTGCCAGTGAAAACTAAACGTCTCGAGAGTATCGGTAAGGGAGAAGTCGAAGATGGCCATTTAGAAATCATTAAAGCTATTACCAACCAAGACAACACCATAGGTTATGTGTATGTTCGAGCCAGCTTAGAGAGTATTGAGAATTATCTGCACCGCAAAATAATTATCGATATTATGTTGAGCGTAGCGGTGTTGGTTGTCGCCTATGTTATAGCGCGTATTTTCCAGCGCCATATCGGTAACCCTATTGATACTTTGAGCCAATTACTGCAAGACGTTGCCAAAAACCGTAACTACACCGTTCGCGCCCCGAGCAGTAATATAGCGGAGCTCAATCAGCTGGCGCTAAGTGTCAACACCATGCTGCGGCGCACAGAAAAGCAAATCGAGCGAAATGAGACAGATAAAAAAGAAATAGAAGCCCTAAACCAGAGCCTTGAGGAAAAAGTTAACCTGCGCACCGATGCCCTGCGCGACGCCAACCAAGAGCTACTCAGTACGCTAGAGCGGATGCACCAATATCAGAATCAAATTGTTGAGAATGAAAAGATGGCGTCACTGGGGCAAATGGTTGCGGGTGTCGCTCACGAGGTCAATACCCCTTTGGGATTGGGAATAACTGCCTCAACATTAATGCGTGACAAGCTCGGTGATATTCGCCATTCATTTGAAGAAAAAACACTCACCTCGCAACAACTAGGGCGCTTCCTGATAGATGGTGAAGAAAATCTGTCGTTGATTTATCGCAACCTTAACCGCGCAGCCGAGCTTATCGCCAGCTTTAAAAAAGTCGCTGTGACCCAAGATAGTGAGAGCATCACCGACGTTAATTTAAGCGCGCTCATTGGCGAAGTCATGATTAGTATGCATGCCGACCTTGATGACATTAGCCCGCAGATAAACGTGCACTGCCCCGAGGACTTACATATCCAATCAAAGTCTGGGCCTATCCAACAGATATTGCAGCAGCTTATCAGTAACTCTCTTATCCATGCCTTCAAAGATCACCCTGATCCACGTATAGATATTGATGTACAAACCGACTCCGGACAGCTACAGATTGACTACCGAGACAATGGTAGCGGCATCAGCGAAACATTAAAGCCCAGGGTCTTTGATCCTTTTGTGACCACGAAGCGAGGCTCTGGCGGCAGTGGTCTAGGCTTACACCTAGTCTACAACCTCGTAACTCAAGCACTTGGCGGCAAGGTGCTGCTTGCTCCTGAGCATAAACAAGGCAGTCACTTCATAGTTCAGATCCCATTAAGTGGGGTGCAGTAGTATGCGTGTAGTCTGTTTAGTCGCCTTGATGTGCAGCCTATCTGCGCAAGCAGGAACACCCGATCAAGTGCGCTCGGCGCTGCTTTTTCAAATAGCCAAGTTTATCGACTTTACTCATGTTCAGTCTGATTCAGTGCGCTATTGTTTTACTAGCTTAAGCAAAGGGCCTGGTGCATTTCTTGCGCAACAACAGAACTTATTGATACGTGGACAACCAATTGCCATAACCGAACTCAGTAAAAGTTCACAAAATGATGAACTTTCTCGGCAATGTGACATCACATACTTTGATGGAAAAATAGAGAATGATATACTGTCGCCTTGGATCAAAACTCGGCCTTTAACAACATTCACCGTTGGCAGTAATTTCGAGTTCCTTGAGCAAGGCGGTGTGGCTGCCTTAATTCAGGAAGGTAAGAAGATTCGACTGTATATCAACAGGGAGCAGCTCGAGCAAGTAAGCTTTAAAGTACAAGCCAGGCTGATGACAGTATCTAAGTTTTATCCAAATTGATTTTACTTGTTAACATTTAGATATACTCCTATAATCGCAAGTATTCGCGGAATTCTCGTTTTTCCGGTTTTTCTGTAAATAAAATATTCCGAAAAGGTTAATTAACAATGCAAACGCCAGTCATTCTGATCGTAGAGGATGAAGACGTAACCCGCCTGAACCTCGTTAGCTTATTTGAAGCGGAAGGCTACACTGTAGTTGAAGCCATTGATGGTGATGATATGCATGATAAGCTCACCACCAATGATGAAATTAACCTGGTTGTTATGGATATCAACTTACCAGGTAAAAATGGCTTGATCCTCGCCCGTGAGTTGCGTCAAAAACGCAATGTTGGTTTGATTTTCTTGACCGGCCGTGACAACGATGTCGATCGTATTTTAGGTCTTGAAATTGGTGCGGACGATTACATCACTAAGCCATTTAACCCACGCGAATTAACTATTCGTGCCCGCAACCTTATTTCTCGCACAGCAGCCAGCAAAGATGACCCTGCACTTGAGTCTGATGGTGTGCTTAACTTTAACGGTTGGGAATTAGACGAAAACAGCCGTTGCTTAACGTCTCCTGCGGGTGAATCTAAGCGCTTACCTAAAGGTGAGTATCGTGCATTACGTCTAATGTTAGACTCACCAGGTCGTATCTTTAGCCGCGAGCAGCTGATTAAACATATGACTGGCCGTGAGCTTCGTGCTAACGACCGCACTGTTGATGTGACTATTCGTCGTATCCGTAAACACTTTGAAAGCGACGCCAGCACGCCTGAGCTGATCAGCACTATCCATGGTGAAGGTTATCGCTTTATCGGAAAAATCGACAGCAACTCGTAATTACTGAGCTAACTGAGATAAGAATGACTGAAGGGCCTTGAGCCCTTCTTTTATTTGCCCATCTAACTGCGTTAACCATTGCTGGCGCTGTCCTTGTTCAACCTGCTGACAATTATTCTCCATTTCCTTGGCCTGCAACTGCACCGCTTTGAGCCCCACTGAGCCTGCGGCCCCTTTCAATTTATGGGCGACTGATTTGTACTCATCCACATCACTGGCAAGGCTATCTTGCATTTGTTGCTGATACCCAGGTGCCAACTTTGCAAACAAGTCAACGCTGCGGGCAAATGCTTTCGCCCCCATGGAGTCCAAGAATTCAGAGATAATCTCTCTATCTAGGTGTATCTCATCCACATCGAGTGCTTGCGGCGATGCAGCATCGACTAGTTGTTTGGCTGCTGCCTGCTGTGCACAGTCTTTGCCAATACCAAAGAGCGTCGCTAGCATCTTATCGAGTTTGTTGGTATTAATCGGCTTGGCGAGTGAGCCTTGCACTTTAATGCCCCGTAGCTCTTCCTCAGCACTGCGCACGTTTGCGGTTAACACCACTATAGGTAAATTATCAAAATGCTCATCGGCGCGGATTTCACGAGCCACCACATCGCCATTAATATCGGGCAATTGCATATCGAGTAACACTAAATCGAGATCATCCTCTGTTTGCACAAAAGACAGTGCATCCTCACCGGTTTCAGCCCAAATGACCTCATGCCCCCGTTGTTCAAGTAAGTTGGTAGCAATTTCGGCATTCAAAGGAACATCTTCGACTAGAAGAATATTTAGGCTGGCACAATCATATGTTTCTAATTGCGGAGCTTGCGTCAGCTTAAGAGGAATATGTACTTTAAAGCTACTTCCTTCACCCGCCATCGAGCTGACTTGAATATCCCCACCCATGGCTTTAACTAAGGCTTTAGTAACCGCAAGGCCGATCCCCGAACCTATGGCATTGGCGCCGCTGGCATCCGGCGCTTTGTAATACATATCGAAAATATGCCGTAGTTGCTCTTGTGGAATACCTATGCCTGTATCTGTAACACTTAACTCAAGCCACACTTGTTTGCCGGTGTCGTGGCGACGACAGCCCAAGGTCACACCACCGTGTTTGGTAAATTTCACCGCATTGTTGATGAGGTTCCAGAGCACTTGACGCAAACGCGTTGGGTCTATTTCGGCGTAAACGTCCAAGTCGCCTTCACGGGATACATCGAAAGACAGTGACTTTTGCTCGGCTATGAGAGAGCCAAAATTCACCACATCATTTATAAAATCTGTGACACCGACCGGTTCGGTGACAATATCAAGTTGCTCTCTGTCAATCTTGTCTAAATCGATAATGTCGTTAAAGATGTTGCCTAAGGTTTCAGCGCTTGAGAAGACCGTATTGCACCAACTGCGTTGTTGTTTCGTTAATTCAGTATCAAGCAGCATACGAGTGAGACCAACAATGCCATTTAAAGGGGTGCGCAACTCATGAGACAAAGTAGCAATGAATTTACCTTTGTCTTTGTAAGCAGTCTCGAGCGCTTGCTCGGCTTCCTTACGGCTTGTGATATCACGGCCGAAAGCAAGTAGACCAATATATTCGCCGTCGTCATTAATAAAGGGTAGCTTGCGCATTTCAAACCAATGGGGTTCTCCATCCACAGGGTACTGAACGTCTAGCGTTATGGGTTCATGCGTCGTTTCTACTTGATGGTCGGTGCGTAACACCTCAGGTAGCAACTGCGGTGGGTAAATATCTTCGGCAGTTTTGCCAATTAAGTCCCCTGAACTGCGGTTCATCACCTTTTCAAACATTTTGTTGCAGCCAGCAAACACACCCTGTTGATCGCGGTAATAGAATAAGTCAGGGGACGAGTCGACAATTGAGCGCAATAGCATGCCTTGTTGAGCTAGCTCTAGCTGCGTTTTCTTGCGCTCCGCTATCTCACGACGCAACTCTTCAATAGCCCGATGCTTAGCGTTGAGCGCCATTTTACGCTCATCAATCTCAGTATTGAGTAGACGAATATTATCTTTCAGTGACTGGTTTAATAGCTTTTCTTGCTTCGTGGCGGTTTCCAAAAACTTTTGCGAGTCTTGCAGCTGTGCCACTGATTGCAACACCACCATAATCACCACAGGTGCGGTAATGGCCGTGAAGAACACCACTGCGAGTACATCCAGTAGGGTCACTTCACCGGTGGCAACGTAATAATACATTGAGCCAAGGATCAGGGCCGCGACGATAAACACACCATAAACAATAGCGGCTGCGTACCAGATCCCAAATCGGGCAAGGAGATTAGTTAATACACGAACCCAAGGGCTCAGGGAAGAGTCAAACATAAAAACAGGGGTTTTGCTACAAACCCCTTTATTGTAATCAACTTAGAGTGCCTTTGGCAGTATCTGCGTTGAGATTCTTGCAAACGAGCATACGCCGATGCGTTTGCCGCCTTTTGCAAGCACGCCTTTTCGCATGTTCGTAGCGCCACTGGCTTTTAAGGTTAACTCAAAGCGCTGTGAATCAATATCCGTGCTACCACTGGCAGTTGCAGCCCCGGTATTGCACTGCATTTGTCCGAGCTTATGGTAATTAGAGCGGCTAAATGGCGTGGACGAATTCACTAATGGCCCGGCGGTTGTGGTATTGATGGCTTGCTTCCATGGCGCTAATTCAACGTTAATCATGTCATTACGAAGCATGATTTTGTCTTCATGAGTCAAGAAGTAACTATCAAAAGGGCCAAACTGCATTGCTGTAGCCATAGAGTCATTGCTTTGGCGTAAGTCACCAAGCCATAGCCCACCCTCGCCAAATACTTGCATCTGCATGTACTCGCCCTCATCACTTTCACTGCTGATGCGGGCATAACTGTCACTATCGAGACCAAAAATTAAATTACTGCTATTATCAATACCGGTTTTAATTAGACGCGGCTGATTACCATACTTTGCTACTTTAGTATCCAAGGTGCCCCAGTTAAACAAACCAAGCACGCCCGATTGCATATAACTTAGTTCACGGCTATTTACCACTGAGATACAGTCCACTCCCAAGCGACAAGCTTCAAAACCATTGCTGTAAACCGTGGGTCGCCCAGTCAACACCTGCACGCCATCACCAGAGAGTACAGTGGCATTGTTTTTACCACCGACCAAGGCATGTACTGCATCACCCTGCGCGGCGACCATTAATTGCCCTTTTGCCACCATATCCTGTATTTTTGTTAGCAACTCACTGGGCTGGTTAGCATTTTTATAAAACGCATGATATAGCAATAGCGGGCTTGAATCGGCTATAAACACCGCGTCAGATTTACGCAGAAGGTTATATAGCTTCTCTGGGTCGCGACACAGTTTTTGCTGTTTTTGATAAAGATCAGGGTATAGCACATCACGGCGGAAGCTCGCTAACTTCGACACCTGATAATCAGCCAAGCTATCGCACAACTTGGTATCTTGAGCACTCATTACCGTTTGCATAGCCCCATCGATAGCGAGCCAATGCGCTTCAAAGCCAAGCTGCTCAAATAAGGACTGATAATAATCAACATCGCGATAAGGGTCGCGACTGCCACCGGTGATAAAGGCAACACGCGGTTTGCGTTTGGCATCGGCAATCTTTTGCGCATCACTAAGCAGCTGCGCAAACGCCTCTTTGGTTACCCAATTACGCGTGCCCTGAACATCAACTTCGCCTTGGCGACGACGCTTACCATTCGCTTGTTTTTGCTCGAGTAAATCAAAAAAGTTACGCTGTTCGAAATCAAATAAGTTAAACCAAAATTCACGTGCTGATATATCGCTACCAGTAAGGGTGAAATCACTGCGGCGCAGATAACGTTCGAATTCACGTTGGCCGAATGCTTCATCATTAAAATGCTTTTTCGCCGCATTTAATAACTCGACTGCCTGGGCGCGAATATCGGGCTGCTCGGTCCAGGCCATATCGGCAATACGGCCTAGGCCTTCTTCTGTAATTTGATAAATTGGCTGTTGTTTATAAGTATCCTTACTTAAGCTTTCGCGGGATTCAGAATTACAATATCTCAGCCTTTCGCTGGAGCACACCTGCAGGTCGTCAGCAAACAACATCAGCTGAGGCTTGGCGAACGCAGCAACACTACAGCTACTTAACATCGCCACAGTGGCGGCTTTTTTTAGAATTGATTTCATCGGACTGGTCATTATTGTTATTTTGCAAGTTATGGGTGTAAATAGCGCGTCTTAACAGCAACACACAATGTTAACAATTACTGGACAATAAAGGAAGCATGTTGTCGCCACTTAGCTGCCAGCATTGCTTTACATATCCCTTCTTTGGCTTCTTATCCTGCAACTTTGAGCTGCTCCACATTTGCGCATTTTCAGGTAGAATGTCGCCTTTTCGTTGCTTCAATAATGAGGAAGGCTATGCCACATCCAATGCCAGATATCGCCAACACCAGCGCGTCTTCAGTACATCATACGCTTGATTGGGTGGGTATGAGCGCCATTGAAATACCTTTAAAAATTGCGACCAAGGGCATGGCAGCAACCGTTATTAATGCCAAAGCACAAGCCTTTGTGAACTTAATTGACACCCATGCCAAGGGCATTCACATGTCGCGCTTATTTTTGGCACTGGACCAACTTTCTAATGAGCCCAGCGTGACTCCTGCGCAACTCAAAACAACCCTTGATGCGTTTATCAGCTCCCATGACGATATTAGCGATAGAGCGCGACTCAGCCTCAGTTTTGAGCTTCCATTGCGCCGCAGTGCGTTACTAAGCGATAACAGCGGCTGGAAATTCTACCCCATCACCTTAGACATGCAGTTAAATCAAGGACAGCTGCGTGTTGAAGCCGGTGTTGAAGTAACCTACTCGTCTACTTGCCCCTGTTCAGCAGCCCTTGCAAGGCAATTGATTCAAGAAAACTTTAAACGTGACTTTGACGCCGAGAACCTGAACTTTGAACAAGTGCTAAAGTGGCTGGGCACAACAGAGGGGATCAGCGCCACCCCCCATTCTCAACGCTCCGTCGCACAAACCAAGGTGTTATTGGATGCGCAGCTTGGCGAATTTGACTTCGTCGCCATCATCGATGAAATTGAGCAAACACTAAAAACACCCGTGCAAACCGCCGTGAAACGAGAAGACGAGCAAGAGTTTGCACGATTAAATGGCGCCAATTTGATGTTTTGTGAAGATGCCGCTCGTAAGGTGAAAGCAGCGTTAGATGAGCGGGCAGACGTGCTCGATTTTTGGGTTCGCATTAACCACTATGAGTCGCTTCACGCCCATGACGCCGTAGCTATCACCACTAAAGGCCTGCCCCAGGGTTATCAACCCTAGCCAATTCAATTTTAGGCACGCTTATTGCTTTAGTGTAAGCGTGTCAAAAATTCGTTTTGGAGTAAAAAATGGAATTCGCGCTTTTATCTATATTGGTGCTGGTTGTTGTTGCTTCCGTGGTCGCTTCCAAGTTCATTGATAATAACGAAAACCCTTATCCTTTCGTTCGTAAAAAAGAGATCTATACGCAGGTTGAGAGCGCCTTTCTATCGCTTCTAGAGCGAGCGGTTGGCGATAACTATCGGATCGTCAGCCGAGTCAAATTAGCAGATGTCATTGATTGCAAGGCAGGACTTTCTAGCAAATCACGGCGTATTGCCATGACTAAAACTAAGAATAAGCAACTCGACTATGTACTGTTAGATAAACAGAAAATGACCATAGTCGCCGCCGTGGATCTGGTCAATAATGCCAATAAAGACGGCCACAAGGCACAGCGCGATTGGTTTGTTAGCGGTGCCCTAGAAACCGCCGGTATTCCTCATATTCGTATGAAAGTAAAAAGCGGCTACCGCGTTGAAGACGTACGCAACGCCATTTTATTTAAGATTGGCAAGCCAGAAACAGCAACAAAACGTAAACCGACGCGCACGCCAACGCGCCCAGCAGTGCTCTCGCCTTCGCAAGCCAAAGCGCAGACTAGCGGCTCAGCTATCGCTACATCGACCCAACTTGCAGAGATCTAACTAAGCCAATGCCATATTAAAACAGCCTTTGATATACTAAGGGCTGTTTTTGCTAATTAATCAGAGATGCTATGAAAGTAGGTATTATTGGCGCCATGGAGCCAGAAATCGCGATTTTGCGTGAACGCATGAGCGACGTAGAAACTCACCAACACGGTGGTTTTACTTTTTACCATGGGCAACTCAATACTCAGACTGTGACTTTAGTGCAATCAGGGATAGGTAAAGTCGCTGCCACCGTTGCAACCACCTTGTTGATCGACCACTTTCACCCTGATTGCGTTATCAATACAGGTTCAGCAGGCGGTTTTGACCAGCGTTTAGAAGTGGGTGATGTAGCTATTGCCAGCGAGCTACGCCACCATGACGTCGATGTTACCGCATTTGGTTACGAGTATGGCCAAGTACCACAAATGCCAGCGGCTTATGAGTCCCACCCACAATTGATACAAGTGGCCGAGCAATCAATTTCACAGCTACAACAGTGTCAATCGTTGGTTGGCTTAGTGTGTACAGGTGATTCATTTATGTGTGATCCTGAACGCATTGATGCAACACGCAAACAATTTCCAGCGATGCTTGCTGTGGAAATGGAAGGCGCCGCAATCGCTCAAGCCTGCCACTTACTTGATACGGCCTTTGTGGTTATCCGCTCACTGTCTGATATCGCCGGCAAAGAGTCGCCGCATTCATTCGAGGAATACTTAGAAGTCGCATCAAAGAATTCATCGGCTATGGTAATGGCGATGCTAACAAAACTTGATGGTGTCACCCTATAGATGCTGGTTGAAGCGCTAAGTGCTCAGCTTAGTCTGCTGTTATTACTTGCAGCCATTGCTTGCGAGCGTTGGCTGCCGCTCTCTCCTTGGTATCACCCTTTTACCCTAGCGCGCCTAGGCTTCAACAATTTAGTTAAACGCACTTTCAATCCTCAAGATAGTGTTGGCTACCACCTGCTGATAGCCATACTGTCACTGGCTCTGTGTGTGTTGTTGCCGCTGACATTAATCGCGCTGTTCTCCCATTTAGTTTACTACCCAGAGGCATTATCTGCGCTCTTGCTCTACCTGAGTTTAGACTCCCACACAATCCGCAGCAAAAGTACGCGTATTGCTTTGGCATTAAAGCAGCACCGTAAATCACTCGCTCGGGCACTACTAGCAACTATTGTGGTACGTGATTGTGAGCGTTTGAATAGTCAGGGGGTCGCCAAAGCTTGCATTGAGAGTATGGTGCTGCGCATGCTTCATACCTACTTTGCACCACTGCTACTGTATTGTTTATTTGGCGGCGTGGCTGCCCTCGCCTACAGTTTAACGTGGACTCTGCACACGGCCATGCGCAAGCATGCTTTACCATCGAGTCCTTATCTCTACGCCAGTGAATGGTTACTAACTCTTTGCTCTCTAGCGGCCTTAGTAATGTACTTGCTACCGCTGGCGGTGATGACCCAACAGCGTAAACTATGGCGTTACTTACGGATATATGGCCGGCACTTTTATCACCGCGTTAGCGGGTTCACTCTCAGTGTTTTCAGTGCATTATTGCAAGTACAGCTTGGCGGGCCAGCCTTTTATCAAGGCCACCGTTTTGAGCGCATGCGCATTGGAGTGGATCATTTGCCTGATGACAAAACAATCACAGCAACATTGAAATATATTGACGGTGTTAACATGCTTTGGCTGGCGGTTATAGCACTTAGCCACATAGCGTGGGCGTAAAAAAAGCCGCTTTAAGCGGCTTTTCTGTAGTATCAATTCTTAAGCAAGAGTCACTTTTGCAAAGCGACGTTTACCAACCTGATAAACTTCCGTGCTGCCTTTAGTCACCATTTGCTTGCTATCTGTTACCTTGGTTTCGCCATTAATTTTCACGGCACCCTGTTTAATCATGCGAATCGCTTCTGAAGTGCTAGCCACTAGCTGAGCTTCCTTAAGCAAGGCGGTGATCATCATCTCATCGCCATCACATTCAATGGTTAGCTCGTTGATATCATCAGGCAACGCATTTTTAGAGAAACGCTTGGTAAAATCTGCGTGAGCTTGCTCAGCGGCTTGCTCATCATGGAAACGCGCAATGATCTCTTTCGCTAAGGCAATTTTGATATCACGCGGATTCGCGCCGTTGCTGACTTGCTCCTTCAACTCCGCAATTTGCTCAAGTGACTTGGTACTTAGCAACTCATAGTAACGCCACATAAGATCATCGGAGATAGACATCATTTTGCCAAACATATCGTTAGCAGAGTCAGTAATTCCTATGTAGTTACCCAGAGACTTAGACATTTTTTGCACGCCATCAGTGCCCTCAAGCAATGGCATCATTAGCACTGTTTGCGGCTTTTGCCCTTCATCTTTTTGCAATTCACGGCCCATCAACAGGTTAAAACGCTGATCGGTGCCACCAAGCTCAACATCGGCCTCAAGTGCGACTGAATCCCACCCCTGCACTAGTGGATACAAAAACTCGTGAATGGCGATGGATTGACCACTTGCATAACGTTTTTTAAAGTCATCGCGCTCGAGCATGCGTGCTACGGTTTGGCGAGCTGCTAACTTTATCATTCCTGCGGTGCCTAGCTTTTCCATCCATTGCGAGTTAAATGCGATGGTGGTTTTTTCTGGATCGAGGATTTTAAAGACTTGCTCTTTATAGGTTTCGGCGTTAGCTAACACATCTTCACGGGTCAAAGGTTTACGAGTCACGTTTTTACCCGTTGGATCGCCTATCATTCCAGTAAAGTCGCCAATTAAAAAGATCACTTCATGGCCAAGGTCCTGAAACGTTTTTAGCTTATTAATAAGCACCGTATGACCTAAATGTAAATCTGGCGCTGTAGGATCAAACCCAGCTTTAATTCTTAGCTTTTTCCCTGACTTAAGGCGTTCAGCGAGTTCTTCCTCAAGTAAAATTTCCTCAGCACCGCGTTTAATTTCTGCCAGCGCTGTCTGCAAGTCTGTCATTTATTTCTCCGATAAAAAAATGTGCTAACCGCGCGATTCTAGCGCAATTCGCGCCGGGTTTAAATGCACAAAATACTGGTATTTGCCCTTTATAACGTATATGCTCAGCCTTTGGTTAGATTTGTTTTCCTTAACAGCAGAAAAAGGTAGGTTATGGTAAACGTGGTTCACAAGCTCCCCAAAAAACACAAATTGCTCATTGTGGGCTTTCTTGTCACGATTATTGCCCTGATGTTGATACCTACGGAAAGAGCCACAGCATCAAAGGATAACGACGCAAAGCCATTGGAAGTGGGTAAGCGTTACGAGCTTCAAGTTAAGCTTGAGGAAGACGAACAAATCACCGATTTGAACTCCCCCGAGCAAGCTCAGACTTTACCAACTTATGAGCACACCGATTACCAAGTACGTAACGGTGACAACCTTGCCCTGATTTTTAAACGTGCAGGCTTCTCCGCGCAAACCTTGTATAAATTGGTTAATACCAATGAAGAAACGAAAAAACTAACCAAAATTCACCCAGGTGAAGTGTTAAGTTTTGCAAAAAACGACAAGGGTGAGTTGCAGCAGCTCAAATATGTACTGAGCAAAACCGACACCTTGTTTGTTACGCTTAACGAAGAGGGACGCTACGACACCTCTATCGATTCCAAAGAAATTGAAACCCTCACTAAAACAGCGTCTGGTACAGTCAATGGCAGCCTATGGACAGCCGGTATCTCGGCTGGGCTAAGTGAGAAACAAATTATGAACTTTGCCACCATCTTTGGCTGGGACGTGGATTTTGCCAACGATCTGCGTAAAGGCGATCAGTTTAGCTTGCTGTATGAAACACACCACGTTGACGGCGAGTATATTGGCACAGGGAAAATCATCGCGGCTGAATTTATCAACCAAGGCGAACGTTATGCCGCTGTGCGCCACACTGATGGCAACTTCTACACCCCTGAAGGTCGAAGCATGAAAAAAGCCTTCTTACGAGCGCCAGTTAATTTCAAATACATCAGCTCAAGCTTTAATCCGCGTCGCCTACACCCAGTAACTAAAACGGTGAAGCCACACCGTGGTATTGATTACGCCGCGCGTACAGGTACGCCCGTGGTAGCCGCTGGTAACGGCAAAGTTATTAAGGCGGGTTATAGCCGTTTTAATGGTAATTATGTGTTTATTAAACACGGCAATACCTATGTAACTAAGTACTTGCACTTAAATAAACGCAAAGTAAAAAATGGCCAAAAAGTGAAACAAGGCCAGCTTATTGGCACTGTCGGAGCCACCGGTCGCGTTACAGGCCCCCACTTACACTATGAGTTCCTTGTAAACGGTGTACATCGCAATCCTCGTACCGTTGAACTGCCAAAATCTGAGCCGCTTCCCGCTGGCGAATTAGCCAAGTTTAAGCCGGTCGCCGATACGCTGCTTGCGCAGCTGGTTAGAGAGCGAGAAATGCAGCTGGCGATGAACTAATCATCGACATAAAAAAAGCACCTTAGGGTGCTTTTTTTATGTCTGCTATATCGCAAGTCCTTACCTAAATAACATATAAAGCAATTGCACCACTAAGCTTATGCCAACGAGTGGCAAGATATACTTGCGAAAGCGCATCATTTTATTGAGCCCTAACTGATGTTGGTAGCGCTCTAGTAACGGCACCAAAATAGCCAGCGAAACAAATAATACAATGATGATGATAATAGCGTTCATAGCCGCTCCCTATTTTGACTGTTATGGCTAGCCATGGACTGCTTTGTCAGTTCCAGCTTATGCTATAGCATGCACTTATAACACTTAATCGCAAAACTGTGAAACCGGCCTCAGCCATAAAAAAGCGCGCCCCACCGAATTCGAATAGGACGCGCAAATGGCTAGGAAGTGCCTAAATAGATAAATTTCTCGGCAGAGGTTAGCCCACCAAGGCCAGTAAAATACCTGCAGCCACAGCGCTACCAAGAACGCCAGCAACGTTTGGCCCCATGGCATGCATCAATAAAAAGTTATGTGGGTTGTTCTCCAGGCCAACCTTATTGACCACGCGAGCAGCCATAGGCACAGCAGATACACCAGCGGCCCCTACTAAGGGGTTAATAGGTGATGACGATAATCTATTCAGCCCTTTTGCCATGAATACACCTGAGGCCGTGCCAATAGAAAATGCCAAGGCTCCTAACGCTAGGATACCAATGGTTTCCACCGTCAGAAATTGCTCAGCAGCTAGCTTTGAGCCCACCGCTAGGCCAAGGAAAATAGTCGTTATATTGATCAACTCATTCTGCGCTGTGCTACTGAGCCTATCGACGACACCTGACTCACGCATTAAGTTACCCAAACAGAACATTCCCACCAACGGCGTTGCTGCTGGTAAGAACATCGCAGTTAACGCCAGAACCATAAGTGGAAAAATAATTTTTTCCTTTTTGGAAACCGCTCGTAACTGCGGCATCTCAATTTTACGCTCTTGCTCGGAGGTTAATGCTCGCATGATAGGTGGCTGGATAATGGGCACCAAAGCCATATAAGAATACGCCGCCACTGCGATAGCACCGAGCAAGTCTGGGGCTAATTTTGAGGCTAAGAAAATAGCAGTCGGGCCATCGGCACCGCCAATGATGGCAATAGCAGATGCGTCTTTGAGTGTGAATTCAAAGCCCGGCACAAAATTCAAAGCAATAGCACCAAACAAGGTCGCGAAAATACCAAATTGCGCCGCAGCGCCCAGAAGTAGCATGCGCGGGTTCGCGATCAATGCGCTAAAGTCGGTAAGTGCCCCCACTCCCATAAAGATAAGTAGCGGAAAGACGCCGGAGTCAATGCCTATGTAATACACGTAATACAGAATGCCACCAGGGTCTGCCATACCAGCCACGGGGATATTTGTTAATATCGCCCCGAAGCCAATAGGCACCAATAGTAATGGCTCAAAATTCCGCGCTATCGCCAAATATAACAGCCCACAACCGACTAAGATCATCACCAGTTGAGCGACGGAAAAGTTGGCAATGCCGGTGGCATGCCAGAGATTTAACACTCCTTCCATACCCCCTCCTAAACCAATGCAATTAAGGCATCGCCAGCGCTCACGGAGTCACCTTCACGCACTAACACATCACTGACTTCACCGCCGTGCAATGCGCGCACTTCAGTTTCCATCTTCATCGCTTCCATGATCATAACCACATCACCTTCACTCACGTGCTGACCAGGTTTAACTAAAACCTTGAAGACATTGCCCGTTAGCGGTGCATTCAGTGTTTCCCCGCCACTAATCGCAGCCGACTGCGGTGGGTTTTCACCTTCACCCTCAACAGCACGCACACTCTCCAACTCACCACCGGGAGCGACGACAACATCATAGGCCTGACCATCGACACTAATACTATAACGCTCTGGCCCTTGCTTTGTCGGTGCCGCCTTTGCCACAGCCTTTGCCACAGCCTTTGGCTGCTCCGGCTCGGCGCTCGGCGCTGGTTCGAAAGCATCAGGATTATTTCGATTCGCTAAGAACTTTAAACCGATTTGCGGGAATAATGCATAGGTTAAAACGTCATCAACCACCTCGTCTGCTAACTCGAGGTTTTGCTCTTTCGCATGAGCATCTAGCTCCTCCGTCAGCTTGTCTAGCTCAGGTTCAATGAGGTCGGCAGGACGGCAACTAATTGCCTCTGCACCTTCTAAAACACGCTGTTGCAACTGGCTATCTACCGGTGCGGGTGTTGCTCCATACTCACCTTTAAGAACGCCTGCGGTTTCCTTAGTAATAGACTTGTAGCGCTCACCGGTAAGCACATTCAACACGGCTTGAGTGCCAACAATTTGTGAGGTAGGGGTGACCAAAGGTAAGTAACCTAAGTCTTTGCGGACTTTGGGGATTTCTTTGAGTACCTCGTCTAACTTATCGCCTGCGTTTTGCTCTTTTAACTGGTTTTCCATATTTGTGAGCATGCCACCGGGCACTTGCGCTAATAGGATGCGGCCATCAACACCTTTTAAACTACCTTCAAATTGCGCATACTTCTTACGTACTTCCCTAAAATAAGCCGCAATTTCCTCGAGTAAGGTTTGGTCCAAACCAGTATCACGCGGGGTATCCTCGACAATAGCAACCAAGGTCTCGGTGGCGCTGTGACCATAGGTTTGACTCATACTAGAAACTGCCGTATCAAGCATATCAATGCCAGCATCAATGGCCTTTTGGTAGGTTGCAGTGCTTAGTCCTGTGGTCGCATGGCATTGCATAGCAATGGGTAAAGACACGGTTTCCTTTAAGCCACGGATCAGCTTATCGGCATCATAGGGCTTTAACAGCCCGGCCATATCTTTAATGCAAATAGAATGACAACCCATATCTTCAAGGCGCTTAGCCTGATCTAACCACATATCCAACGTGTGGACCGGTGAGACGGTGTAAGAGATAGTGCCTTGTGCATGGGCGCCAATATTTACAGCGGCTTTGATTGCCGTCTCTAAATTACGCACATCATTCATCGCATCAAAGATACGAAACACATCAACACCATTGGCGTGAGCGCGCTCGACAAACTTAGTCACGACATCGTCACTGTAATGACGATAACCGAGTAAGTTCTGACCACGCAGTAGCATTTGCTGTTTCGTATTAGGCATCGCCGCTTTCAGGGCGCGGATACGATGCCAAGGGTCTTCACCTAAATAACGTATACAGGAGTCAAAGGTGGCCCCACCCCATGACTCCATTGACCAAAACCCAACCTGATCAAGCTTATCAGCGATCGGGAGCATATCCTCTAAGCGCATGCGTGTTGCTAATAAAGATTGATGCGCGTCTCGCAGTACTAATTCGGTAAGCTTTAATTTAGACATAATTGACCCTTATTATTGCTTCTTATACTGATGCACAGCCGCAGCAATAGCTGCAATATGCGCCTTTGAGGGGCGCTTACTGCGATGCGTGGTAGTGGCGCTAGCTTGTTGATTGGCTTGTGCTTGTTCTGTATCGGCAAAGATATATGACATTAGGCGTAAAGCGCCTATCAATATGAGTAGAAATACAAAGACCACCACCATACCGGTCGCCATAAGCCAAGCGGCTTCAATTAACAATGCTGTAATATCCATGCTCACCCCAGTGCAAATTTAGTTACTTTTTATTGATATTTAACCAACACCATATCAAAAAAAAAAGAATGTCTACATAACTGTAAATTGGTAATACCAATATTTATAACCTAGAAATTCTTGGAAGGAGACTTAAAAACCGCCAACAATGCCGTTATTTTAGCTTTATAGATAATAAAAATAGCGGATATAAATAAAATCTATACGAGAAAAAATCATCTTCATTAGCCATAAATGATGTTGAGAACCTTAAAAAAGATAATTGGTCATACCAAGATTGATTTTACATTGTTTACGTTGAGAGTTTTTGCTCTATTTTTTGACTCTAAGTCATTGGCAGGTTTGAACAAATCGGACTAAGCTTATGACGCTAAATAGGAACAACCGCAGTTTGATTGGCCCTGAAGTATTAGTCGTACTAATAACTAGGGAGAAAAACAATGTTAAAATCTAAACTGGCGCTGTCGCTACAAGTAGCGCTCGGCGTAGGTATTTCTTCATTCGTTATGCCTCAAGCACTCGCTGCGGGGGATGAAGAAGCCAAGGATATTGAGGTCATTGCCATCACTGGTAGTCGTATTCGCCAGCCTGGCGCTGTCTCAGCCAGCCCCATCACGTCCATTGGCGAGAAAGAGCTGCGCTTCCAACAAGAACCTGAAGTAGAGCAAATTCTACGTACTTTACCATCCACTATTCCCGGTGACGGCAGTAACGTGAACAACGGCTCTGGCGGTGCAGCAACGGTCAACTTAAGAGGTTTGGGATCTCAGCGTTCATTGATACTGGTTAATGGCCGGCGAATGATCCCATATAACTACAACGGTTCGGTAGATACCTCAGTGATCCCTTCGGCACTGGTAGAGCGCATCGATGTGGTTACTGGTGGTGCTTCGGCCGTTTATGGCTCTGATGCCATTGCCGGGGCGGTTAACTTTGTCCTTAAGGATAATTTTGAAGGGATAGCCTTAGACACCTCGCACCAGCAAACAGACGAAAGTGACGGCGATAAAAGTAATATATCGCTTACCATCGGTTCTAACCTCGCTGACGACAGAGGTAACGTCGTACTCTCATTGGACTGGATGAAGCGTGACCAAGTGCTCCTTGGCGATCGCCCGCTGGGTTTACTTGGTATCGAAACCGCATCAGGCGCCAACTATGAGCAATTCCTAAATGGTCAACCGCCCGTTCCAGCACCCTCTGAGTGTGAGGCCCCTAACTCAGTAGAAAGTGGTGGTTCTACAACGGCCATGCCCACACGCTTTGGTATTGTCGGAGCGGGGACCGCAGGCCAATTTAGAAATGATGGCACACTTGCTGCCGATACCTGTAGCGTGTTCAACTTCAACCCCTACAACTTCTATCAGACACCGTCTGAGCGCTATTCAGGTACGGCTCTCGCTCGTTACAACCTCACCGACGATCATGAAGTTTATTCATCACTCACTTATAGCTCGATCTCGGTAGATACACAGGTTGCGCCATCAGGCACATTTGGTGCTAGTTTCGAATTGCCACTATTTAACCCGTTAATTGGCGATCAAGCGCAGCAATTTATGATTGATACGGGCAACAACGCGCTCGCTGATGGTCTCTTAAGTGACAGTAACTGGAATGATGTCAACGGCAATGGCGTCGTCGACTCTGAGGACTATTTAACTGTGCAGTTACGTCGGCGTACACTCGAACTCGGCCCCCGTACAGAGCGCTATGACACCTCGTTGTTCCAGTTTGTCACTGGCGTGAAAGGTTATGTGTTTGACGACTGGGAGTATGATGTTAGTTTCCAATATGGTGAGTCCAACCGTACCACCGTACGCGGTGGCTACACCAACCTAACTAACATCCAAAATGCCCTTGAAACCGAAGACGGCGTCACCTGCTTAAACGGCGACCCAACTTGCGTACCCATCAACCTGTTTGGTGGCTTTGGCACCATTACCGATGAAATGGCCGGTTATGCTACAGCTATTGCATTACAGCAGCAAAAGTACAGCCAGCGTATCGCAACTGCGACCATCAATGGTCCGATTGAGTTTATTGAAGTGCCCGGCGCCGGCGCACCGCTATCAATGAGCTTTGGTTATGAGTACCGCAAAGAAAAAGGCTTATTTGAGCCTGATGAATGTTTGAAACTTGCACCAGCGAGCTGTCAGGGCGGTGCTGGAGGTAACCAGTTACCTATTGAAGGTGGCTTCAGTGTTGATGAGCTGTTCATGGAAGGTTACTTGCCAGTTTTAGACGGTATGGCATTTGCTGATACGCTTGATGTGGAGTTTGGTTTCCGTTGGGCAGACTACGATACCGTGGGCTCTAATGAAACCTGGAAGCTTGGTTTCAACTGGCGCCCAGTTAGCAGCGTATTAGTACGTGTTATGCAACAGCAAGCGACGCGAGCTCCGAACGTCGGTGAAATCGCCTCTCCTGTGGTAACTGGCCTTGATAACGCGACTAGCGACCCTTGCTCGGTTGCCAACGCCGGTAACATCAGCGCTGAACTGCGCCAGCTGTGTATTTCCACTGGCATGACCGATGCGCAAGTGGGGAACGTGCAAGATGTGATATCAGGTCAAGTGCAAGTGATCTCCGGAAGCGATCCACTTAATCCACCTGATGCTGAAGAAGCAAGCACCTTTACAGCAGGTATTGTTTGGACTCCAGAGTTCGATACCTTGCAAAACTTCACTATCAGTTTAGATTACTATGATATTGATATTGATGACATCATCGGCGAGTTTTCAGCACAAGAAATCCTCGATGCCTGTTACAAGTTAGGTGATGCACAAGAGTGTGCCAAAATACAACGTGTTGGTGGCGATTTGACCGTTGCTGGTGCCGGGATTGAACAATTCACTACCAACCTCAAGAACTTGACCGCTGAGGGGGTTGAACTGGGCTTCAATTTCTTCGTGCCACTAGAGGACATGGGTGAGCTGCAGTTCTCAGGAACCATCAACAAGTATCTAACTCAAGAGTCGCAAAGCTCTGATACAGCGCGAATTATCGACTGTAAAGGGTATTACAGTGCCAGCTGTGATCCCCTCGCGGAGATGCGCTGGGTGCAACGTACTACCTGGGCGATGGACGACTTTACCCTGTCATTACAATGGCGTCACATTGATGGCATTGACGCAGAGCCAGTCGTTGCCGACGATTACTTCCCAGAGTTTAGAAGTATCGACTCCTACGATTACTTCGACTTGTATGCCAATTATCACCTTACCGATAATATCACCGCAAGTTTGGGTATAGATAACCTGTTCGAGAAAGATCCACCGGTTGTGGGCAATGAGGCAGGTGATACCAGCTCTAACTCGGGTAACACGTTCCCAAGTAACTATGACGTACTTGGTCGCAAGTTTAAACTGGGCCTAAGGTTCCAGTTCTAATTCGCAGTATTAACAAAAGCCGCGCCTCGCGCGGCTTTTTTATGCTTACCTGCCGCAGTAGCTAACCGTCATCTTCACAGCGAGGAATAGCGCTATTTGTCAATAGGGGGGACACCTGAAAAGGCTGTGCTGAATCTACATTAACGGTTACATGAGCAATATCTAAAACCTGAAAATCGCCAGGTGCATTAAGATGCCAAAGCTGCGACTGACGCTGTGAAAAACAAAATTCACTGGTATCGCCATGCACCACTAAAATAGGATAATTACTGTGTTGAGCGAGCTTATCTAAATACTGACGATAGACAGCAAAGCCATCACATGTTCGGTTATTGTCACTGCACACTCCCTTATCGCTACTTGAACGAAAGATATCCGCTTGAAAAAAGACAACCATGGCGGTTAGGTCTTTATCAGCATGGCGTGTTAGCCATTGAATATTATGCTGATCTCGCTTTTTAACAGCCTGCAGCGCTTGTTTTTTATGAGACTTAAGAATTTGCGCACGACCATTATTGGTACCAACCACATGCACAGTTAGGTACTGCACTTGCTCTATACGCCAAGCTTGGTTTTCGGGCAGCTCAGGCTGGCGTTCATAGCCGGGCAAAGCGACTGTATGAACAGCGAATTCTTTCCGTACAAAACTTAGCCTCTCTAGCTCATCATAGCGTGTGCTAAGCCCTTTCCTATCGCAGTCGGTCCAATCATTGTCACCCGGTGTGTAGACAAAGGGCCGCTCACTAAGATTAGATAACAGCTGGTAGTTGCCGCGCAGAACATGATCGGTACAAGCGACAGCTCCAGCCTTAATATCCCCGACGTGGACAATAAAATGATGTGGGGTTTGCCGCACGCCTTGATATAATGGCCCTGCAGGTGGGGTGAGCAGCGCTCTATTGATAGGGGAATATGGCATATCGCCAAAGACCAAAAATTGGTGTTGGGCGCCAACCGTAGCGCTGAAAAGCGCGGCCGTTAATGCCATAAAAATCGTGCGCATACCTGCCTCTATATTAATCAAGTTCGTATAACGAGTACTATGAATTACCACACTAGCTATATTTTAGATAAAGACTACTACCACGAAAGCTTTGAGCAGTCTTTGCCCTTCAGCCATCGCCGCCAACTCAAATATCCACTGGTGCTCTTGCTCGTAGGACTTGCTCTTTTTAGCATGTTTAAGTTGCAAAATAACTACCTTGGTTATTTTTTGTTTGCTTTAGCTATTTTAGAAGTGGTTGCCTACAAATATCAGCAACCTTGGTGGGTGGCACGACAGCGATTAACAAGAGCTGCTGGAAATGAAGTGACGCTACGGATTGATGAGCAAGGAATTAGTACCGAGATTAATGCCCATAAGAAGCAATACTCATGGCCACAGATTAAAGAGGTGTTGAGTACGCAGAAGGGAATAATTATTGTCACCGATAAAGGAGCTAGGCACTATTTTCCCGCACGAGTGCTCAATGAGGAAGTGATTGCATTTATCTTCGATAAAAATAAAGCCACTTGATAGTGGCTTTTATGAATTCGTTTATTTATGCGTTGCCCGGGTTTGAGTCCGATTTTTCGGCTTGGATTCGCATGTAAATCTCTTCGCGGTGAACAGACACATCCTTTGGTGCATTCACACCGATACGCACTTGGTTACCCTTAACGCCTAAAACAGTCACTGTGACTTCATCACCAATCATTAAGGTTTCACCAACTCGACGAGTAAGAATTAGCATTCGCTTGCTCCCATAGTTCCAAATTAGTAAAAAATTCCGTCTCCGGCATTCTAAAGAATAATCACTCTAAAAGTAAGTAAAACTTAAAAGCGATTATTCACTTGCCGTTAAAAAAGCCGCATGTAATGCACGTACGCCCAATTCCAAGTACTTTCGTTCAATAAGAACTGAAAGCTTTATTTCTCCTGAGCTAGCGACGACTACATCAATATTTTCATCGGCTAACACGCGAAAAAATCGCCCTGTAATTGGCGTGTTCGTTTTTATCCCTGCGCCAACTATAGACAACATGGCGAGGTCGTCACGACTATCTATTTTGGCCCCGCTTAAAGCATCACTTTCTTGCAATAAACTCGTTGCTTGTTGCAACTCTAAGCTGGGTACACTTATAGCATAGTCTACTTTTCCAACTTTTTGATTAACTTGGTTAATCATGTCTATTTCGATGCCTTTTTCTGCCAAGAGTTCCACTATATTTGCTAAAGTAGAACCATCATTTGAGCAATCATTTATAAAGATAAGCGCTTGCTCACGCTTGGAGGCAATTCCCGAAACAGTCTGTTGTTGCATACCTTCATCCTCGTAATCAACGCGCGTCCCTTCCCCAACACTAAAGCTGGATAACACTCGCAATGGCATTTTATAATGCGCAGCGGCTTCCACTGCACGAATATGCAATACCTTCGCGCCTAAACTAGCCATCTCTAGCATGACCTGAACTGACACGCTCGACAGCTTCCATGCCCCAGGTTCGATACGAGGATCAGTCGTATATACGCCGTCAACGTCGGTATAGATCTGACATTCTTGAGCATTTATCGCAGCGGCAATGGCCACTGCCGAAGTGTCGCTACCGCCGCGCCCCAGAGTGGTAATATTTCCTTCCAAATCACGGCCTTGAAACCCTGCTGCGATAACAATGCGACCATGTTCAATTTCTTGACGTAAGCGGGCACTGTTGATGTCATTGATACGTGCTTTGGTAAAGAGGTTGTCGGTGCGAATACCCAGTTGATCGCCCAACAGGCTGATGGCGGGGTAGCCTCGGCGGATCAGTGCCATCGCTAGAAGACTGGCACTTACTTGCTCTCCGGTACTGACTAATGCATCAAGTTCACGAGGACTGGGGGAGCTATCAACTTGCTCAGCTAACGCTAATAATCGATTGGTTTCGCCTGACATTGCTGACACCACAGCCACAACGTGGTGGCCCTGCTGACGTTGGCGAATAATGATATCGGCGACGGCCTCAATACGCTCAATCGAGCCTACCGAGGTGCCGCCAAACTTTTGAACTAACAGTGCCACGAATAAATACGCGCCTGTTGTTTATCCACGTTCACTCACCCATGCTTGAACACTGGCCAGTGCGCTATCTAAGTGCTCTGGTTGCGAGCCACCGGCTTGTGCCATATCAGGGCGACCGCCACCTTTACCACCGACTTGTGCCGCCATATGGTTAACCAACTCTCCGGCTTTAAACTGACCAGTAAGGTCTTTGGTGACGCCAGCAATTAAACTGACTTTTTCGCCGTTCGCAACGCCTAAAGCAATAATGCCTGAACCCATTTTGTTCTTCAGGTCATCAACCATACCACGCAGCGCTTTGCTCTCGGTGCCAGCAACGTTCGCCACAAGCAGCTTAACGCCGTTGACATCAATGGCACTATCAAGCAACGAGGCGCCCGCTGCACTGGCAAGCTTATCATTCAGTTGCGCCACCTGCTTCTCAAGGCCTTTACTACGCTCAATTAAACCCGATACTTTATCAAGCACCGAGGCATTATCCGCTTTGAGCAACGCCGCTATCTGCGCCAGTTTGTTCTCTTGCTCAGCAACATAATTCAATGCATCATCACCGGTCACCGCTTCAATACGGCGCACACCAGCGGCAATACCTGCCTCTGAGACGATTTTAAATAAGCCGATGTCGCCGGTGCGCTGCACGTGGGTACCGCCACACAGCTCGATAGAGTAGTCACCAATGCTCACGACGCGTACTTCATCGTCATATTTCTCGCCGAATAACGCCATAGCGCCCTTTGCTTTTGCCTCATCAATGGCCATCAGCTCAGTTTGCAAAGCAAAGTTACGACGAATTTCAATATTCACTTGTTGTTCGATGCGTTGTAGTTGCTCACGCGTGACGCCCTCAAAATGGGAGAAGTCAAAACGCATACGATCAGGCTCAACCAAGGAGCCTTTTTGGTTTACATGCTCACCCAACTCTTGGCGCAATGCTTCGTGAATAAGGTGGGTTGCAGTGTGGTTTTTCTTAATGCGGTCACGGCGCTCAGCATCGATACGCGCGTCCACTTTATCGTTCACCCCCATTTGCCCACTTACTTTGCCGTAGTGCGCAATAGCATTGCCGAGTTTTTGTGTATCGGTAACAATAAACTCTCCATTACCGGCTTTCAGCACGCCGGTGTCACCCACCTGACCGCCTGACTCAGCATAAAATGGCGTACGATCAAGTATCACGATACCTTCTTGACCGTCTTCCAATACCGATACTTTATCGCCAGCAGCGAACAGCTCGACCACAGTGCCGCTGTAATGCTCGGCTTCATAACCCTTGAAGTCGCTCGACTTATCAGAGCGCAGTTGCGTGTTGTAATCAGCGCCAAACTTGCCAGCTTGTTGTGCTTTTTTACGTTGCACATCCATACACTGCTGGAAACCACGCTCATCAATGGTCATAAAGCGTTCACGAGCGACATCAGCGGTTAAGTCCGCTGGAAAGCCATAGGTATCATAGAGCTTGAATACCACATCGCCGGGAATAACATCGCCTTCTAGGGCGCTTAAGTGTTCTTCCAAAATAGCCAAGCCGCGTTCTAGAGTTTTGCCAAATTGCTCTTCTTCAATACGCAATACTTTTTCAATAATGCTCTGGTGTTTGGCAAGCTCAGGGTATGCATCCCCCATCTGTTCAATCAGCGCACCAACCAGTTGGTGGAAGAAGGTGCCTTTTGCCCCCAGTTTGTTGCCGTGGCGCACAGCGCGACGAATAATACGACGCAACACGTAACCGCGTCCTTCATTCGAAGGCATGACACCATCTAGCACCAAAAACGCACACGAACGGATATGGTCGGCAATAACCCGCAATGACTTATCTTCTAAATCCTGCGCATTCGTCACTTTTGCTGCCGCTTGGATTAACGCTTGGAATAGGTCAATTTCATAGTTTGAATGCACGCCCTGCATAATGGCGGCGATACGCTCAAGACCCATGCCTGTATCAATAGATGGGTTAGGTAAGGCTTCCATCGTGCCATCGGCATGGCGGTTATATTGCATGAAAACCAAGTTCCAAATCTCTATATAACGGTCGCCATCTTCTTCTGGCGTCCCTGGTGGACCGCCCCAGACTTCTTCACCATGATCGTAGAAAATTTCCGAGCACGGACCACACGGACCGGTATCGCCCATGGACCAGAAGTTATCTTTTTCACCAATGCGAGAGACGCGTTCAGCTGGCACGCCAATTTTGTTAATCCAAATATCGGCGGCTTCATCATCTTCGGTAAACACCGTCACCCAAAGCTTCTCTTTAGGCAAACCGAGCTCTTCGGTCAAAAAAGTCCAGGCAAATTGAATAGCTTGCTCTTTGAAATAATCGCCAAAGCTAAAGTTACCGAGCATTTCAAAAAAGGTATGGTGGCGAGCAGTGTAACCAACATTTTCTAAGTCGTTGTGTTTACCACCTGCGCGGACACAACGTTGGGCGCTGGTCGCTCGCGTATAGGGACGCTTTTCTGCGCCCAAAAATACGTCTTTAAAAGGCACCATGCCGGCGTTGTTAAACAACAACGTTGGATCAGTACCAGGGATTAATGAAGCCGAAGGCACAATTTGGTGTTGGTGCTTGGCAAAATAGTCTAAGAACTTTTGTCTTAGCTGTGCGGTCGTCAAATGCTGCATTGCGTTTTTCTCACTCGTCATTCGCTTCACTTGCAAGTGCAAATTCTATCTGTTGGTAGTCAAACCCACGCGCTGTTAAATAACGCATGCGCTTAGCTTTTTCTTTGTAATCTAATTGTTTATCTGTTGTCCGGAATTTCCGGGTATAAGCTTCTAGAGCGAGCTCAAACCAATCTATGTCTAAGGCATCGATGGCTTCGCTAACTTGCTCTTTTGCCAGCCCCTTTTGCTGCGCATCAGCCATAATGCGTCGCGGACCATGGCGCTTGTCCGCTGCGCGACGGACAAAACCGGCACAAAACCGGTTATCATCTATGAACCCATGTTGCTCACACCAGTCCAGTAATTCGCAGCTAAACGCCTGCGGCACTTGGCGCTGGCTTAACTTGCGCTCTAACTCTTTGCGACTGTAGTCCTGTCGTCCTAACAGCCACAGAACGTAATTTTTTTGCTTTTGCTTTTCGCTATCGTCCATTAGGCGTCAAATCGACCATTGTCGGTGGTGTCGCTAATGGCATTAACATGCTGCGCTGCGGGTGCATCCTGCTCGCCCAGTTGCGGCGCAAAAATCGCCTGAAACGCCACCAAAAGGCTAATGTAGCAAATCGGCATTAGAACCAGAAGAGGAATAAAGGACAATACTGCACACAACAGCATCAAAACGCCCATAATAAGCCCGTACACCGTCATCGCTGCGGCATTATGATAAAATGCCATCAAGCTGGCTTTCATCACCGCCCACATCGACGTGTGGCCGCCAAAAAACACTAATGGTATGGCAAATGCAAAGGCGCACAGATAAATACTGGTTATTACCAAAAACAAGGCTAACGAAGGAAATGACAGGCTTTGTGCTAATAGCTGTAGCGCCTGCTCTGGGTTCATGTTCGGGTCACTCACCACCGCAGCCATATCCGCAAATAACACGCTAGCTAGCAAGCCTAGTAAGATCCCCGCACCCATTTGGTACAAGCCGACCCGGAACAAGCCCATACGTCGGCCTTTTTGTGAAAACACATCGATGATGTCGGCAAAGGCAACGTTTTTCCCCTGCTCGCGCGCAAGTGCTGACTGATAAAAACCAGCCATTAGAAAAGGCGTCGCCAGTGCTGCTGGAATTTTCAACAGCGGTACCACCAGCCCAACTAACCCTAAAACAGCAATGAGCAAGTACATAAACATAAAGGTGAAAGGTTGCTTGGCAAATATATCCAATCCCTGCTTTATCCAGCGCCCGCCGGCTTTGGCGCTATGTACGCGAATTTCTATAGCCATGATGACTGCGTTTCCTCTTTCTTTGCGTCGTGCTTTATGGTTTTTGTATTTTTTTGATATCGAGCATGTGCGAGCCATGCTTAATTTTGGTTTCTAAGTATGCTTGGTTTCCCGTTAAGCCCACCTTAATATGCGCCGAGGTGCCCACTACAGCTTTCACATCGATGCCATTATCAGCTAACGCACTGAGCTTTTTAGGATTATTAGTCATCAGTTTGACCTGCGTCACAGCCAACGCCTTAAGCATGAGTACCGCATCGGAAAACTCACGCAAATCATCAGCAAAGCCCAAGTGGTTGTTGGCTTCATAGGTGTTCATACCTTGAGACTGTAAAACATAGGCGTCGAGCTTATTGTACAACCCTATGCCTCGCCCCTCTTGACGCAGGTATAACAATATTCCACCTTGTTGGTGCATTAATTCGATACTTTCATTGAGTTGCTCACCGCAGTCACAACGACTGGAGTGGAAAACGTCGCCGGTTAAACACTCAGAGTGCATGCGAATAAGCGGTGTCTGTTGATGCTTGTCCGCCTCATTAAAAATTAGTGCAACATGCTCTTGGCCATCTTTTAGCCCAGAAAATGAGACAATTTCTGCCGGGATATCACTGTTTTTGCCCACATTTAATTGGACCCTAGCTCTTACTTCAGCCACGACGACTCACTCTTTTATAAAAAACAACTGTGATAGTATAACAAGCCGCTGCTCAGAATCAGCCGCTATATGCTTTTAAATGGGGCTATATTAACACGAAACAACAATACCAAGCGATGGCTAATCAAGGGAAACATGTGCTCAACACGGTGGTGGTAGCCGTATAGATAAATGGTGATTGTGCTGGCGGGGAGCTGAAAACCTTGTAGCCAGTGGATGCTCGCGACTATGATCACCCTTAACGATACGCGTTGTGCCGAAGTGGAATAGGTCATACACACTGGGTGTCATCGCTTTGTAAACAACTAATCACGCCAACAACAGGGGCTATTATGATAAAAACAATCGCATCACAACTCACTGCATTCGGGGTATCGCTGGCCTTCGTCTTGTGCACCCTGGTTTTTGCACCCGCACTGCACGCTGAGTCAGCACAGACGGTTACGCAGCAACAACTGATGGCGGATAGGTTCAGTGCCACGCCAATGACGCTGCTTGATGTGCGCTCAAAACAAGAGTATCAGCAAGGACATATCAAAGGCGCGGTAAACATCCCCCATAGCGACATTGTTGAAAATGGCGCCACACTCAACAAAGACACAGCCATTGTGGTGTATTGTCGCAGTGGTCGTCGCGCAGGTATTGCTCTGGAGGCGCTTAAAGAGCAAGGCTTTACCCAGCTATACCACTTAGAGGGTGATTTCTTAAAATGGCAACAAGCCGAACTGCCTTTAATTAACCAGCAGTAATCAACGCGCTGAGCGGCAGCCTTTGCTGCCGACTCATGTGATTAACTTGGGCAAGAAACAACTCAGCAGTGGCCAACGCATCGCTCAACGCATTGTGTTCCCGATAAACCGGCAACTGATAGCGACGCCGACAGGCACTGAGCGATAATGCATCAAGCGCCACTTCCGTGCCCTGCCGCGCTAAACGGCGTTGCTCAATTTTCAGGGTATCCAACGCCAAGTAACGAAACTTTTGCCCCTGCTGTTTGTAAGCACAGCGCAAAAAACGCTCATCGAGCAAGGCATTATGGAACACTAAAATACTGTCTTCGCAGGCAGCATCAAAGGCGGTCAGTATCGTCGCCATGGAATCGCCCTCGCTGATTAAACGCGAGGCGGTGATACCGTGATAAATAGGCGATTGCGCTAGCTGCGACACCCCACTGTGCAACATATGGGCACTTTGGCGCGGGCAAATACGTTGATTTTCAATCACCACCCACGCCATGGATACAATTTCATGCTCCTTAGGGTTTAAGCCAGTCAGCTCTAAATCCACCACCACATATCGATGACGATGCCAACTATCGGCAAAGCCAAAATGGTCTTGGCCAAACATCGCTTTGAGCTTTTGCCGCCATGCGTAGGTCATAATTACAAACTCCCTCGTGCGAACTTAAAACTCGCCGCCTGCTGGGCTTGGCGCACCAAGTAAAATGCCTCCTTAAGTTGGTGGCGCTCGAGCGACGTTAAGGTATCGGGATTAATACAGTTACTTGGCACCGGCTCTTTATCCAGCTGCGCTTTAAGACGCAATTGCGTTAAATAGCGCCAGCAGTCTTTTAAATCAAAAATGTCTTTTTTCGACAACTGCCGAGTTTTTATCAGCGCATCCAAGCGCTCTAGGGTATTGGCACTGCGGATACCCTCATGCAGTGCATACAGGCGAACAATGTCGTTAATAATCACAATGCCGCGCTTTTTCAGGTCGATAAACTTGTGATGCTGGGCGTCGGTTTGCGTTTTTAGTTGATGGAACAGGCCGATAGGCACCGAATTTTGGTTCAGCTCACTGGCCAGAGCCCGGTAAAAAAGCTGATCGCGATTTTGCTTGCCAAGCGACGTTGTAAATGCCGCAAACAAATCACTGGAGCCGGTGATAAAGCGAATATCAAAGAAGATTTTACAGTTGAGCATGGCCTCGGGCGTGGGACTACCGAGCCAGTGAGCAAACTTATCTAACCAGGCCGATATCGATAGCCGACATTGCGGATTACTGGCCATGATGTTCCCTGGGCAGCGGACAATGCCGCAAACATCGAGCTGCTCACACACAAACTCGCCCATGCCGCGAAAATAATCAGCCTCAGCATCGCTCATTTGGTCGGGCAACAGCAAACCATTATCTTGATCAGAGTGCAGCGTTTGTTCTTCCCGTGCTTGTGAGCCGAAGCAAATCCAGCTAAAACGCTTAGGCGCATCGCCATGGCGTTGTTGGTATAATTGAATCAATCGCGTGGTCAACGCATCACTAATACCACTAAGTAGCTTACCCACCAAGGTGGTGTCTTCGATATGATAAGCAAAGCTATCGAGTAAACTCGGTACCTCACCGGCATAGCGTTTTAAATCGGCAACCCCCGCCGCCTTATAAATGCGACCGATGAGCTGCACGGGATCGCTTTTTTGCTGCCGTAACAAGTCGGTCGCGGTCACCATGCCCACCGGCTGATGCGCCTCGTTCAGTACTGGCAAATGGTGAATATTGTGCTTGAGCATTAAATGCATAGCCGAAAATACCCGGTTATTCTCGAAAATGTATTTCGGGTGGGCGGTCATAATGGCTTGCAAAGGTTGCTCCGGGTCCACCCCCGCTGCCAGAACTCGAGTACGCAAGTCGCGGTCGGTGACCACCCCGAGCAACTTGGTGTCTTCGCTGTGGGTTACCATAATCGATGACACCCGCTGGTCACTCATCAGTTGGGCGCATTGCCTAATACTGGCCTCAGGGCCCAGAGTAACGGCTTGGCGAGTCATCAGCTCGGCAATTTTACGTTCTGACCAGCTATCACTGTGGTGTTGGTATTTCGATGACAATAGGCGATTCGAGTGTGCACGGACAAAGTACTGCTCAAAGGGTTTATATTCGTGGCGTAAATAATCAAAACTGGACTGACTGAGAATATATACCAGAGCTTCCTGCTTTATCTCGATACGGTTTTTAATGGCCTCACCGCTGAGTAGCGACGGATAGCCGAAGTAATCACCCGCATTTAAGCGCGCGACCGCCTCTCCGCTTGGTGCGACGATTTCTAGGCTACCGCTGCGAATAAGAAATAGTTTTGGGTCGTCAGAATCAAGCCACTGATGCTGGTTCTCTCGCGTGACATAAATAACTTCAAGGTGATGACAAAAGTATTCACAGGCAGAGCGCGCTAACGTATTAAACGGGGCCTGTTCAATGACAAAATCGATAATATCTTGATGCTGTGGGCTCACTATCCACACCTCAACTGATCACTGCTGTGTTTACCTACTTATTAGCGTGTTAGCCAACCATAGATAAACACCGCATCCTGCATATAGCTTAAATCTAGGCTGAAAACAGCGACAAAAAAAGCCCGACCTTGGTCTAAGGCCGGGCTTGTCTGTGTGCTTCACACATTAGTGTGCGTGTGCGGTACCTGATCCTTTCGGGTTACGGATCCCCTCGACCATCTCGCGAATCTCTTCTGGTGTCTCAGCAGTCATACGCTGAACCACAACGGCGACCACAAAGTTTACCACCATACCAAGCAAACCAATGCCCTCAGGGGAGATACCGAACAGCCAATGCTCGGCACTATTTAGGTCGGGGCTGATAAACTTGAAGTAGATGATGTACGCAGCGGTAAAGCCGATACCCGTTACCATACCGGCAATCGCCCCTTCTTTATTCATGCGCTTAGAGAAAATGCCCATGATAATCGCAGGGAAGAAGCTGGCCGCTGCCAGGCCGAAGGCGAAGGCCACCACCGATGCCACAAACCCGGGCGGGTTAATGCCAAAGTAGGCGGAGATGCCAATGGCCACCATTGCCGCTAATCGCGCTGCCAGAAGCTCTTGCTTGTCGCTGATATTTGGCTTCAAGGTACGCTTCAACAAGTCATGGGACACCGAGGTTGAAATGACCAATAATAAACCCGCAGTGGTCGACAATGCCGCAGCAATACCACCGGCTGCAACCAAGGCGATAACCCAGGCCGGTAAATCAGCGATCTCTGGGTTAGCAAGCACCATAATATCGCGATCGACACTCACCTCGTTGGCACTGCCTAGGTCGTTAACATCCCCTGCTGAGTAGTACATGCGGCCGTCATCATTTTTGTCATTAAACGTGATTAAGCCGGTTTTTTCCCAGTTTTTAATCCACGTAGGGGCTTCGCTGTAGAGCGTTCCGCTGCCATCTTTGCCATTGATAGTGTCAATCATATTAACACGCGCGAAAGATGCAACTGCCGGTGCCGTGGTATACACAATAGCAATGAACACTAAAGTCCAAGCCGCAGAGATACGGGTGTCACGCACTCGAGGTACGGTAAAGAAGCGAACAATTACATGAGGCAAGCCCGCAGTACCAACCATTAAGGCGCCGGTAATAGCGAACACATCAATCATACTCTTGGAGCCTTCGGTGTATTGCGCAAACCCGAGCTCGGTACTGAGGCCATCGAGTTTATCGAGCATATAAGCGCCCGAGCCATCACTTAGTGTCGCCCCAAAGCCAGTTTGTGGCAGCAAGTGACCGGTCATCATCAGTGAGATAAAGATTGCCGGAACCAAATAAGCAAAAACAAGTACACAGTACTGCGCTACTTGGGTGTAGGTGATGCCTTTCATACCGCCCAATACGGCATAGAAGAACACAATCACCATACCAATGTAGACGCCGGTTTCAATGTCTACTTCAAGGAAGCGTGAGAACACTACGCCCACACCACGCATTTGCCCTGCGATGTAGGTAAAGCAAATAAAGATGGCGCAGAAAATAGCCACCATACGTGCCGCTTGAGAATAATAGCGATCGCCAATAAAGTCCGGTACGGTAAACTTACCGAACTTACGAAGATAAGGCGCAAGGCACAGCGCAAGTAACACATAACCGCCGGTCCAGCCCATTAGATACACGCCACCATCATAGCCGGCGAAAGAAATAATCCCCGCCATAGAGATAAACGACGCAGCACTCATCCAATCTGCAGCGGTTGCCATTCCGTTTGCTAGTGGTGGTACGCCGCCCCCGGCTACATAGAAGTCATTGGTTGAGCCCGCTCGAGCCCAAATAGCAATACCGATGTACATGGCAAAGCTAAGACCAACAATTAAAAAAGTTAACGTTTGAACATCCATCACTGCGCTCCTTATTCGTCTACGCCGTATTTTTTATCTAACGCATTCATTTTGTGTGCGTAGACAAAAATAAGAACCACAAAGGTATAAATGGCGCCCTGTTGCGAGAACCAAAAACCCAGTTTAAACCCGAAGAAACGCACCTCATTGAGTACGTCGACTAGCAAAATGCCACAGCCAAATGAAACCACGAACCACACCACTAGCAATTTAAACACTAGACTGAGGTTTTCGTTCCAATAGGCTTTAGCGTGATCTGCATCTTTAAAAGCCATTTTTGTATCCCCTTCACGTCACACTAAAAGTATGACTGGTTGTTATCATCACTTTTGAATCTAGCAACGCCAGCGCCAGAGGAAATTCAGACCTTAGTCGTAACAAAAACTTAACGTCAATAACACCGAGAACACCATCTAAAATAAATGTATAATTTTCAATAGGTTATAGTTTGATATAGATAAGCTCAGGACGTTTTTCAAAGGTGAACAAGGGCTTAATACATTAGTCTAATAACCTTAAGTCGCATGCGCTGAGCACTTAAAAATCACTGCTAAATAGGCTGTGGGTTTGCTATGGTATTTGCTACTAATAACAATAACGCTGCGGCTTATGACCCTCGCTCTTATCTTCGTATCCTTGGTGTACATCTCTTTGCTGTTTTGGCTGGCAAATTGGGGCGACAAAACCACGCCTTGGGCCAAATACATTAGTCACCACCCCTTTGTGTACGCACTGTCGTTGGGGATTTATTGCACCTCGTGGACTTATTATGGCTCAGTGGGCACAGCGGCAAGCAGCGGTTGGAGCTATCTGCCTATTTTGCTGGGCCCGGCGTTATTGTTTATTTTCTGTCAGGGCTTTTTACGCAAACTGGTATTGGTCAGTAAAAAACAAAATATCACCACCATTGCCGATTTTATCTCTGCGCGCTACGGCAAGCGCCAACTGAGCGCTATCTTAGTCACGTTTATCGCGCTGATGGCCACCATTCCTTACATTGCGTTGCAACTTAAGGCGCTTTCCAGCAGCTTTTTGTTACTCCCCGGCGGGGCTCAGGTATCCGGCACTATACTGGCGCTTAGTGGCGCGCTAATCATGGCCGTTTTCGCCATTTTCTTTGGTACCCGCAAGGTCGATGTCACCGAATACCGCTCGGGACTGATGCTCGCGGTGGCGTTTGAATCCCTGATAAAGTTGCTGGCACTCATTTTCGTTGCAGGCCTTGCGGTGTACACCCTTTATTCGTTGCCCGGTTCTGTCTCCCTTGACGCAATCTGGCAGCATTGGCAAAGCTCCGATATGCTCAGCTTTGGCTTTATCGGTCAAACCTTGATGGCCGCCGCTGCAATCATTTGCTTGCCACGTCAGTTCCACGTCACCGTGGTTGATAATCAGGATATCCGTCATTTAAAGACCGCACGCTGGGCTTTTCCTCTATACCTTTTGCTTATTGGCGCTATGATCCTGCCCATCGCTAGCGCCGCCATCATGCCGCAAATCGGCCACGGACACAGTGCTGATAGCTTTGTTCTCGCCTTTCCGTTAAGTACTGGACACTGGTTACTCACTACCTTCGTGTTTATCGGTGGACTATCGGCCGCAACCGCGATGATTGTAGTAGCAACACTGACCCTAAGCACCATGGTGTCTAATGATGTGGTGCTACCACTGATACTCAAGCGTAAGTTTCGCCGCAACCAAATTAACCGTAGTTATCGTGCCCGCATCTTGTTAGTCAGGCGCTTTACTATTGCCGCCATCCTGCTGCTTTCCTACCTGTACCAACAAGTATTTGGTCACGGTGAAACGTTAGCGTCTATGGGGTTGGTTGCTTTTTCGTTGGTAACTCAGTTGCTTCCGGCTATTGTTGGCGGCTTATACTGGCGCCGAGGCCATGCATATGGCGTGTATGCCGGACTGACTGCCGGAGTGATCTGCTGGATGCTGTTTTTAATGCTGCCCATTATGAACACTCCCACAGTGTTAGATAGCACCGCGCAGCAAGAATTGATTACTCAAGGAACGTTGATAGCGCTATTCGCTAACATCTGTTGTTATATCAGCTTCTCTCTTGGAGCTCAGGAGCGATTGATAGACCGTATTCAGGCCGCCGCTTTTGTGAACCCCAAAGAGCAGATCAACTTCGCCAAGCGACTAAACAAACACGTTAATGCCACGGTTTATGACTTTAAGGTACTACTGCAAACCTTTTTAGGCGCCCAGCGCAGTAGCCAAGTATTGAGCCACTACCAAGCCAACGACGAGCTCAATGACAATAATGCCCAACCCTCGAATGAATTTATTGCTTATTGTGAGCGCGCTCTTACTGGGGTACTAGGGGCATCGTCGGCGCAAGCATTGATACAAACGGTGGCCAGTGGTAAGCAATTAGCCTTTGAGGAGGTGGTCAACTTCTTTGATGAAACCACCCAGGCGTTGCGATTTAACCAAAACTTACTCTTTACCTCATTAGAAAACCTCAGCCATGGCATCTCAGTGGTCGATAAAGACTTAAATTTAGTCGCGTGGAACAAACGTTATGCCGAAATGTTTAACTATCCCGAAGGTTTTTTACAACAAGGCCAGCCGATTGAAGAAGTGATTCGCTACAATGCGCAACGTGGCGAGTGTGGTCCGGGGGAGATTGAGCATCATGTGGAAAAACGCGTCCGCCATCTGCGTAATGGCAGCTCACATCACTTCATTCGCCATCGGCGCAGCGGTCAGGTCTATGAAATGATAGGTAACCCACTGCCAGACGGTGGTTTTGTGACCAGTTTTTCGGATATTACCGCGCACATGGCTACACAAAATGCGCTGGAAGAAGTGAACATGGACTTGGAGAATCGCATTGAAGCGCGCACGCAAGAGATCCGTGCAATCAACCAAGACCTCAAAGCACAAATGGCCAGCCGAGAACAAACCGAGCAAGCCCTAAAAGCGGCCAAGCAAGAAGCCGAGCGCGCCAATGACAGTAAAACCCGCTTTCTCGCTCTAGCCAGCCATGACATTTTGCAGCCGCTGAATGCGGCGCGCCTCTACCTTGCGGCAATTGATGAGCAAACATTAACCCCGCATAACGCCAGCAGCTTAGATAAACTCGGCGATAGCCTCGATAGCACCGTCCATTTGATGTCAGCCCTGCTCGATATTGCCAAACTCGACCAAGGCGCGATGACCCCCAGTCCGAAGCATTTTCATATCGACGATATATTAGCGCCGCTGGTCAATGAGTATGCCATTTTATGCGCCGACAAGGGCCTCGAAATAACCTTGCGCTCGCGCAATGATGTGGTTCATAGTGATATCACTTATTTACGCCGAATTCTACAAAACCTACTTTCTAATGCCGTTAAATATACCGAGCGCGGCAAGGTGCTTATTGCTTGTCGTCGCCGTAAACACCATTTAAGTATTGAGGTATGGGATACCGGACTGGGCATTGGCGAGCGTGAACAACAAAAGATATTCGACGACTTTTATCGCGTTGAATCTGGCGATAATAAAGGCGTTGGCCTCGGCCTCGGCGTTGTCAAGCGCATGGTAGAGCTGCTCTCACACCGGCTAACAATGCGCTCTACTTTAGGCCAAGGGAGCTGCTTTAAAGTAGAAGTTCCTTATGGCAACGCGCAGCGTATCAGCAGCCCTACAGAGCAACACACCGGTGCCCGCGCACAAGCTCATTATGATGTACTGGTCGTTGATGACGAAGCTGAAAACATCACCGCCATGACCCACCTACTAAATAAGTGGGGTGCCAACAGCCAAGGTTGCTCCAGTGGCGAGCAAGCACTCGAATGGGTGCAAAACGGGGGGGCTATCGATGTGATTCTAATGGACTATCAACTTGGTCATGATGAGGACGGCTTAAGTCTTATCGAAAAAATACGCGCCCTGCGTGGCCCCATACCGGCTATTTTAATTACCGCAGTACGCGATGACGAAGTAAAACAAAAAGCGAAAGAAGCGGGTGTTCACTATCTTTCTAAGCCAGTAAAACCCGCAAAGTTAAAGGCACTGTTAAATCATTCTCTTTAGGGCATAATGCCTAATGTGTTCACACATTAGGAATGAGGAATGAAAAAAGTACTATTGGCGCAATGCCCCGACGAAGAGGGGTTAATCGCGAAAATTACCGGGCTGTGTTTTGAGCATAACCTGAATATTACCCGCAACAACGAATTTGTTGATAAGCAGCATGGGCGTTTCTTTATGCGCACTGAGCTGGACGGAAACTTTGATAACCTTGATTTACTAGCCGAATTGCAGGCATCGCTGCCCAGTGGTTCTACGCTTTCCTTGCATGGCGGTGAAGCAACCAAGGTGGTGCTGCTGGCCACCAAAGAAGCGCACTGCCTTGGTGGAGTGTTGCTTAAGTGCTTCGAGCAGGCATTAAATATTGAAGTGCAGGCAGTGATTGCCAACTACCCCGACCTCGCGCCTTTAGCTGCTGGGTTCAATGTGCCTTTTCACTGTATTAGCCATGAAGGCCTAAGCCGTGACGAGCATGATGCTTTAGTTGGCGATAAAATCGCCGAGTATGCCCCGGATATGATTGGCCTTGCCAAATACATGCGCATTCTTAGCCCCGAATTTGTCGCCCGTTTTAGTGGCCGAATAATCAATATTCACCACTCTTTCTTGCCTGCTTTCATTGGCGCTAAGCCATACCACCAAGCGTTTGAGCGTGGCGTTAAAATCATTGGCGCCACAGCCCATTTTGTTACTGATGAACTTGATGAAGGCCCCATTATTATGCAACAGGTCACTCCGGTGACTCACGCTGACAGCGCCTTGAGTATGGCTAAAAAAGGCCGCGACGTAGAGAAGCAGGTATTTTGTAAGGCGCTTGAGCTTGCAGCCGAGCACAAGCTCTTCATAAATGGTAACCGAACGGTAGTATTTGACTAAGCTTTACTGGTTATCGGCGCTCAGCGCTTGCAGTGCCGATAATGCCTGCTCGGCCTTGTTGCTGGGAACAAACACGTGATCATGATAAAACGCAGCGATAATGTTGGCACTGATATCCGCCGCAGCTAAGGTGTCCGCAACGGCAGCACTGAGGCCCACAGCATCTAAGGCAGAATGAACATTTAGGGTGATTTGCCGGTAGGTGGTGGCACTATCAAAACCGGCTTGTTGCGCCGCATTGGCTTCAAGTACCAGCGTCATACCCTCTTTTTCACTAAACGCAGCAAGGGGGTTAAGCTGAGTATAATCAGATAACAACCCCGGTACACAGCAAAAAACATACTCTTGGGGCTGTAATTGTGGCTCAAGATTAGCTAACAACGTATGCAGATCCGTAATTGCGCTCATAGTTCCTCCGGTGGCGATTATTCGCTTTGATTTTCAAGAGGCTCCAACTGTAGCTTTGAGGCAATTAACACCGCTTGGGTACGATTATAGACACCGAGCTTGCGGAAAATCGCCGTAATGTGCGCTTTCACTGTCGCCTCAGAAATATTCAACTCATAAGCAATTTGTTTATTCAACAAACCTTCGTGCAAGTAGCTTAACACTCTATACTGTTGCGGTGTCAATGAAGCGACCTGAGCCGCCAGTTCTTTATCCTCACCGCTGATCGCTTCGACCTTGTCTTTGATCTCCTCAGGCAGCCACGTATCGCCCTCTAACATGTGCGATATAGCATCAGCAATTTGCTGTGCCGAAGATGATTTGGGAATAAAGCCCATGGCACCGTAGCCCATCACTTTTGATACTATATGTAAATCTTCACTGCCAGAAACCACAGCGATAGGAAGGTCAGGGTAATCCTCACGGATGCGGATCAAGCCATACAAATCGCCATTGCCAGGCATGTGCAAATCCAGCAATAAAATGTCTAGCTCTGGCTGCGCATCGAGTACCGCCAAGGTACTGTCGAAGGTATCAGATTCAAACACTTCTAGGGGGGTAAACTGCTTTGTCAGTGCCCCTTTTAATGCTTCACGAAATAATGGGTGATCGTCCGCGATTAAAAACTGACTCATGCTGTGCTCCTAAAAAAATCGGCCGTCATCGCTTGATGACAGCCGATAGTCTACGTTTAGAATCGTCCGTTAATCAAGTTCTTAACGCCTAATTAACGATTTAGACGGTTTTCAATGAGGTCGTCCACCACGCCAGGATCCGCCAGCGTCGAGGTATCGCCTAATTGCTGGTGCTCATTGGCAGCAATTTTACGCAAAATACGACGCATAATTTTACCTGAGCGGGTTTTAGGTAGTCCCGGTGACCATTGAATCATATCCGGAGAGGCAATGGGGCTAAGCTCTTTACGCACCCAGTTCCGCACTTCTTTAGTCAGTTCATCGCTCACTTGGACGCCATCGTTCGGGGTAATATAAACGTAAATCCCCTGCCCTTTAATGTCGTGTGGATAACCAACCACGGCAGCCTCGGCGACAGCCTCGTGCGCCACCAAAGCACTTTCAATTTCTGCGGTACCTAAGCGGTGGCCTGACACATTAAGTACATCATCTACGCGACCGGTGATCCAATAATAGCCATCTTCATCACGACGACAACCATCACCGGTGAAGTACACTCCAGGATAAGCTGAGAAGTAGGTTTGCTCAAAACGCTCATGATCGCCGTACACCGTGCGTGCTTGCGACGGCCAGCTATCGAGAATAACAAGGTTACCGTCAACCGCACCCTCAAGGTTATTTCCCTCGGCATCGTAAAGTGCTGGGGCAATACCAAAGAAAGGTCGTGTCGCTGAGCCAGGCTTCATATCGGTTGCACCCGGCAGCGGCGTGATCATGATGCCGCCAGTTTCGGTTTGCCACCAAGTATCAACAATAGGACATTGGCTATTACCAATATTTTCGTAATACCATGCCCAGGCCTCTGGGTTAATGGGCTCGCCCACCGAACCCAATACCCGCAATGATGAGCGTGTTGAACTGGCGGTGGGTTCATCGCCTTTTGCCATCAGCGCGCGAATGGCTGTAGGCGCAGTGTACAGAATCGTCACTTGATGCTTATCGACTACTTCCCCCATGCGCCCTGCACTTGGGTAGGTCGGCACACCTTCAAAGATCACTTGTGTACAGCCATTAACCAAAGGTCCATAAGCAATATAGCTGTGACCAGTGATCCAGCCGACATCAGCACTACACCAGTAGACATCGTCATCATGCACATCGAATACATATTCATGGGTCATGGAGGTATACACCAAATAACCGCCAGTAGAGTGCACGACCCCTTTAGGCTGACCCGTGGAGCCCGAGGTATAAAGAATAAATAAAGGATCTTCAGCGTCCATCACCTCTGGCTCGCAGTGGCTAGGTTGATCGGCGACTAAATCATGCCACCACAGGTCGTGACTGTGCCACTGCACGTCACCACCGGTAAGTTGATGCACAATAACATGCTCGACCGTAGTCACTGACTCTTGGCTCACAGCCTCATCGACATTGGCTTTCAATGGCACGGTGCCACCGCCACGGCGACCTTCATCTGAGGTGATCACCACTTTAGCGCCGCTGTCGTTGATGCGGTCAGCGATTGCAGAAGGCGAAAAACCACCGAACACCACTGAGTGCACGGCACCAATACGCGCGCATGCTTGCATCGCGTAGACAGCCTGCGGCGTCATCGGCATATAAATAGCCACACGATCGCCCTTACTAACGCCTAGTTTGCGCAGGCCATTAGCCAGTTTGCACACCTCATCATGCAATTGCTGGTAGCTAATATGCTCGCTTTGGCTCGGGTCATCTCCTTCCCAAATCAATGCAGTCTTATTGGCTTTATGTTCTAAATGACGATCAATACAATTATACGATGCATTGAGTTGCCCGTCTTCGAACCACTTAATGCTGATATGGCCTTTATCAAAAGAGGTATTTTTTACTTTTGTATAGGGGGTATACCAGTGCAAACGCTTACCATGTTCGGCCCAGAAGCCCTCGGGGTCATCTATGGACTGCTGATATAGTGCTTTGTATTTTTCGTTATCGACTAGTGCGTTGTTTTTGATGTTATCAAAAACCGGATAAATGCTCTGTGACATAACCGTCTCCATATCTTTTGTTGCCTGTAGGCTTGCCCACAGCATTACTCAGGGCTGAATGTTTCAGTATTAGACCTTAGTATGAAATCCCACAAATTGGCCACAAACCTGCCTACACTCAGCAAGTTAACTAACCACATACTCAGAGTTCGGCTATACCTTAGTCGTAAGACCAATAGGTAATTGCTCAAAATCATGGCAACGACCATGTTTTCATAGCTAGCTTGCAACAGGACAACTTCATTATGACAACACAAAAACGACTAACAAAAACATTTATGGCGGTGTGCGCTGCGCTTGGCTCGGTAGTGGGTAGCGCTCACGCGGCCACCATTGGCGACACCGATATTAGCTATGGCGGCTACGTCAAAGTTGATGCCATGTGGAGTGATTACTCCGCTGGCACCATTTCTGGCGACAGTATTGGCCGTGACTTTTATGTTCCCATTACCACCACTGTTGGGCCAGACGCAGATACCGATGCAGTATTTGATATGCATGCCCGCCAATCTCGTTTTAACTTTGGTACCAGTACCAAAGTGAGTAACGGAAAAACAGTAAAAACTAAGATCGAGCTAGATTTTATCGGCTCTATTGGAGGCAACGAACGTGTCACCAACTCCTATTCACCGCGTTTACGCCAAGCCTTTATTACCTACGATGGCTGGTTATTTGGTCAAGCATGGTCTAATTTCCAAAACGTCAGTGCTTTGCCAGAAACACTTGATTTTGTTGGCCCAGCGGAGGGCACGGTGTTCGCCCGTCAGGCACAAGTCCGCTATAGCGTTGGTAATTGGGCATTTTCGGCCGAAAACCCAGAAAGCTCTATCACCGTCAATGGCGCTCGAGTAGAAACCGACGATGCCAGCATGCCTGATTTCACTGCCCGCTATAATCATAAAGCGGACTGGGGCCATATTGCTGTTACTGCGTTGGCGCGTCAGCTAACATACAAGCAGAACGGCTTTGATGAAGACGAAACCTCGTTTGGGGTAAGTGTTTCAGGGCGCGTGAATCTCGGCTCTGACAACCTTAAGTTTATGCTAACTCAAGGCAAAGGGTTGGGTCGCTATGTTGGCCTTAACGTCGCCCATGGTGCGGTATTCGATGGCGATGAACTTGATGCTATTGACTCAACCTCAGGGTTTATTGGCTATCAGCACCATTGGAATAATCACTTTAGGTCGACCTTCCTTTATTCGTTCTTCAGCGCTGATAACAATACCGATTTACTCGCCTTCAGTGGCGACCCTACCGAAAGCAGCGTCAGTTACAGTGCCAACTTACTGTACTCGCCGGTTAAGAAACTCACCTTCGGAGTTGAGTTTAAACATGCAGAGCGAGAAACCGAAAGCGGCGCCGATGGTGACTTGGACCGCTTACAGTTTTCTGCAAAATATGCGTTTTAATAGGGTTTAAGCTTTAAGCGAGAGCCTTGCTCTGCAGACATTGGATGATTTTTGGCCGCTTATTAAGAGCGGCTTTTTATTTTTCGCAACAAAAGTGTGTTTGCAAATCATTCTCACTTAGATTAGTCTATGCACGATTTTTAACTCTCTGTGCTAAAAGATTATGTCTAAGAAAAGCTTCACTTTAAGTAAAATAGCAACGCTTTGCGCCGTTGCCCTGAGTACTTCAGCTTTTGCTGAGCAAGCAAAAGACAAAGATATTGAACGTGTTTCCGTGTATGGTCAGCACCATAAAAACTACATCACCGAACAAGCGGACTCAGCGTCTAAACTCGGCATCACCATTAAAGAAACGCCCCAGTCTATCTCTGTGGTGTCTCGTGCACTAATGGATGACTTTTCACTGGACGATATTAACGCTGTATTAGAGTCAACGCCGGGTGTCACTGTTGAGCAAATCGAAACAGACCGTACTTACTTTAAAGCCCGAGGTTTTGATATCACTAACTTCCAAGTTGATGGTTTAGGTATCCCTCAAGATGGTGGTGATGTACATGGTACCCTTGATACCTCTATTTACGATCGCATTGAGATTGTCCGTGGTGCCAACGGTATCATGACTGGCGCGGGGACTCCTGCAGCGACCGTTAACATGGTACTGAAAAAGCCTACCTATACGACTCAAGCCAGTGCCTCTGCATCTGTTGGCTCGTGGAATAAAAACCGTTTAGAGGTAGATGTTTCTGGCGCCTTAACTGATAACCACGCAATGCGCGCAGTAGTCACTAAGCAGCGTTCAGATTCATACTTGGACCGCTACGCCACTGATTTAACCTTGGGTTATATCGCCTATGAAGGTCAGCTCACTGACAGCACAAAGGTATCAGTGAATTATATTCGTCAATCAAAAGATGCCGATAGCCCACTTTGGGGAGCCTTGCCACTGTTTTATGATGATGGCACTGCGACTGACTTCGATGTATCCACAAGCACGGCCGCTGATTGGTCTTATTGGAATAACGATAACGAACATATTTTTGTTGAACTTGAGCAAAGTTTGGGCACCTCTTGGTTTATACGCGCTCGCTACGCGCACATGACCAATGAGCAAGACTCCGAGTTGTTTTATGTCTACGGCACCCCAAGTGCTGAAACCGGGCTGGGATTAACCGGCTACGCCAGTGAATACGACTATAAAGATCAGCAAAACCTTTATGATCTATACGCCACAGGTGATTTCTCACTGTTTGGACAAACTCATAACTTAGTGTTTGGTGTCAGTAGCGCCGATATGAACTACCAAGATAGTTCACTTTACGACTACACCACAGGCAATGGCTTCCCGGCGATGCCACCACTCGAGGACTTTGAAGGTAACGCACCTATTCCAACACTCGAGGATGCTTACAACGGCTCTAAGGTCGAGGCTGACCAAAAATCTGCTTATGCGTCGGCACGCTTCAAAATCACTGAGCCTCTAGCCATTCTTGCTGGCGGTCGTTATACCGAGTGGGATTCTGAGGGCCTATCTTACGGTAATTCCAAAGTGAACAGCTCAGAAGAGTTTATTCCTTATATTGGTGCTGTCTACGACTTTGCAGAGAATTACACCGTGTATGCCAGCTACACTGAAACCTTTGCGCCACAATCAGAGCAAGATCAAACCGGCATGGCTTTAGACCCAATCACCGGTGAGAGTAAAGAGCTGGGGATTAAAGCACAGTTGCTAGACGGTCAGTTGTTTGCCACTTTTGCTATTTTCGATGCTCTGCAAGACGGTATTGCCTTACCTGACACCGCTCTTTCAACTCCTGACAACACGGTTTATTACGCTGCTGAAGGGATCAATAGCGATGGCTACGAGCTTGAACTCAGTGGTCGTCTCACTGATGACTTAAGTGCTAGCTTCAGCTACAGCCATGTGGATATTGAAGCCGGTGATGACGCCAATGAAGGTAAGTTAGTTCGTGATTACACCCCAGAAGACCAAGTTAAAGTGGCGCTGAATTATCAGGTCCCTGTAATCGAGGGTTTAAGCTTGGGTGCCAATTATCGCTGGCAAGCCAAAACGTCACGAGTGCAAAGCAATGGCACTATTCCTACGGTGACGACACAAGGTGCGTATGGCTTACTTGATTTAGTGGCCACTTACCAAGTGACTGAGCGCATCAGCGCCACCTTTAATGTTAACAACGTGACCGATGAAAAGTACCTGCACAGCCTTTACTGGGCTCAGGGCTATTACGGTGCACCACGTCACTATGCCTTCTCTATTAACTGGCAGCTTTAATTCCCTGTCTTAGTTAAGCAGTAGAACGCCAAACTCTGTGTTTGGCGTTTTTTTATGCCTAGTTATTAGCCTTAAAGCCTAGCTAAAACTTATGGCAGGCGTGCCAGCGATGAAACTCCAGCCATAAAAAAACCAGCCCTTAGGCTGGTTTCGCTTACTCTTATTCAGTGTCTTACTCGCTCTGCGCTTCAGCAGCTAGCGGGTTGGTTTCACCGTCTTCAGGTTTAATGGTTGCTTTAAGCAGCAACATTTCCCGAAGCTTACCTTCAATCTCATTGGCAATCTCAACATTCTCTTTTAAGAACTTAATAGAGTTAGATTTACCTTGGCCGACTTTAGACCCGTTGTAGCTGTACCAAGCACCGGACTTTTCAATGAGCTTGTGCTTCACACCTAAATCAATCAGCTCACCTTCTTTGGAGATACCTTCACCATACATGATGATAAACTCGGCTTGCTTAAATGGCGGCGCCACTTTGTTTTTCACTACTTTGACGCGGGTCTCGTTGCCGATCACTTCATCACCGTCTTTCACTGAACCAATACGGCGAATGTCTAAACGTACAGACGAGTAAAACTTCAGGGCATTACCACCGGTGGTGGTTTCAGGGTTACCAAACATCACACCAATCTTCATACGGATTTGGTTGATAAACACACACAAGGTGTTTGAGCGTTTGATATTTGCCGTTAACTTACGCAGCGCCTGTGACATTAAACGTGCTTGCAAGCCAACGTGGCTGTCACCCATTTCGCCTTCAATTTCTGCTTTTGGTGTCAGTGCAGCGACCGAGTCAACAATGACCACATCAACGGCGCCTGAGCGTACTAGCATGTCACAAATTTCCAACGCTTGCTCACCAGTATCCGGCTGCGAAACCAGTAGCTCTTCAACATTAACACCCAGCTTTTCGGCGTAGACAGGGTCTAGGGCATGCTCGGCATCGACGAAAGCACAGGTTTTACCATCGCGCTGAGCTTGAGCAATGACTTGTAATGTAAGGGTTGTTTTACCTGACGATTCTGGGCCATAAATTTCAACAACACGCCCGGTCGGCAAACCACCTATACCTAGAGCGATATCGATTCCCAGTGAGCCGGTAGAAATGGCTTCAATATCCAAAGCCTGGCTATCACCGAGCTTCATAATTGAGCCTTTACCGAATTGACGCTCAATTTGCGAAACCGCTGCACTTAAGGCTTTTGATTTGTTATCGTTCATGCTGTTCTCCAAAATCGTTCTGTGCCACAAGCTGGCTTAATGTGTCTTAGTATACTGTATGGAATTACAGTATCAAGCAGATTCTATAATTTTTACCGTCATCGCCAGAGCTTGAGCTATTGCTTGCTCGCGCACGTACGCGCGATCGCCGCTGAATACCTGCTGTTGCACGCTCACCTGCTGATTAAAGAACACCGCAAACCACACCAGTCCTACCGGTTTATCATCACTGCCGCCGTCGGGTCCGGCAATGCCTGACGTGACCACCGCCACATCAGCCTCTGCGGCTTGGGCTGCGCCAATAGCCATTTCACGCACGGTTTGTTCACTTACCGCGCCATAATCGGCCAATGTTTGCTTGCTCACGCCCAAGCGCTCGTGCTTAGCTTCATTGGAATAAGTCACCATCGCTTCGGCAAAATAGCGCGAGCTGCCGGGGGTATCGGTAATGGCATAAGCAATGCCCCCCCCGGTGCATGATTCAGCGGTAGTGATCATCATCTGCTTATCCGCTAGAATAGCGCCGAGCTGGGCAGCAAGGGTTTTCGTATTGTTCGTTGACTGGTGCTGTAAATTCATAACCATCCTTATTCGAGTGCGTGCATGTCAGCAAATCTCTACAGTGAAGATAATATAAAACAACAAACCCCGATGATGCAGCAATACCTGCGAATAAAAGCGCAACATCCCGATATTTTGCTGTTTTACCGTATGGGCGATTTTTATGAGCTGTTTTTTGATGATGCCATTCGCTCCGCCGAGCTGCTTGATATATCACAGACCTATCGCGGCAAAGCCGGCGGCGAGCCTATTCCCATGGCTGGTGTCCCCTACCATGCGGTGGAAAACTACCTCGCTCGCCTAGTACAGCTCGGTGAATCGGTGGCCATTTGCGAACAAGTGGGCGATCCGGCAACCAGCAAAGGCCCGGTTGAGCGCAAAGTCGTGCGTATTGTCACCCCGGGCACCATCACCGACGAAGCGCTATTAAAAGAGCGTCAAGACAACTTATTAGTCAGTGTGTATAAAAACCCACAAGGCCGTTTTGGCGTTGCCTATTTAGATATCAACTCCGGACGCTTTAATGTCGTTGAATGTGCTGACAATGACGCATTTAAATCCACTTTGCAACGCCTTAACCCGGCCGAGCTGCTCTATCCAGAAACCTTTGCTGATATGGCGCTGATAGAGCATATTAAAGGCACTCGTCGGCGTCCGGAATGGGAATTCGATTTAGATACCGCCGTTACCGCACTATGTCAGCAATTTGGCACCCAAGACTTGATTGGCTTTGGTGTTCATGAAGCAAAGTTAGCACTGACTGCCGCTGGCTGCCTATTACAGTATGTCAAAGACACGCAACGTACCGCCCTGCCCCATATTAAAGGCATTAGTCTCGAGCAAGATACGCAGGCCGTGGTACTCGACAGCGCCACGCGCAAAAACCTTGAGCTGACGCAAAATCTCAGTGGCGGTCTGGAAAACACACTCGCGGCCGTGCTCGACAAAGCCGCAACGCCTATGGGCTCGCGGTTATTGAAACGTCGCATTCATAACCCTATTCGCTGTCGCAAGGAGCTCAACCTTCGTCTTAATGCCATTAGCACCATCATCGACCAAGCGTGGCATATGGAGTTGCAGCCACTGCTACGTGCTGTGGGCGATGTTGAGCGTATCGTTGCCCGATTAGCGCTAGGCAATGCGCGCCCTCGCGATCTATCTCGCTTGCGCGCAGCGCTGGAGCAACTGCCTGAGCTACAAAACATGTTAGCGACCAGTCAGTGCCAGCGGATCAAACAAATTGCCACCGCCAGTCACCCCAATGATGAACTACTGCAATTACTGACACGCGCCATTGTTGATAACCCACCGGTGTTGATCCGCGATGGCGGGGTGATTGCTGAGGGTTACAACGATGAGCTTGATCATTGGCGTAACCTCTCGCAAGGGGCCACCGATGTGCTCACCGCCATGGAAGAGCGAGAGCGCGAGAGCACCGGTATTAGTACTTTGAAAATTGGCTACAACAAGGTGCATGGCTTTTATATTGATATTAGCCGCGCGAACTCTCACTTAGTGCCAAGCCACTATATTCGTCGTCAGACCCTGAAAAATAACGAGCGCTATATTATCCCCGAGCTCAAAGAGCACGAAGATAAGGTGCTAGGTAGCCAAACCAAAGCGCTGGCACTGGAAAAGCAGCTCTATGATGAGCTCTTCACCCTCATAGCCCCGCACCTGGATGCATTGCAACAATTGGCGGCGGCATTAAGTGAACTAGACGTACTGAATAACCTAGCTGAACGCGCGCAGACGCTTAACTACGCGAAACCTGAGCTGCACGAAGGCGACGGCATCGCCATCAGTGAAGGGCGCCACCCTGTGGTTGAGCAGGTGATGACAGACCCCTTTATCGCCAACCCGGTGGAGCTCAATAATCAGCGCCGCATGTTGATGATCACCGGCCCGAATATGGGCGGTAAATCAACCTATATGCGCCAAACGGCACTGATTGTGTTAATGGCTCATATTGGCAGCTTTGTGCCAGCGGCACAGGCGCAAATCGGCTTGGTCGATCGTATTTTTACCCGTATCGGTGCCAGCGACGATCTCGCCTCTGGCCGTTCAACCTTTATGGTTGAGATGACCGAAACAGCCACCATTTTAAACAATGCCACGGCCCACTCGCTGGTGTTAATGGATGAGATTGGTCGCGGTACCAGTACCTATGACGGTTTGTCGCTCGCCTATGCCACAGCAGATTACTTGGCTCACAAAATTAATGCCAAAACCTTATTTGCCACCCATTACTTTGAGCTTACAGAGCTTGCCGAGCGTGAATCAGGGTTAGTAAACGTGCACTTAGATGCCATTGAACACAACGATACCATTGCCTTTATGCATAAAGTCTTAGAAGGCCCAGCAAGTAAGAGTTTTGGCTTACAGGTCGCGGCATTAGCAGGCGTGCCTAAGGCGGTGATCAACAGCGCTAAGCGCAAGCTCAAACAGTTAGAGCAACAACCAGCAATTAACGCCAACACCTCAAGCACACAAGCGCAGCTGGATTTATTGGCGGAGCCCGAGCCCAGTGAGGTTGAGAATGAGCTCAGTAATATTAACCCCGACGATCTAAGCCCACGTCAGGCTCATGAGTTGTTATACCGGTTAAAAGAGCTGCTATAGAAACGATAAAGCCCGCAATTAAGCGGGCTTTTTTCATATCTCAGGGTTATTGGCCATTGTTCATCTGAGTGAGTTTATCGCCAATGGGACCAGAGAAATTGTAACCATCGTACTTATCCCAGTTTATCGACCAGGTCATAACCCCACCAAAGTTTGGATACGGGTTACTGGGTGTAATGGTGCCACATGCTTGCCCCTTGGTTAAGCAATCCAACGCATCAATAATGTTTTGCGTGGGTGCTTGCCCTGAATTAGCCGATTGCGGACCAGACGGCAGACCGATAGCAACTTGGTCATCACGCAGCGGCGCAAATTGTTGACCATTAGCAAGGGTAAACCCTTCTATCAACATTTTTGCATGCGCGACCATCATGTTGACCGACCCTTCAGGTACCGAGCCCGGCTCATAGGGGTTAGGTAATCCACCATTGTTGTAGAGTTGCACATGGAGTAAATCTAGGGTATCGCGCACATCGTCAATGAGCGGAATATACGCCCCCCAAATGCCAGAGTAAGCGACCATGCCCCCATGTACATAAGGGTGCTCCGGAGCCATTGTAAGATACATATCGCCCCCCATGTTTTGCTCAATTTGCTTCAAGGCACGCCCTAAACGCGCTTGGATCTGTGAGCCATGAACCAGGTTGGAACCACTCTCGTAATCGACATCTAGGCCATCAAAGCCCCATTCATTGATGATGTTAGTCAAACTGGCGACAAAGTTCGCCTCGTCACTATCTGTCTCTAGGGTAATCGTGCCTTCGGCGCCGCCAAGGCTCAATACCACGACCTTTCCTTGTGCTTGTAAATCTTTTATGTCTTGCTTAAATTTAACCGGGTCTATCGGCGGACAATCGGAACGAATATCCTCTTCAAAGGGGTGAAAGACAACTTTACCGGTGGCATTGCGGTCATTCTCGGCAAAGGCAATATCGATGATATCCCAAGCACTGGAAATATCAGACAAGGGGATAGGACAGCCTGCCGGATTAACGAAGTTATGCCAATAACCGATGAGCTTGTGTTTTTTCCCCGCTGGGGTATCAATCACATTAATTGTCGCGGCCGTGCTTTGTGCGCTGTTACCTTGAGAGTCATTGGCAAGGGCGCTAACTGCATACTGGCCTAAACTCGCGGGGGTATAATTCAGCGTATAAGGGGCACTGCTGTCACTGCCAACGATTTGCCCATTCACAGCAAAGCTCACCTCGGTAATACTGCCGAGCGCTGAACTTGCATCAGCGGCCAGTGTCAGGCTTTGCCCTAAGCGCAGCTGCTCTGCGCTGGCAGGAGAGTTCAAGCTCACCACCAAGGGCTGATCAGTGACAGTGACCAGCACTGACTGCTCGCTAAGGTTGCCTTCATTATCACTCGCGGCAACCGTCACCGCCGTTTCACCGAGCCCTTGCACTTGCCATGTTGCTTGGTAAGGCGCGCTCGTATCTGTGGCGATCACATTGCCTGCAACAGAGAATTCAACCGCACTGACACTGCCGTCACTGTCGCTAACATCGGCGCTAATCACCGTACTTTGCCCTTGTAATAATGTGGCATTAGCACTGGGCGAGGTAATGGTGATATCCGGAGCAATTGCGCAAATACCGAGGTCGGCCCAAGCATCCTGCCAGTGCTGACCGACTCCAGGTTCATATGCCCAAGCCGAACTTGAAGAGCACCAACCAGCGACGTCACAGCGATAGGCGTGATTGACATTTTCGACGGTATCCCCTTGGCTATAACTGGTGCCTGCTACATAACTAGGCGTGCCTTGACAGATGCCAGCTGCGGCCGCATCGACGTTGACTTGCACACTGGCACTCATACTCTGAGCGCCGACATCATCGGTGGCTTTGGCTTGGAACTGATGAAGCCCCGACTCGGCCTGCCATTGTATAGAATAGGGTGCACTGCTATCGGTGCCAACTTGTACTTGATCAACATAAAAATCTACCGCCGTAACAACACCATCACTGTCATCGGCATTAGCGCTCAAGGTCACTTGCTCACCGCTTCGCGCTTGGGTTTGCGCTGTAGGTGCAGTTAACGTCACTGTCGGCGCAGCATTCCCGTCAGCGGGGAGCACCGAGATTTGTACTTCAGCGCTGACGCCCTCGCCTTGCTGATCATCTCGCGCCTGAGCACGCAGAGTATGCTCTCCTGCCAAGGCTTGCCAATTTAGCTCAAAAGGAGCGGCATTATCGACACCCAGTGAAACTCCATTGATGAAAAACTCAACGGCGCTGATACTGCCATCACTGTCGCTTGCTTGTGCCTTTAAGACAACGCTGTCATTTTCACCAAAAGAACTATTGTTTAGAGGCGAAGTAAGCTCGACTATTGGCGTTTGGTTGGCACCATCGCATTGACCCAGTAAACGCCATTGCTGCCAGTCTCCTGAGTGAGTGGCTGGGTCTTGATTTTGCGTCCACCAGTTCGCTTCATATGCTTTGTCTTGGTATACAACTTGAGCACCACTGTTATAGGCATCATCGCTATTCCATGGCGTCAGTGGGCTGCAGTCTAAGGCCCAAGTCACAGTGGGCGCCGCCATGAGTGCTGCCACCACAGCAGGTATATATCGCCGATTGGATTTCATAAATCACCTCGTTTGTTTTTTAATCAGGTCCAGACTAACCAAAACAAACATGTTAATCAATTGTGTATTTTTTGTATTACTTAAAGCCATTATTAACAATCGACGAATATCAACAGAAGGGACTTCAGTGAGCTTGAATTTATCTCACCACCAATGGGTACGTTAACAATGAGTGTTGGAGTATCTGGGAAAGTTCTTGGGCTGCGAGACCTTTTGTATGTTGCCCTGCTAATTAAGTGCATAAAAAAGCCGCCTTAGAAAGGCGGCTTGTGGGTAATCAGTCATTACATTTGTTCAAATAGACTCTCGGTGTTAAGCCCTTCGTGATGGAGCATATCTTTTAATCGGCGCAATGCCTCCACTTGAATTTGTCTTACCCGCTCTCGGGTGAGGCCAATTTCTCGGCCTACGTCCTCAAGGGTGGATGGCTCGTATCCTAATAAACCAAAGCGTCGAGCCAAAACTTCCCGCTGTTTAGGGTTTAGCTCATCAAGCCAATGCACGATATGATCGTTGATATCTTTACTTTGCACTTCCCCTTCGGGACCACTGCCCTTCTCATCGGCAATAATGTCCAGTAATGCTTTATCGTTGTCACCACCAATCGGGGTATCAACGGAAGAAATCTTTTCGTTTAAACGCAACATTTTAGTCACGTCTTCTACTGGTCGGTCTAAACGCTCTGCAATTTCTTCTGCCGTTGGTTCATGATCCAGTTGCTGCGTCAGTTCACGGGCCGTCCGCAAGTAAACATTAAGCTCTTTAACCACGTGAATCGGTAGGCGAATAGTGCGTGTCTGGTTCATTATCGCACGCTCTATCGTTTGTCGTATCCACCATGTTGCATAAGTTGAAAAGCGAAAACCGCGCTCTGGGTCAAACTTCTCCACGGCGCGGATCAGCCCCAGATTACCTTCCTCAATCAGATCGAGTAGCGCTAAACCACGATTATTGTAACGTCGGGCAATTTTCACAACCAGGCGTAGGTTGCTCTCAATCATGCGTTTTCTTGACGCTTCGCAGCCACGTAAGGCTTTACGTGCAAAGTAGACTTCTTCCTCGGCGCTTAACAGCGGCGAAAAGCCAATTTCACTTAGGTAAAGTTGCGTTGCATCGAGGTTTTTAACATTATCGTCCTTGGCAAAGATCTCTTCCTCAGCATTGCTTTCCTCTACTTGCTCTAGGAGTTCTTCCTTTGGTTCGTCGATAACATTTGTATCAGTGGCGTTGTCTTGTGTGGTTTCAAGTTTTGCAGTGTGACCCATCAGAGTACCCTCCGGTGTAGCGCGGTAAAAATCCCAAACACCTTACTACTGTTTCGTGCTTGTAAAGCTAGGGTAAGTACTTGCTCGGATTGACTGCTTTGCCTCGATACCGGATTTCAAAACGAAGAGCGGTAACAGGGGACTCAGAGCTGCCCATCTCGGCAATCTTTTGCCCAGCTTTGACATCCTGTTTTTCCTGTACTAGTAAACGCGAATTGTGTGCGTACGCACTAAGATAATCATCGTTATGTTTCACTATGATTAAATTACCGTATCCCCGTAGCGCATCACCCGCATACACGACCACACCATCGGCGGCAGCACGAACAGAAGTCCCTGCTCGATTGGCTATCTGCACCCCTTTATAGCCATTTTCTTTGTTAGAGAAACGCTGCGTGACCTTTCCTTGTGCTGGCCATTGCCAGCTCAAAGTTTGAGCTGACCTGTTAGCAGAACGTACTTTTTTGCTAACAGTTTTTTTACTAGGTTGTTTTCGAACATACTCCCGTTGTATCGGCTTCGCAACCTCTTTCTTTAATTTTTTGTTATTTTTTTGTGTTGATTTTGTAGACTTTTTACTCGAGTTACGATATTTTTCTCGCTTTTTCTTTTTTAGCCATTGCGACTCGATGTAAATCAACTGCTTTGGGTAAATAGTGTACGGCGGCTTAATACCATTGATTTGCGCGATTTCCCGGACATCTTTGTTAGCACTAAAAGCAATGGCGTAGAGGGTATCGCCTTTTTGCACACGATAGTGCTCCCCGGTGATATGAATTTTTCGTGACACTTTGGCCCGACCAGTGTCTAGGACAGAAACCGGTGCGGGTGTATTTCGAGACGAGCAAGCGCTCAATAACAAGCAAACCAGTACTATCAAACTGGTGTATTTCACTTGCATAAAGCGCCCTTGCATAGCTTAGCGGTAAACCAAATATAAACCGATGGCCAAGCTAACTACAAGCCAACCAAGCACTTCCACGTATTGTCGCAGTTTCTGCTCCATACGCGCCCCTCCCCACTTCATCAATGCAGCGACAAGAAAAAAGCGTGCACCTCGGCCTACTGCCGATGCCAACAAGAAAGGTAAAAAGGCCATCTGCAATAAACCGGCACCTATGGTAAAGACCTTGTACGGTATCGGCGAGAAGCCAGCTATAAACACCACCCACACGCCATAATGTTCAAACCAAGCGAGTGCTTGGGCAAATTTATCTTGCCAACCCATAGAATGGATAAATGGTTCAACTAAGGGTTCAAATAGCCAAAAACCAAGAAGATAACCTAACACTCCGCCAATAACAGAGGCTAAGGTGGTCAAAATAGCGAAACGCCAAGCTTGTGAAGTTTTCGCTAAGCACATCGGTGCCAGCATGACGTCAGGGGGAACGGGGAAAAATACCGATTCGGCAAAGCTCATCCCTGCTAAGTAGCGCTCAGCATGTCGGTGAGCGGCCCAACGCAAGGCGGCATCGTACAAAGGGGTAAATAACTGCAAGAAAACTTCCTTATATTATGTCGCCAGGTACCAAGGGCACAAAACGCACATCGGCCATAACTTGTTGATTAAATTGATTTCCATGGCGAGTATATACCATTAGCTTTTGTTCAGCATCGCCTATTGGCACAATCATCACACCACCGTCATCAAGCTGCTGGAGTAGCTGCTCGGGAACACTGGATGCTGCGGCAGTCACTATAATGCCCTGAAATGGCGCTTGAGATGCCCAACCTTGCCAACCATCACCATGCTTCATGCTGACGTTATACAAATCAAGCTGATGCAAGCGGCGCTTTGCTTGCCACTGCAACGCCTTGATACGCTCCACCGAATACACCTTGTCAAACAGCTGTGCCAATATAGCGCTTTGATAACCAGAACCGGTACCTATCTCCAATACCTTAGAGCTCACGCCATGCTGGCGCAGCAGTGCGGTCATCTGCGCGACGATAAAGGGTTGCGAAATAGTTTGCCCTTGGCCGATTGGTAAAGCGGTATTCTGATAGGCTTTATGTTTTAGTACCTCATCTATAAATACATGCCGAGGGGTGTGTGCTATAACCTCAAGCACGCGCTGATCAGTCACTCCCTCTTTGGCTAACAACTCTGCCAATGAACTTGCGCTGCGTTGCAGATTACCGATCATCACCAGACTCCAACAGCCACTCCTGCAAGGGAGTAATGCTTTCATGAGCGGTCATATCCACACTCATTGGCGTCACTGCGGCATAGCCTTGACGAATCGCATCAAAATCAGTGCCCGCCCCCGCATCTAGTTCAGGGCCAAGCGAGCCATACCAATACACCTTACGACCCCAAGGGTCACGCTGTGCGGTCATGGTTTTCGCTTTATGACGAGCACCCAATCGCGTTACTTTAATGCCTCTAAGTTCACGGTAAGGCACATCAGGAACATTGATATTAATAATTTGGTCTTTCGGTAATGGGTGGCTCTTGAGCTTTTTGATTATATCAACCGTCACTTGTGCTGCCGTCTCAAAGTGCTCACACTCTGGTCCTACAAGCGACACAGCAATGGCTGGTAAGCCCATGTGTCGGCCTTCAGTGGCGGCGGCCACAGTGCCAGAATAGAGGGTGTCATCACCCAAATTAGCACCATGGTTTACGCCCGCGACAACTAAGTCTGGTTGCTGTTCCAACAATGCATTCAAAGCAACGTGTACACAGTCGGTCGGCGTGCCATTGATACTGATAAATCCATTGTCTAGCTTATGGGCACGCAGTGGGTTCATTAACGTCAATGAGTTACTGGCACCACTGCAGTTTCGATCGGGTGCCACCACATCAACCTCAGCAATTTGCTGCAACGCTTGATATAAAGCGGCTATTCCCTTGGCATGCACACCATCATCATTACTTAGCAATATTCTCATCGTGATTCCTTGTAATACTGTTCTCACTTTGTCGATAGTCAACCAGCTCTCTGAGTAACGCCGTAGCAAAACAGCCTTTTTTTAGACTAAAACTCAGCTCTATGACATTCTCGCTTGGCGCTGCGACGGTTAAGTTTTCAGGGTAAAGACGCAGCATACGGCGCTCCCCTTTAAGCCCTAATTGCGCCAACCCCGCGCACCACTCATTAAATGGTGCCAACCATTGACGCTCTTGCGCCACCAGTGCCTTATCACCCTTACCTACCATGGGGGCAGACAACTCAATATCACCTTGTACTAAGCGGGTGATGTTCTCAGGAGTAATGGCATCAGTGAAAAAGGCGTTACTGCCACTGAGCATAAACACTTCATGTTGCAGGGTTTTGGCAAGACCATGCTCGGCTACTCGCAAACTAACGATCTGATTAAAAATGTAAGACCGGGCGGCAGAGATCACCATCGAGCGCAGCTTTTTATCGCGGATACGCTCACCTTGGAACATCCGCTGCGCCATGGTGAGATTATGCCCGCCATGACCAAAACGTTGCTCACCAAAGTAATTGGGCACTCCCTGACGCACGGCGTTAATACGACTAAGCACCGCTAATGGCTCATCGACCTCACGCAAGCGTATTTTAAAGTGATTCCCCCGGTGACAACCGAGACGCAAACGGCGACCGTGGCGTTGCTGCTCAGTAACAAAGATTGACTCATCATTTAGGGCACTGAAGTCAATATGCTTTTTTATCGGAACAGGAACACTAAACCACTGGCTACACACACCTTGGCGGTCTTTTTGCCCGGCGTATGCCACCTCTCTAGGAGCCACCTGTGCAAGCTTGGCAATGGCTTTGGCGACCGCCTGTGTATTAACACCACGTTTGATTATATGAATACAAACATGCTCACCTTCACCATCGAGCTCAAATCCAAGCTCTTCGTCGACCATAAAGTCTTCGGCGTGCTCTTTAAACAGCGCTTTTGCGCTTGGCTTGCCGTATAAATAGTTCAGCTCAGCTAAAGGCTGCTCCCAGGATGATACTGCGTCACTCATGACGATTCGACCAACAATGCCACCGCATGACTGGCTATTCCTTCTTTGCGCCCTGCGAAACCGAGCTTTTCAGTGGTCGTTGCCTTAACATTGACTTGATCCATGCGCACCTGTAAATCATCGGCTAAACATTGGCGCATAGCATCAATATGAGGGCGCATTTTCGGTGCCTGAGCGACAATAGTGACATCAACATTGCCCACCGCGTAGCCCTTGTTATTCACTTCCTGCATCACCCGGCGCAGCAGTATACGGCTATCAATACCAGCAAATTCGGCACTGGTATCAGGAAAGTGTTTGCCGATATCCCCCAATGCCAACGCCCCGAGTAAGGCATCACATAAGGCATGAATAGCAACATCGCCATCGGAGTGGGCAATAAAGCCTTGCTCATAATCGATGCTCACGCCGGCAATCACTAGCGGCCCTTCACCACCAAAGCGGTGTACATCATAGCCATGACCAATGCGGATCATACAAACTCCGTTACTTGTTGGGCCAAAAGAAAGTTTGCTAACTGTAAGTCTTCTGGCGTGGTTATTTTGAAATTATCACTGCGTCCGGTGATTAAGCGTACCGGATGTCCAGCCCACTCCATGGCTGATGCTTCGTCAGTAATGTTGGCACCCGCAGCGAGCGCATCGCGCAGCGCTTGGCGCAAGAGCTCATAAGGAAAGAATTGCGGCGTCAACGCTTGGTATAAATGCTCTCGCGGTATGGTCATGTCGATAAACTCGCCGTCATCTTCACTATTGCAGCCGCGCTTGCACCCGCGCTTTATCGTATCGCGCACCTTGGCGGCCAAAATGCCACCTTGCTTTGCAGCGCAGCATTGCGCTATCAGATTATCGATGTCATGTGCACACACTAATGGACGTGCCGCATCATGCACCAAGACCCAATCAGGGCTTTGTTGCTCTATGGCATCCAGCGCCGCCAACACCGAGTCTGCGCGCTCACGGCCTCCGGCGACAGTACTAATAACCTGTTTATTGATGGCGAGCGTGGAAAAGTAATCATCAGCTGCACTGATGGCCACTTTAATGGCGCTGATCTCGCCTACTTTCATAAGCTTATTCAGGGTGTGCTCTAAGACTGTTTTGCCCTGCAGTTCGATGTATTGCTTGGGTGTGCTTGATTGCATTCGGGAGCCCACTCCCGCAGCGGGAACGATGGCAACAATGCGAGGTTGTGTCGTCATATAAATTCAGTAACTATTATTCTTTTCTAAGCGATTGCTTGCTCGGTAAAACGCGGTAAAACACCTCACCGGGTTTGATCATCCCAAGTTCGTGGCGGGCCCGCTCTTCTACCCCCTCCAAATCCAACTTCAGGTCCTGGATATCTGCCTCAAGCAGTTTATTACGTTTACTTAATTGTTGATTAGTAAGCTCATGGCTGGCGACCGCTTTACGCAGCCGGGTGTAATCCTCAATGCCATTATGACCAAACCATAACAGATACTGTAAGTAAAAAAACAAAGCCACGAGGCCTAATTGAAATAGGCGCATTATGTATCCTTTACAGGCAATGGTTGCCTGAAGTTTTTCCAGTTTATTCGTGTTGTTAACAGCATTTCCCGCAAGCTTAATGTGCGCGGCGATGTGACCTTGTGTTGCTGCCAACGGTGGCCACAGCAGGCCGGCGTAAAATGCTTCTTGCTAGGCCATAACAGCGTCACTTTTTGATGTTGTATGCGGCTATCTTGATACTGACCCTGCAAATCAAACCACCCGCTTTGATTACAATGCACTCGGTTACTACTGACTTGATCAAGCGTATCGAGCATTACATACTGCATTCCTTGCTGCGCCACCAATACCGGGACTAGCATGCCAATTTGCGCAAAGCGACTATAAAACGCATGATTTTTCTCGCTATCTGGTACTGGCGCCTTAGTGGCCTGCTTGGCAATCCAACTGCCATTTTGCCCATCTAAGGTTAACGGGCTATGACCACGAACGATGTGAAACGCCGCGCGCTCGACATAATAAGGTAAGCTGGCTAGCATACGCGCCACACGAGCCGCATCACCGCTAGGTTCAAGGTGCTGGCTTAAGCGCTGTAGTTCTCGAGCATAAAAGGCATTACACAACTCAGCATAGAGCACCCGCTGCTGATCCAGCGCAAATAAATCGGCCTGCTGCGATGACGGTTGCTGCACAATACCTCCTAGTCGTAGAGGTTAAGTTTATACCATAGTTGTGCAAAATTTGAGAAGCATGATATCTGTCCGATGCTTCAAGATACTCGCGCTATTTCGGTTGCTCACCCAGGCGGGCAAAACCTGTTTCCATGAATTGCACCACTTGAGGGCGTTTTTTGCCGATCAAAATGCTGCCATCAGCTAAAAACATAAAGTTTTGCCAATGTTGTTTAAACACATCAAACCGAGTTTCGATAACCTCATCACGGCTATTACAAAAGTAGACTGTGGTGTTGTCTTGCCAATCTAAATGACTAAGAATCTGCTCAGGGATTGCTGTTTCATCTTCGAATGCCTGCTCCCAAAACACCTCTTGCGCTTGCCAGTGCTGCGCTTGGCATAGCCAATCATCTTCGCTAAAGAAATCCGGGTGATCCTTATCTCGACTGATAAAGGTCGACCACAGCACCGCAGAACGGGTTGGCGTCATCGGTTTTATCTGCGCCAACTGTTGTGGGGCTATCAATAGCTCTTGGTGCTTAAACACCCAAGCCTTTGCGTATTCATCCAAACACAAATAATTCATTCAATATGGCAACTTATCGCAGCGCGAAACAATATCGGCCATTATACCTGTGTTAGCGAGCGCTGTCACAGCATGACTTGGTGTACAAATCGAACTATGGCAGACTAAGCACATTGATGTCAGACCAGTAATAGGATTATTCCGTGCATTTCGATTCTACCGACCACTACATTGCCAGTAGCGCCTTAAAACAAGCGGTTAACGCAGCTATTGCCCTACAAAAGCCGCTGCTGATCAAAGGCGAACCCGGAACAGGAAAAACCTTATTGGCTGAAGAGCTTGCAAAAAGCGTAGGCAGTGAACTGATTCAGTGGCATATAAAGTCCACCACCAAAGCGCAGCAAGGGCTCTACGAATATGATGCGGTATCTCGCCTTCGTGACTCGCAACTAGGGGATGAGCGTGTCCATGATATCGGCAATTACATAGTTAAAGGGAAGTTATGGCAAGCGTTTGCGAGCGATGAACAAGGTCCGCGTCCGGTGCTGTTAATTGATGAAATCGACAAAGCAGACATCGAGTTTCCGAACGATTTACTGCTAGAGCTCGATAAGATGGAGTTTTTTGTCTATGAAACCGGTGAGCGCGTAGTCGCTAAACAACGCCCTATTGTCATTATCACCTCCAACAATGAAAAAGAACTTCCCGATGCCTTTTTACGCCGTTGCTTTTTCCACTACATCGACTTCCCAAGTCCACAAGAAATGCAGCAAATTGTCGATGTTCACTACCCCGACATTAAGCAAACGCTATTGCGTGAGGCGCTAGAGGTGTTTTTTGGCTTGCGCCAAGTCGATGGCTTAAAGAAAAAGCCTTCCACCAGCGAGCTTCTCGACTGGCTTAAGTTGTTAATGGCTGAGGACATCAGCCCCGAGGTGCTGCAACAAAGCGCAGATAAAGGCGGGTTAATGCCCTTATTTGGTGCCCTGCTTAAAAACGAGCAGGATGTGTCGTTAATTGAAAAGCTTGCGTTTATGAGCCGCCGCTAATGTTAATTGAGTTCTTCTTCATCCTGCGTAAGTATCGCTTGCCTGTCAGCCTGCGCGAGTTGCTGGATTTGTTAGCGGCCCTCAAAGCGGGCGTAGTATTTGCCGATACCGAAGGTTTCTATCACCTTGCTCGCACTGTTATGGTCAAAGATGAAACTCATTTCGACCGTTTTGATAAAGCCTTTGCCGACTATTTCGAAGGCATAGAAGATGTCGATTTACTCGAGGCGCTGAAAGCCCAGCATACGCTTCCAGATGAGTGGCTACGCAAAGAGTTTGAAAAGCACTTAAGCGCTGCAGAAAAAGAACAAATAGAGGCCATGGGCGGTTTAGATAAGCTCATGGAAGAACTAAAGAAACGCTTTGAAGAGCAACAAAAGCGCCATGCCGGTGGTAATAAATGGATAGGCACCGGCGGCACCTCGCCCTTTGGTGCTTTTGGCTACAACCCCGAGGGTATTCGCATTGGCCAACCAGGGTCACGGCAGCGCCGCGCGGTAAAAGTGTGGGATAAACGCCAGTATCGTAACCTCGATAGTAGCGCAGATATCAGCTCTCGGACCATGAAGCTGGCATTGAAAAAACTGCGTAAGTTTGCCCGTACCGGAGCCAGCGATACCTTAGATTTACCTGAGACTATTCGGGCAACGGCGAAACAAGGGGGCATGTTGGATGTAAAAATGGCACCCGAGCGCCATAACGCCGTAAATGTCATTATGCTGTTCGATATTGGCGGCTCCATGGATGACCATATTCACCTATGCGAACAGTTGTTCAGCGCCGCTCATGGTGAGTTTAAACACCTAGAGTTCTTTTACTTCCATAACTGCGTGTATGAACACCTATGGCAAGATAATGACCGTCGTCACGACCAAGTCATTGATACCCACAACCTGATGCAGCGCTTTGGTAGCGATTACAAAGTCATCTTTGTCGGTGATGCCACCATGGGTCCATACGAGATAGCCTACCCGGGAGGCAGTGTTGAGCACTGGAATGAAGAGCCTGGCGCGTTATGGCTACAGCGCATTACCCAACATTTTGACAAAGTGGTGTGGCTCAACCCACAGCCACAATCGCATTGGCGTTATTACCACTCCATCGAGATGATAGACCAGCTCATGGCAAGCAACGAGCAAAGCCGCATGTTTCCGCTCACCCTTGATGGTATTAGTGCAGCAATTAAAGCGTTAACTTAGCTGTGGCAACATGGAATAACATCTAGATCAGAAAAAGCACATTATTGTTTTCGCAAATCCACCGCTGTTTAACTCGGCCAAAACTGTAGGGCGACAAAACCCAGGCTAAAGCTAATTAAATAGGCCATGCCCAACCAGCTTAATATTTTTAACCAAGTTGGCTGATTGATCTTTGCTTGTTTGACCAAACGCATATTAAGCCATGCAAATACCGGCGTGGTTAAAAAGGCAAGGGTCATGGCAAAGGTAAGCATTTCTTTTAAGTTGCTTTTAAAAAATAAGATCACTGCCATCCCGGCACCCGCTTGCAGTATCAACCAAGAGTGGAGATGACGTGGTAGCAGCCGACGATTCATTAGCTTGGCACTGGTAAACAGCGTGCGGGCATAGCCATCTAGCACCGTAAGCGTGGTGCCCAACATACATAAGAAGGCCACGGCGGCAATCAGCCAACGCGACCACTCACCTATGGTTTGCGTATACATATCGATGAGCTGCTGTGCAAACGCGACCCCAGCCAAAGCAATCTCACTGCTGCTGCCGTATTGTATCAACACCCCTAAGGCAAAAAATACCACTGCCAAGAGCGCGGTGACCACATACCCCAAGTTAAAGTCGAATAAGCCAGTGTTTGTCGTTATCGTGGTATTGCGCCGCTTTGCTTGCAGCCACAATGAGTTAAGCGCGGAGATTTCGATAGGGGCGGGCATCCACCCCATCATCACTACAATAAAGCTCAGCGCCGCCAGAGAAAAGAGGTCGGGCGCTTGAAACTCTGCGCTCATCGCCATCGGTGCACCGCCGCTTTGCACCCAGGCAATGGCCAATGCACCTAGCGTGCTCAACGCCAGTACCGCCATAATTACTTTAGCCACGCTGTCTAAGGCGCGATAATGGCCTAACAATAGCAATATCAGACAAAACAGCAGTATCAGGGCTGATAACGCCGTTAACCCAAGCGCTCCACCGAGCATATAATGGGCCAGCGCCGCCGTTAATAGCAGTACCCCAGCAGTGTTAACAACCGCTGCAATCAGGTTCAAAGCCACAAAGCTATAAAAAAATCCAGGCCCCTGCTTTTTGTAACCCTCGACTAGGTTGTCGTTGGTCGCCAAGGTGTAATGCACGCCGAAGCGAAAAAAAGGGTATTTAAGCGCATTCACGGCGATGATCAGCCATAACAATGGCCACCCAAATAACGCCCCGGCTTGGGTCGAAGCAACCAGGTGTGAGCCGCCGATGGCGGCGGTCGCCATTAATATTCCCGGCCCTAAAGCCTTTACATACTGCGCATAATTCACTAACTGCATGGGTTTTTCTTATATTTTTTTCTAGGCTCTCAGGCTAGGTGGAATCATCATTCAATTCAAGTACATAGTGCACTATTTTTAATCAACTTAGGTGCTCAAATAGCAAACAGGACTGACCACTTAGTTGCCAGTTGCAGCTAACCTTCTTATAATTCGCCGCGATTCGTAAGCAAGGAGCCCACATCAGGCTCCTTTTTTTATGGCTAAATTTCAGAGGCATCATGGGCTTATTTCGTTCACTTAGTGGTTTTTCATTGCTTATTAGTAGCGCGGCAGCACTGGCACAACCCGCTCAACTTAGCGGCTTTGCCACTGTCGGCGTAAGCTATAATGAATCCGAGCAATACGGGTTTCGTACTGATGTATCGGTAACCGATGGTAAAACAAACTCTGAATTAGACTTTTCCTCGTTGTCGCGATTAGGCATTCAGTTACACAAGCAGTTTAATACTCAGTGGGGCTTTACAGGCCAGTGGGTACTCAAAAGCCACCCCGACTATAGCCTGGGCGATGTTACCCAACTGGCATTTTTAAGTTACTCACCAAAGCCAAACTGGACCATCAAAGCCGGGCGTACCGCGTTTGATTTGTTTATGATGAGTCCTTATCGCAACATAGGCTATGCCTATACAGCGACCCACGCACCCATTGAGTTTTATGGCCTTATTCCCCATCGCAGCATTGATGGTATCGAACTATCTTCAGCCCACGCCACCGATCAGGGGATGTTCTCCACACGCTGGTATTACGGCAAGTCAAAAGATTACCTTACAAATTCCGATTTTCAATGGCGAATTGCTCTTGATGATATCGCTGGCGCTACGCTCACACTAGAGCAAGGTAACTGGCTTTGGCGAGCCAATTATACTCAAGCCTATATCGATAATGAGCCCGACCATTACGCCCAACTACGCGAGCTGGCGCAAAGTGTGCCTGAACAAATCTGGCCTCAAGCACAAGATATTGCCAAGCGTTTAAAAACGGTGAATACACGGTTGCAATACGTGACCTTAGGCGCAAAGTACGATAACGGCCAGTACTATGTGCAATCGGAAATTGCCCGTGTCAGTGCTGATTCAGACATTCTCACACATTTGCACAACGGTTATGTCGTGTTCGGCACAAGGTGGCAAGATTTCACGGTGCAACTGGGTTATTCAGTGACGCACGGCAAGCGCCAGCAGATTGATAAACCACGGCTAACAAACCCCCTCGCCGATGAACTCCATTTTCGTATAGAGCGTGGTTTAAACTATTACATCAACGATCAGTCAACGACCTCGCTCAGCACCCGCTATGATTTTCGCGCTGATATGGCGGCTAAACTGCAGCTCGAGTACATTGATTTAGACAGCAGCGATAACCAATTTATGCTACGCCGCGAATTGCTTACTACGCCAGAATCATTCACCGTTGTAAGCGCGACGGTTGATTGGGTGTTCTAGTATGAGAGCCTTCATCATCACGTGCGTACTTTACGCTTTATTGAGCGCTGTTGCATACGGACAAGAAAAAATAGCCGTTATAGTTAATAAGGCAAACCCTACGCAAAGTTTAACCACCAAGCAGTTAGTTGACTTGTATATGGGTCGACTTATCGCTTTTCCCTCTGGGGAACATGCCGCACCTTTGGACATGCAACCGGATTCATTGCTGCGTGAGCAGTTCTATCAAGGTCTAACTAAGCGTCCGATTGGCAGCATTAATGCGTATTGGTCTCGGGTCAAGTTCAGTGGCCATGCAAAGCCGCCTTTAACTATGGCAAGCAGCGCTGAGGTAATAAAAAGGGTCCGAGAAATTGACAATGCCATCGGCTATGTAAAGCTTAAAGAAGTCACTAACGACGTGAAGGTAGTTTATACTCTTGTTCAATAAACATAGCCTGATCCTGCGCTTAGCCATTGCGCTTGTACTCACTTCGTTAATCGTTGGCGTTATCGCAGTGAAATACTATTACCGTAGCGTCTACCAGCAGGAGGTAGAGAAAGCCAACCTTGCAATTGCTCAGCTGCATATGACAGTCTCGAGCACTGCCTCTATTGCCGCTTACTTGCAAGACGAAGACTTAGCAATCGAAGTTATCAGTGGCCTGTTAAAGAACGACAGTATTCTTGCCGCGCAAATCCAAGGCACTCAGCCATTAGCCAGTCAAGGCGAAGGTGATTGGCAGCAAGCAAAAACTTTCACCTTGTATAATCCCTTTTTTGCCAATGAGGCGGTCGGACAAATGCGTCTATTGCCAGCGTGGTCAATGATAGAACAGCGAGCACGGTCAATAGCACAATCCAGTGCGCAACTATTGGTCTTTCAAACCCTCGTGGTATTACTCACCTTTACAATTTTGGCTTATTTTATAATTACCAAGCCGATGGCAAGACTTAACACTCAGCTTAAGGGCATCACTCCTGGCGGCGATAATCGCTTACATACCCCATTCGCGCACAACGCCAGTGAAATTGGCGAAATTACCCACAGCATTAACGCTATGCTCGCGCAAACAGAGCGGCTCTTTAACCAAGAGCGAGCTCTGCGCTCTGAGGTACAAAAGCTAGAAGGTCGGCTACGGTTGTTATTCGAGCATGCGGCGTCGGCAATGATCCTTGCCCGCCGCGAAGGCAATATCATCCTTTATAACGCATCCACAGAGCGGCTGTTTAACCGCCTCGGTATTCCTTTGGAAAAGGATTTGTATCAGCTTGTGGCGCGCACTTTTAATGAGCCTGAAAAAATCATCCGCTCTATTCGCAACTCCTTAGATCAGCATGATATTGCTACCGGTGAGTACCAGCTATGCACTGACTGCCTACAGGATTGCATTTGGGCTCATATCCTTGTTACTCGCAGCTATGGTAAGGAACAAGATACCTACCTACAGATTTTTATTAATGATATTACTCGCCACAAAAAAATGGTCGCTGAGCTTAACGAAGCAGCCACCACAGACCGTTTAACAGGCTTATTTAACCGTCTAGGAGGCGAACAGGCGGCGCAACAACGCCTTGATAACAACCAAGACATTACCTTGATGTTAATTGATCTTGACGGCTTTAAACCGATCAATGATGTGTATGGCCACGACGCAGGCGACGACATCCTTTGCCATGTGGCAACACAACTACAACACCATGTGCGCAAAGAGGATGTATGTATTCGTTGGGGTGGTGATGAGTTTGTCATCATTCTCGATGCGCTTGAACAAACACCAGCGTTACACCTTGCCGACAAACTCCGAGAGGCGCTCAGCCAAGCCACACAGTTGGACAATGGCGAGCAAGTAAGTGTTGGCGCCAGCATAGGTATCGCCACTTCCCCTGGACACGGTACCACCTTGCACGATCTGGTGATTGCCGCCGATCAAGCCATGTACAAGGTAAAAAACCAGCAAAAAAATGCCGTTGCTATGGCTGATATTTAGCAAGACTCAACACCTATATTTTGATATAGCTGATGCGCATCCCCCTCTACAAAAATGTTATAAAGTCACATTAGTGTATTATAAGTACCACAAAAAGGTCTTCTTTTGTCCATCACTTTGCAATAACCGCTCCCTAGTATAAGCCCCGCTTTCAACAGGCAATTATCGCTGCAGCGAGACCTTAGGTCGCAGTATCGACTGCAACACTGATTAAATAACTATAAGTGAAGGGGCGTTTCACATGCTTAATACTAAGCTAAAATTATCTTTTTTGACTGCTTCCATGGTCTTAGCGTTGGCAGCCTGCGATGGCGACGACGGTGAACAAGGTCCGCAAGGCCCAGTTGGCGAACAAGGCCCAGCGGGACAGGATGGCGCCGATGGCCAAGATGGAGCAAATGGCGAAGACGGCGCAAATGCACAAGCAAGTGGTAAATTAACACGCTTGGCAACAGTACCTGCTGGGGCTGAAGTGACCGGTGCATTCTTAACTCGTCAGGGCGATTTGTTTTTCAATGTTCAGCACCCTGATGACACCAATGCCGCCATGGATGAATTCAATGGCCGCGCGATTAATCGTGGTACCGTAGGCGTATTAGCGGGCGTAAACTTCAACCAACTGCCAAAAAATATCGTCAGCTCACCCGTGCCAGAGTCGGATTATGAGCGCCAAACTGTGGTGTCAGCGGTAGGCCAATACCAAGTGTTAGGCCAGACCGGTGATACCTTTGCTGATTTAGGTGATAAAGGCTTGCCCGGTGGGTTAGGTGTACATTACTCCATGGTCGGTAATGAGAAAATTATTGAGAATGAAAACCCAGATTTTAACGGTTTTATCCCGACTAGCGACAATGAGGGCTACTTATTCACTAACTGGGAGTCATATCCTGGGGGAGTTAGCCGCTTAAAGCTTAGCAAAAATAATCAAGGTACTTGGTCAATCGCTGAAGCCATGATGGTTGATTTCGATAATGTTTGGGGCACCGCAGCTAACTGCTTTGGCTCAGTGTCTCCTTGGGGCACCCCATTAACCTCAGAAGAGTGGATTGTGCGTTCAAGCGTTGACTCAACCACCGATGCCAGCTGGAATGATCCAGCAGACACCAGTACCGATGGTCTTGAGATGCTTACAGCACCTGATTTCCCTAACCCCTACCGTTATGGTTACATTGCTGAAATCACCGCGCCCACCAGCGCCAATCCAGAAGTGGTAAAACACTACACTATTGGCCGCTATGAGCATGAAAACTCAGTGGTCATGCCGGATAGAAAAACCGTGTATTCGTCACAAGATGATACCGGTGGGGTGTTGTTTAAATTTGTCGCCGATACCCCGGAGGATTTGAGTGCTGGCACACTATACGGGGCAAAATTGACTCAGGATGAAGGCCTTAGTGACCCGGCGGTCACAGGATTTGATGTTGAATGGGTGGCTCTGGCCAGTGGCGATAACACCACAATTGCAGCTTGGATTGCTGATTATGACGGCATTGATACCAGTGATTATGTTGCAGGGAAAACCAGCTATATGAGCATGGCTGACGTACAGGCCTGGGCTGATGGCGCCACTCATTACCCAAGTGAAGCACAAGGCGGAAGTCCTATTACCGCTGGTGAGCCTATGGATGACCGCGCGGCCTTTTTAGAGTCTCGCCAAGCAGCTCGCTTAAAAGGAGCCACCGCAGAGTGGCGTAAGCTCGAAGGCATTAGTATCAATCATGACCGCGTCATGGAAGCAATCACTGGCCAAGATATGATTGCCGATGAAATCGTCACCGAAGCGTTTATGTATATTGGTATCGCTGATATCGATAACACCATGATTGACGATGAAGGAGACATGCAATTATCCAATCGCGTGGAAGACTGTGGTGGCCTATATCGTGCACACATAGATAGCAACTACAGCCTCACTCGTATTGAGCCTGTGGTAATGGGCTCCACCTATCGCCGCAGTCTTGATGGCGCAGCACGTTGTGACGTAGAGCAGTTATCACAACCAGATAACACCATCGTCATGCGCGATGGTCGCGTGATCATCGGTGAGGATGGATTCCAAGAAAACAACACCCTTTGGTTGTACGACCCAGCGGGCAACTAATCCTCGCACTCTATGAGGGGGCTGCCCCCTCATTTACCTATAACTTCCCATCGGTGTGCCATTATGATGAAACTTAACTCGGCGCTGGCCCTTGCACTGGCTGTTTTGCTGTGTGCATGCTCGGAACAACAGCGTACGCAACCATTATTAACGACTACAACTACCAGTGAGAGCGCAGACTTTGCCTACCAGCCCACAGAGCAAATTCCTGCAACCGCTTATTTAAAGCATGGTGCAGTGTATAACCCTGAGTCGGTGATCCCGCCGCAGTGCTACACTAAAACACAAGGTAAACATAACCCTTGCTACGCCTGTCATCAGACAGACCGCCAAGACAGCAAACGTCCGAACCAAATGAATGATGGTAATCTGCAAGGTGAATACCAGTTCTCGGATTTGGGAATGAAGAATCATTGGCGTAATTTATTTATTGACCGCAGTGAGATGATCGCATCTATTTCCGATGAAGAAATAAAGCAGTGGATTAACGAAGATAACTATTCGCCATTTATTGAAAAACTGCAGGCAGACAGCGAGTGGCAAGGTGAAATAGCGCATATTCAAAACCTTGCTTATCCGCAGCAAGCCTTTGATGAGCTTGGTTTTGCTCGCGACAAGAGCCACTGGGTTGCGTTTAATTACAAGCCCTTCCCTAGCACCTTTTGGCCCACCAACGGCTCCACCGGTGATGTGATGATCCGCCTTGGTGCCCCCTTTCGTGAACTTAACGGGCAATATAATCAAGATGTATACATTGCCAACCTCAGCTTAGTGGAGATGGCCATTAAGGGCTTAGAGCAATTGAGTACGCCTTCTATCTCCGAGCAAGCGATCGGTGTAGATCTTAACGGCAACAACCGGCTCGAAAAGCAAGTACAAGCTATTAGCAAACGCAGTCACTACTTAGGCGATGCCCAAGATATCGAATTGGCTTACCAGCTCTACCCTCAAGAGACTGAGTTTTTACACACCGTGCGTTACATTGGCGTGGACCCACAAGGGCGTATTTATAATGCACCACGCATGAAAGAAGTACGCTACATGCGCAAACACAACTTTAAATCAAAAGCACGCTTGGCCTCTTTCTATTACAGTGAGGCGAAAGAGAAGCACTTCGAGAAACTGCCACGCACTCGACCATTGGGTGATAAAGGCATTAATAATATGTTTGGGTGGACCATCAATGGCTATATCGAAGATGAGCAAGGGCAACTACGCCACCAAGACATTCAGGAAATGGCATTTTGCAATGGCTGCCATAAAACCGTGGGAGCGACGTTTGATCAAACCTTTTCCTTTCCACGCAAAGTCACAGGGCGAGAAGGTTGGGGCTATATAAACTTGGCAAGTATGCACGATGCACCCAATATTGGTGAAACCCAAGGCGAGTTTTTAACTTACCTTCAACGAGTGGGAGGTGGCGATGAGTTCCGACAGAACAAAGAAATGCTGCGACGTTGGTTCAACTCAGATGGCAGTGTGAATAAAGCTAAGGTGACAGCCATCGACAGCATTTACGAGTTGATCACTCCCTCACCACGGCGAGCACTGGACCTAAATAAAGCGTATCGCACAATTGTTGCTGAGCAGAGCTATTTATTTGGCCGTGATGCAACCATTGCCAAGGCTACTAACGTATTACAGCAAGTAGATGAATCCCAGGCGCCACTCGAAGAGCAACATCGGTACGTATGGGATATGCGCCTAGACTGGGAGCATGCTCAGCGACGCGATGAAGCCCGCACGCCCACTGTTCAGGAGAGTGAGTGATGGGCACACCCATAGAAGCTTTTGTATTAGCAAGTCTGCTCATGGGCTTAGGAATTGGTGCTGATGTAGCCATCGCCACCCTAACCCAAGCCAAGCAACTCACCAGTCGGCGCAGCGTATTCACTTGGATAGCGGGGGTCACACTAACACATACGGTGTTTCCTATGCTTGGTTACCTCGCGGCTTATTTTAGCGTGCAGCAAGTCCCCTTACTCACTCCAATTGTCGGAATTATCGCATTCATATTTGTAGGTTATTACTTGCTCAGTGAGTATCGCGGTAATAGCGAGCACGCCCCTAGTATAGACCCCAAATTACTGAGTGCGGCACTGATCATTACTGTTAGTTGGGATGCACTATGGTCGGGGCCGGCCAAATCAGCACAAGTCATCGACTGGGCGCAGTGGATGGTGTGGTTATCATTTGTGATAGTGGGTCTGGTGGTCGCGCTCTTGGCAGTTGCTAGCTTACACCTTGGCCGCAAAGCTGTGCTTTATGCGCCAACGCATTTCAGCCACCAGTTTGGCCTGTGGTTACAGTATTCGGTGATCAGCTATTTCGCGGTACTGGCTTTGCTGCGCTATACCTTTGTTTGGGATACCCCTTGGTGGGCTATTTGGGCACTGTGTGCAGTTATTAACGCACTACTATTAGCGCTTCGCAAGGTAGGCCAAGCGGGCACACCTAAGTGTGCTTAGCCAAGCTTAAAATTGCTTAAGGGTGCTGCTGTGATAACGCTCCGCGCTGGGCTCAACTTGGTAACGTTCGGCTAAGGTGTCAAGTTTGGCCTGCTCCAGTGCTAATTCATCCATGGTGATGGTGTTATCGTCAAGTTGCCAAAGCTGGCGCGAACCAGAATAACTGAATTGCAAGGCATGCATGGCCTCGACATTGCCTTGCTCCGCCGCCGCCTTAATTTTACGCAGGCGGCGCGTGATCTGATTCAGCGCCTGTTTTAAATGCCATACATACAGCACTTCTCGCAAATACGGGTGGTGCTGCACACGTTTAAGCACCAAGGAAATAGCCACACAGGTGATAATCACGCCGAGCAAATTCCAGTGAAAATGACTGCCGGATGCACTGGGAAAAGCGATAATCAGTAATCGCGCAATGCCGAGACTCCCCAAGACCAAGGCACCAATACAGGCAGCTAAAACTCGGTTTAAATGCTTTCTATAACGCGCTTTATCGATTTGCTGTAACTTCATAAGGGCAACCACAGATATAAAAACACAGCGATTATAGCAAGCGCTGCGAGCAAAGTACTATCACTTATGGATAAACACTGGCCCACAGTCACCGGCTATGGGCCTAGTTGTTAAATAACGATGAAACTCACCAATAGGTAAGCAATAAAGGTTAACGCGCCGCCGAATAAAGCGTAAGGCATTTGCGTTTTTACGTGAGTGAGCAGATCGGAGCCCGAAGCAATGGCAGACACCGCACTAGTATCAGAAATTGGCGAGCAGTGATCGCCGAACACGCCCCCTCCTAAAATAGCGGCTATCACCAATGAAGGCGGTAATCCTAACGCTTGGATCAGCGGTACACCTATGGGTATTAAAATAGCAAAGGTGCCCCACGAGGTGCCGGTGGTAAAGGAGATCACCGCGCCGGTTACAAACAGCATTGGCACCACCAATACCAACGGCAGGTAATCGCCTACCAATGAAGCAACAAACACCCCTGTACCGAGCTCTTTTAAACTCGCGCCCAAGGTCATCGATAGCAACACTATGGCCACCAATGGCAATAGCTCGCCCATGCCTTTAAAGCCCATGTCCACCAATTGGTGATGGCTGAATTGGCGGCTTGTACTGAGTAAGAAATAAGCAACAACACAGGCTAAAATAGTCGCATACAACACTGATTTCGAGCCGCTGCCGCTGGCAATATCACCATTACCAGTCCAGAACATAAAGCCCACCATAGAAATAATCAATGTCGCCAAGGGCACCAACATAAAGCGTGCTTTGGTGCCTTTGTCAGCTGTTTCGTTAACCTCTAGGCGCTCCAGCTTTTGCTCAGCCACTTTCATTGGTCCGTGTACCTTATCGAAGGCGATAGTGTAGGCCACGATCAATAAGGCGATAATGGCATAAAAGTTATAACCAATGCTGCCCCATAAGATAGACACCGCAGACTGCTCCAGCTCATAGTTTTCTAATAGCCCAAGCACATAAGCGCCCCAGCCATTAAGCAGGATTAAGATACACACTGGGGCACTGGTGCTATCAATAATATAGGCCAGACGCGCTCGGCTCATTTTAAATTTATCGAATAGCCCGCGTGAAAGGATCCCCGCAGTTAAGACACTGAGGTTTGACTCGATAAACACGGCAATACCGGAAAACATCGTTAAAAAGCCCACCTGCCGCTTTGACTTTGCCACCCCTTTGCCTATTAACAGGTTTACGGTTGCCGCCACCCCGCCAGACTCGCGAATGTAGGCAAGCAGTGCACCGATAAGAATACTGAATAACAGCACGCGACTATTCCCCGCAGAGGACGCCGTTGCCACCACACGTTCTATAGTATTAATAAAAGTGAAGAAAAGTGTGTTACCGTCACCCTGGAGTGCAAGCAAAAACTCCGAAGAGGCCACAGCGACTAACAGCGCCATTATGACCTCTTTGCGCCAGAATACGATTGCAATGGCAATCAATGGCGGCAAAATGGAATACCAAGACATGTTGTTATCCTTGTTCTTATAAAGCTTGAATAGTCTTGCAAATGAGCATAGATTATTCAATTAATTTAAAATTTACTGTAATTTTTTAGTTATGCATCCACTTCCCTACTTCCCCTACGTGGGTCAGCAAATGCAAGTCGAAGGCCTTGCTATAGAAGCGCTTGCTCAGCAGGTGCCAACGCCCTTTTACTGTTATTCCAGTAAAGCGATTGCCAGCAATTACCAGTGCTACAGTGACGCATTTGCAGGGTTGGATAGCTTAATTTGTTATGCCGTAAAAGCCAACTCCAATCAGGCAATATTAGCGACCTTAGCGCGTTTAGGCGCCGGTGCCGACACCGTTTCTGAAGGCGAAATAAGGCGTGCCCTAGCCGCCGGGATCAGCGCTGATAAAATCGTCTTTGCCGGCGTCGGCAAAAGTGTTGCCGAAATACGCTACGCTTTGGCACAGGACATTTTACAGTTCAACGTAGAATCCGAACCGGAGCTGATGCGCATCAGCGAACAAGCGCAAAGCATGGGCAAACGCGCGCGGGTCTCGATTCGTGTTAACCCGGATGTTGAAGCCAAGACCCATGCCAAAATCACCACGGGAATGGCCGAGAATAAATTCGGTATCGCCATCGACTTAGCTCCTGCACTGTATAAACGGGCCGCTAGCCTGCCGGGCATCGAGGTGAGTGGTGTTGACGTACATATCGGCTCACAGTTAACCGAGCTGACCCCGTTTGACCAGGCTTTTAGTAAAGTTGCTGACCTGGTGACAAGCTTGCAGCATCACGGTATTGATATTCAGGTCATCGATATTGGCGGCGGGCTCGGGATCAACTATGGAGAGCAACCCCAAGAGCCAGATATCACCACCTATGCTAGCTTTGCCAAAGCCCATTTAGCCCATCTTGGTTGCAAAATTATCGTCGAGCCGGGACGTTCAATACTTGGCAATGCCGGGGTGTTGGTGTCACGTGTTGAGTATGTGAAAACCGGACAACAACGTCACTTTTTAATCTTAGATGCGGCCATGAATGACCTTATTCGCCCCAGTATGTACGATGCCTATCATCACATTGTCACGGTCACCGAGCAAACGCAGAAGGTCACCTATGATATTGTCGGTCCGGTGTGTGAAACAGGGGACACTTTTGCTAAAGGCCGCACCATTGGCCAGTGCCAAAGTGGCGATTTGGTAGCGATTATGGGCGCAGGCGCCTATGGTGCAGTGATGGCCTCACATTACAATTCCCGCCTTAATGCTCCAGAAGTACTGGTAAAGGATGATCAATACAGTATTATTCGCGAGCGTATCGATTACGATACTCTTATTGCCATGGACTCCCTGCCCTCTTGGTTATAGCCTTAGAGCCAAGCCTACTTGGCTCTAATCAATTCATACTTATAACTTTTATCTAGATAACCTACAGAAGCCTAGGGGCATCTCAGGTGCTTAAGCGCGACTCCTTTTATATATTTTATTTTTACTTTAAAGAATAGTTAGAAAATTTTATTCTTGATTAATGATGGCAACACTTGTTTAATAGTTAAGCAACATTTGACGTTGCTCTTATACATCACAGGGTAAAAAGTCCAACCGATAAATAATTTATTATAAGGACGGGGATACAATGAAACAGATCACATCCGGGTTTAGCCTTAGCGCGTTAACACAGGCTACTGGCCTGGCGCTGCGCGCACCAAAAACGGCACTCACCTCCACTTTAATCGCTGCAGCCTTTGTTAGCGCCCCAGCGCTGGCGGCGCTCACCGGTGGCATCAAAGGCAAGGTGATTGCCGAGCAAACCGACCAGTCCATGGCCGGAGTCACGGTCATCGCCACCAGTAACGTCATGCCGAAACCGCGACGAGCCGTAACCCGAGCAGATGGTAGCTATGATCTCCCGCAACTCAAACCGGGTACTTACGAGCTGACCTTTACCAATAAAGACGGTGCCAGTCAGCGTATGACGGTACAAGTGCTCTTGGAGCAAACCTCAAAGGTGGATGTGGCGCTGAGCATGACCGGCAGCAACACCGAAGTGATCACCGTTACTGGCAGTCGGCTATACCGCCAGGGTAATTCATCGTTGACCAACTCCTTAGGAGAAAGCGCCATTGAAGGCGTCCCCATCGGCCAAGATTATCGCGATCTACTGAAATTGGTTCCCGGTGTCGAGCTTTCTGAAAACTCCATCCTTGGCCCCTCAGCTGGCGGGTCTGGGGTCGATAACTCTTATGGTTTCGACGGCGTCAATGTCTCATTGCCGATGTTCGGCAACCTCGCCTCCGAGCCCTCGACGCATGATATTGAGTACGTAACCATGGATCGCGGCGGCGCTAAGGCTGTGGATTTTAACCGCTCCGGAGGCTTTGCTATCAATACCGTGTCCAAATCTGGCACCGACGAATTTCGCGGTGGCGTAGAATATAAAGTGCAGCCCAAAAGCCTCGTAGCGAGCCCTGTTGGTGAGGAAAGTTATGAGCTTGATAAAAGCTGGCTGACCGCCAGCCTAGGCGGCCCGCTGATTGAAGATACACTGTATTTCTACACTTCTTACTACCGCCCGGAGGAAGAGCGCAGCAACAAGGGCACTGCTTATGGCGAGGTAAAAAATTATAAGAGCGTGCGCGATGAGTACTTTGGCAAGCTGACCTGGGCGCCTACCGACGACTTGCTGTTTAATATCTCGCAGCGGATGTCAGAGAAAACCCTTGAGGGCGACTCCATCGGTCAGTTTGAAGCCGACAGCGTCTCGGTGGGTGGGCAAACCGACCAAGATATTTTCACTGTTGATGGCTCGTGGCTGGTCGGCTCGGCCACCACTCTCTCGTTTCAATACAGTAAATTTGAGCTAGAAAGCGGCTCACGCCCTGATACTGAGCTTAGTGTGCAGCCTTCGCTATCGGCGCAACTCGATATCAATAACCTTGAGCAAATGGGTTACTTTAGTGTCCCCACACCACTGGATGCTGACTCAGGCTACACCGCAGAGCAAATAGCCGCTTTTAATAGTGCCGCGAATACGCTTATTGAACAATATGGATACAGCGAAAATGGCGTCAAAAAAGGCGGCGGCGGTGTTGGTGCGTATTATCGCTATGATAGCCAAGACTTCTACCGCGACTCCTTCGAGCTCGCCCTCGACCATGAATTTAGTTGGGGCGACAGCTATCACACTCTGCACTTCGGTGGCCAATGGTCTGAAGGTGAGGAAGTGCTCACTCGCTTATCAAATGGTTGGGGCCGTATTGAATACGTTGGCGGCTTGGACGAAAGCTTAGAGCAAGGCAGTAGCACACCGGTGATTTACCGCGCCTTCGTTGAGCAAATGAGCCTAGTTGATAACCAAGGCGACACGGTGCCATCTATTATCTCGAGCACCGAAACCCTTAACTTTGAAATTAACGATACCATTGAAATCGGCAATTGGACCTACAACATTGGCGTTATGTTCAGCCAAGATACCTACTATGGCCAAGGGTTAAGAGCAAAATCAGGAACGGTTTCTGGGTATGAATTAGCCCCGGGTAATAAATATCAAATGTACCAGACCGACTGGGCCGATATGGTGCAACCTCGCCTCGGCGTCACTTGGAATTATGCAGGCGAAGACTCGGTATTTGCCAACTTTGCCATGTATAACCCCGATACTAGCTCACTGGCTCGTGCTGCATCGTGGGACCGTAATACCCGTGGCGAGCAAGAAATCGAATTCGATAGCAATGGCAATATTATTTATGCCGAGCCACGCGGTGGCTCATCAGGTAAAGCGTTCGAGAAAGGCTTAAAACCACGGCGTATTAATGAGTTCACCATGGGCACAACCAAATACATTGGCAGTGACTTGGTGGTACGCGCCCATGTGCGTCACCGCCGAGGCATGCACTTTTGGGAAGATATGCCCAATAACGCCAGATTAACCGATTACAGTGGCCTTGATGTGCCAGGCATTCCTGCCGATATCGCCGAGCAAGGACTCTTCATTGATAACCTCGATGCCATTCGCGAGGAAATTGGTGGCTCTTCTTATGTTATCGCCGAAGTACCCGGAGGCGAAACCAAATACTGGGAAGCCAGTCTTGAAGCTGAATACATGGGCGATAACACCTATGTCAACGCCTCCTATGTGTGGAGTCATTACTACGGTAACTTTGACCAAGACAACACCACAGCGACCAACGATGCCAATAACTTCGTCGGTTCGTCATTTTATGGTGACGGTCGCGGCCGTTACCCTTGGGATTACCGCTATGGCACCCTAGCCGGGGATAAGCCACACTTATTCAAAGTCTACGGCTATTACACCACCCCGTGGGATGCGAACGTCGGTGCCTATTTTGTGTTTCAATCCGGTAAGCCTTGGGAAAAGTGGCATGGCACCCCCTACGGTTATGCTAGCGATACCAGCCGCTATGCCGAGCCCGCCGGCAGTCGTCGTAGCGCCAGCCACTGGCAGTTAGACCTCAATTACACTCAAGAATTCACGGTGTATAACGATGTGGCGATGCAATTTCGCGCCGATATTTTCAATGTTTTTGACCGTCAAACTGGGTATAACAACAATCCCTATTTTGATGACGAAAACTTCGCCGAGCCGCGCCAATACTATAGCCCTCGAAGAGTTCAACTGTCGGTCAAAGTCGAGTTCTAAGCTCCCCCCAGCAACCACTTAAAGCGCCGCCTGCGGCGCTTTTTTTAGCTTTGCTGTTCAGCAACATCAGCTTGCGCTCTGGTTTTCATAAGCTGTAGCAATGAAGTATGAAAATCATGAAAAATGACTTTTCCCCATAGGCGCGAATACAGGCCAAAATGAGTGTTGTCTTCGACGCGAGTTCGTAACGTTAAACGACTTCTTTTACTATCAAGTACTTCTATAAAATAACCACCATCAAGTGGGGCAAAGTACTTGCCACCAAGTTTGACATGTTTATCCAAGGCGTTATCAGGGATACGCTCTGGGTCAATATCAAAACGATAGGTCATTTGCTGATTTTCGACCCATGAAGTGATCACTTCATTAAATTGCACCTGCTTTTGCCAGTGACTGGTACGCACAGCGCCCACACCTTGACCAGACATATCAGCGGCGATGGGCTTAGGTACGCCAATGAGTGATGCGAAGGTGGTGGGTAACTCATTACTCTCAATCGTTGATACCGTTGCCAGTTGTCGCCAAACCGCTGCTGCTGGAGCGTTAATATCAATACTGTCTTCAATCACATAGGTGGCTGAACGAGTTAAAAAGTGCAACTCTAGCGGGGCAACAATCACAGGTAAAACGACGATGCTGAATAAGGCGCCACGCTTTTTACGATGCATCAAGAAGCGCACACATAACCCTGCCGCCAATCCGCCTAGGCTCGCGCATAGCATAAACGCGGGTAACGCCATGGCCACGCAAATACTGCCTTCCAGTAAGGTCAAGACACTGACCACTAAAAATACAAAAATAGGCTGCCATGCTAGGGTAATCATTTTTGTATAAGACAGCGAAGGAGAGACCCTACATTGACAATAAATACGAATAAACCCGATCACAAAGGGGACTAAGAACATAAACGACAGGGTCACCAAACTACCCAGTGATTGTAGCGCTTCTACTTCCCATAACAGCCGAAAGCCGAGACCATACAGAGCGCCCAGAACAATCCCCAAGTGTCGTGCGAATTTTTCTGTCATGGTCGCTCCTCATCGGAGGGAGCTTTAGGTAGTGAGTCAGGCACTAACTCTGCCAATCGCTTTTGCACCTGCTGTTGTTCGTCAATCGTTAATGCTCCATAGCTGCGAGCATAAGGCCAGCCATAGCCCCAGCGATACCAAGTTGGATAAAGTGGCCCACCACCGATCTGAACACCGATATGCATCAAGGTAGCGATTGCAGGCTCATCTAAATCGCGCACACACTGCGCTAATGCAGCATCGGCGGCATCGCGCTGCGTCTGAGTTCCACCCTGCCAATAGGCCAAGTCATGGCTAATACAACAATGCTGCCACTTAACGCTGTTTGTTAGGGTACCATCGGGGAACAAGCTACAACCATCAGTGGCAAAGGGGCGCAGCTCTGCGCCATGCGCGAACAGCGGCAACATTAATAACAGCCAGTGTGAAAGTTTAGTCATCCTATCTCCAGCTCACGCTGCTCATAAATAGCGAACAGACTGGACTTACATGCAATCCTAATCGGCATATCTCTTCCTTGGGTAAGTAAAATAATTGGCCAGTTATTTAATAACGAATGTATTGAATTAGCAAATGACTGCAGCACTGGCGGAAAAAGAAAATGGCACCTAAACGATGCCATTTGGGTCAGGTGCCCTGGCAGGGGCATCCTGTGTTAGTCGTTGAAGTTCACTACAATCCAAGTATAGCCTCGTAAACGCGAGTGACCACCGAACCATATTGACCGGTCTCAAACTGTTTACCCTCAAATTGATACTGCTGCTCAGTGCCCATCACCGGGCTATGCCGGGCGTTGGTCAGTAGTACTATGGCTAAATCATACTCTGGGTCGATAACCGTCACTGTGCCTGTCCAGCCAGTGTGTCCATACGCTTGCGCACTGGCATAAGGGCCAAAGAGCCATTTACGCGCGCCATTTCCCGCTCGGCGCCAACCCAAGCCATAACTTTCGTCGCTCCTACTCGGTTTAGTAAACTGATCCAGCACCGACGCAGTAAATAGCTGTTTTTCACCGTAAGTGCCGCGATTAAGCAGTAGCTGACACAATTGCGCTAGGCTTTTGGCATCGGCGAATAGCCCAGCATGGCCTGCGACCCCAGCAAGTGAGTAGAAAGCTTTTTCATCATGCACCTCACCTTGTAATACGTAATCGCGCACGCCCTCGAAGTGCACCCGCCCACCCCGCGTATTTCCCTGAATTTCGGTGGCTGCAATACGCTGTGCTAACACCCCTTTTTGCAGCGGGTTAAACATCATTGAGGTGATCCCAAGGGGCGCATAGAGCCGGCTTTCAACATATGCATCTAAGGGCATACCGCTGATGCGCTCCACCAGCAACCCTAACAACATATAGTCAATATCACTGTACAGGTGGCGTTGCTTACGCATCGCCGTGAAAGGCACTCCTTGGACAATAAGCTGCTTGGTCCAATCGCTACTAATCGAATAGAACTGCTCGCCAAGCTGGTTATCACGACGGTGAAAGTCCACCACGGCGGGGTAGCCAGCGCTGTGCTCAAGTAAATCACTGACTAGCCGTAACTCCCGCCCTTGACCGCGATATTCGGGCACATAAAAACTCACCGGTAATGAGACATCCAAGTGCCCTTGCGATACCAAATGCATCAACGCCAGGTTGGTGGCAAACATTTTCGTGTTCGAGGCAATATCAAACAAGGTATCGGTTTGCATGGGCTGCGATGTGGCCATCATCTCGCCGCCATCATGATATTTACGCGCATCACCGTAAGCCGAAAGCTTAACCAACTCCCCTTGGTGCACGACCGCCAACACAGCACCTGGAAACCCTTGCTCAATTTCAGCATTAATCAGCGCGTCAACCTGTTCGAAACGTTTAGGTGTCGGGCGCTGCGTTAACACCGGCGCAGGAATACGAATATGCAGTTGCGCATCTTCTGGTGTTACCGACTTAATATGCAAACTATTCACCCCGGTGCGGGTGCGCTTACTAAGCGAATAACGGTATTGGGTATCCGCCGTTAGCGGCTTTGCGATATTCAGAGTTTGACCATTGACGACAAGCTCAGCAGCAACGGCATTCACGTTATCAATAATGATCTCGCCACGGCCTTGGTACGCCTTAAAGCGGTACTTGTTGTTAACATCTTTGCGCGAGCTCAGCGCCTTTGCGGGATAGCTCGCCAATAGCTGCTCATGACCCAAAGGTTTACTGGGTGCTGGCTGCGCTGTATTCAAGGCCTGATAGTCACGAAAACGTGCTTGGGCTTTATCCGGCTTATAGCGGTGTAATAAGGCAAACAACACCGCTGCCGTTTTGCCATCCGCTTGGCCATCCACTTGCCACGGCAGAAAGTGAGCCTGGAAGGCTTTGATAACTGCTACCGTTTTTCTATCTAGCTGGCCGCTAACGTCAATACCATAGCCATAATCACGCAGTGCTTGCTGCATCAAGGCGGTCGTCGGCGCTGCGGTACTGAAGTGCTGCCAATAATGCTCGACATCCGCTTGTTTGTACCAAGCGCCGACGCCGGCTTTATATAATTGATACCAGGGGAAGCGCGGGCCTGGGTCGCTTTTACGCCCAGGCGCAATATCGGAGTGACCGACAACTTGTGTTGGTCCAATATCTGGATTACGGGCAAGAATATCTTGGCTCAGGGCAATCAATAACTGCACCTGTTGTGGATCGTAATCGGGGTACATGCATAGCTTTTGTTCCTGCCCCGCTGCGGCCTTGACGGTGCGCTCAGCCGCAGCACAGCGCGGTACATTCACCACTTCAATACCAATAGAATGATCGTTTAAATCGCTGCGACCTTGCCAAAAACTGTTACCGGCATGCCAAGCTCTATCTTGCTCAGCCACCAACTGCACCACTTCAAGCTCACTGCGTTGATAACTCGCATCGCCACTTTGTGGCACCAGATAATGGGCACTGAGCCCGCCTTCATCAACCAGCACCCGCTCCGACTTTTGATAATCAATGGCGGTATAATGCATCACCAAAAACTTAATGCGTTTTGAATAATTGTGTGACGGCTTCATGGGGTAGTGGTTAACGCAACTAAGGGAAGCCATGCACATTAGCAGCACTAAGCACGTTCGCATTGGCGTATCAAAGTATCGAAAATTCATATCAGCCTACATTATGTTGTTGCTGCACGCCTGTTCCTAGGCACTGGGTTAATACAAATAATGACCACAGTATAATAATACTTTATTTCACTCAATTAAAAATAGACGAAAATAATATTCAAGACTTAAAATTATGTTCGGTTATGGCCGTTTTTACGGTTGCCAAAGTAAAGATATAGGTACTAGTGTATATCAAATTATTTATTCCTTTGCGTAGGAATATCGGGTTACACTGTAATTAACGTCGTTGTAAGTGTGCATTCGATGAGCCCATAAGCGCTCATTTGCACCAATATAATCTAACAATAAAGTACCTTCTTATGTCGACATTTGTAAAAATCAAAGCACTGCGTAAATCGTTTTCTAGCAGCGAAGCAAAATTAGCAGACTTTACCCTTAATTCTGCTAATGCCATTCGCGATCTCTCTTCTATTGAACTGGCCAAGGTGGTTGGTGTTAGTCAGTCCAGCGTTGTGAAGTTTGCTCAAAAGCTCGGCTATAAAGGCTTTCCGGCCTTTAAGCTCGCGGTAATTGATGCCCTAAATACCGAGACACCCGCACCCAAGCTGCACGGTAAAATCACCCTAAATGATAGCCTAGAGCAAATAGCAGAAAAGCTGCTCAGCAGTAAAATGGCGGTCCTGAGTGAAACTAAAAACCTCAATGAGGCTGAAGCGGTTGAGCAAGCAGTCAGCTTGTTAAAAAACGCAAAGCGTGTGGCTTTATGTGGCCTCGGTGGCTCGGCATTGGTGGCCAAAGACTTTGCCTTTAAATTGCAAAAGCTCGGCATTGCCGCTATCGCCGATGCCGATGGTCATGCACAGCTGGCCTACGTATCAACCCTAGGCAAAGACGATTTAGTCGTCGCCATCAGTGAGTCCGGGAAAACCCGCGAAGTAGCAGAAGCAGCCAGTCAGGCCAAAGCCAATGGCTGCCCGGTGATCGCCGTCACTAAATTTGGCGCCAACCCAGTGGCCGATTGCGCCACCGTTAATCTTTACTCCGTCGCTGAGGAAGAGTCTATTCGCTTATCGTCGATTTTGGCGCGTACCGCGCAAGACTTTGTTATCGATATTGTCTTTATCGCGTTGACGCAAGCCACACGTCCAGGGCGTAAGTTGCTGGAACACTCTAACGATGTGGTTAAAGCGTTCCGCGAAAGTTAATCATCAATCGTTGACAACTGCTGCGCATCAATCACGAGTTGGCGCACCCCGTGCGCCTGATGCTCGTTAAAGGGATTGTCCTCACACCACTTAGCCAAGCTATGAATATCAAGCTTGCGACAATCCGGACGCACCGACCAACTGACCTGATAAGGCGAGCATTGCTGTTGCGAATAACTGGGCCCAGTGGTGGACCCGAGGTAGCGCACCGGCTCGCCACTGTCGTGTGGAATTTCATTACTCTGGTAACGGCCTTGACGCTGGACGATGCGCGTCATCTCGGTAAAGTTTAAGGCGCCGGTGTCATTCACCAAGGTGAAGACTTGGGCTTCAACGCGCAAATCGGGGTTGACGCTAGCGGTACTGACGCAACTACCCAAGCCTGGCCCTGGTGAAACCCGCGCCGAACTATACACCCAATGCACCTCAATGGTATCGCCACTTTGTAGATTATGACAGGCCGGCGTAAGCAATGGCTTTTCTTCGTGCTCAGCAAGCGCTTTACTCAATTGGCACTGATAGCCAGTGTTCGTTGGGCTGGAGTGAGCGCTCACCGAAAAGGCAGCGGCGCGATGCTCAGCATTTTTATGGAAATGGATATTACAAAGGTTGAGCTCATTATAGTTAGGAGCTGATGCAAAGTGCACCGGATTCCTTCCCTCGCTAAGGTTAATATCGCGCGGTGACTGCGGCCCAGCCAAATCACATTGCGCCGCGAACACGGGCGCCGTGGTAACGGCGGCCATGGATAATAGAAAGTGTTTAGGCATGATTGATCCCTTGTTATTGTTTGCCAACAACTGTGTATCATGCACAACCTAAAAAAGGTACAAGAACTCAACGAATATGCAATAAATTCAAGGATAAAGTAGGTATGGAGCACGCTGGCGTTTAAACTGCTGCAAGGGTTGCTGCCAACTTTGCTTTATTTGTTCGCTACTGTGCCCCTCAGTAATGGCCTGACGTAACTTATCGGTACCGGCAAGTTTGTCCATAAAGTCAGGGCGGGTAAATAGCACCTGCTGCGCTTGCGCAAATTGCCGCTGAGCGCTAATCAACCACGTCAAATCCAAACCACGCACAGAGCTTTGTCGCAAGTCGACGCCTTTGACGAGCTGACCCTGTAACTTCGGTGATGCCGCCGCGCCAACAATGCTACGGGGGCGAAAAGCAAAATCGCCTAAAGCGACACTGTCATGGCCCATCACTTGAAATGGGAAGTCGGTGCCTCGGCCGATGCTCACCGGGGTCGCCTCGAAAAAACACAATGATGGATACAAACCAACGGCTTGGTCGTTAGGCAAATTAGGACTCGGCTTGAGGGGCAACGAATACTTCATAGTGCGATTATAGTGCGCCACCGGCACCACACTAAGCTGTAGCTGCGCATCACTGTTCAGCCAGCCCTCTCCTAAAATCATCTGTGCTAACTCGCCCACAGTCATACCATGTAAAATGGGAATAGGATGCATACCCACAAAGGAGCGAAAGTCAGGGTCAAGAATGGGCCCATCAACATAGGCAATATTCGGGTTCGGCCGGTCTAAAACAATAAACTCAGCCCCTGCATCAGCACTGGCCTGCATCATATAGTGCATGGAGCTGATATAGGTGTAAAATCGCACCCCGACATCTTGAATATCAAACACCACCACGTCGATGTCTGCCATCTCTTGCGCAGCAGGCTGCTTATTGGCGCCATAAATGGAAACGATGGGGATACCGGTACGTGCATCTACGCCAGATTGCACATGGGCTCCGGCATCATGACCGCCACGAAAGCCGTGCTCAGGCGCGAAAATAGTGGTTACATTCACCTGCTGCGCCAGCAAAAAGTCAACCAAGTGGCTGCCTTGTACCCGCGAGGTTTGATTAACCACTAGGCCAACACGCTTGCCTGCAAGTAAGGGAGCATATTTGCCGTATTGTTCAGCGCCCACGCGAATTGCGCCGTCCTCCTTGTGTGTCTGCGCGCAGCCCATAAGCGCGGCGGTGCAGGCCAGTATCAGCGCCAACGCTCTAATCATGACCTTTACCTTGCACGGCGGCACGTAAAAAGCCTTGTTGCTTGGCTAACATGCTTTTACCTTGGCGCGCATCAACGCCGCTGAGCAGCATCAAAATCGCGAGTTTGGCGCTGTGCTCGCTGCGCATCAAGGCTTCAGCCGCCTGCTCTGCGGTGCACTCTGTCGCCTGCATGACAATGCGTACCGCGCGCGCTTTAAGCTTGTCATTACTGGCATTAACATCGACCATCAGGTTGCGATACACCTTGCCGCTGCGGATCATACTTGCTGTCGTTAACATGTTAAGAATAAGCTTTTGTGCCGAGCCTGATTTCAGTCGAGTCGAACCGGCAAGCGCTTCTGGGCCCACGATTGCCCCCAATGGGATCTGTGCGGCCTCAAGGACTGGGGCATTGGGCGAGCAGCTGATCCCCGCTGTCACACACCCTAATTGCCGGGCATAATTCAGTGCTGATACCACATAGGGAGTACGGCCACTGGCGGCAATACCCACTAACACATCGTCGGCGCACAGGTTATGCGCTTTAAGGTCGGCGATGGCTTGCTCGGCATTATCCTCGGCTCCTTCGACAGCGGTTTGAATCGCTTTGGCGCCACCGGCAATAATGCCCACCACCTGGCTGGGGTCAACACTGAATGTCGGCGGACATTCGGATGCATCAAGAATACCTAACCGACCGCTGGTGCCCGCACCAATGTAGATCAGCCGCGCCCCTTTGCTAAAAGCATGTACAATCGCGTCCACGGCTTTAGCAATATCCGGGATAATGGCACGTACTGCTGGCGCAACCTTATGGTCTTCATCATTGAGCTTATACAAGATATCGTCTGTCGCTAATAAATCGATATCGAGGGTCTCAGGGTTTTGCCCTTCGGACACGATACTATTTAGCTCATGTAATAATTTCGATCGTTGATCATCCAGTAAACTCATGTAGTTATTCCACTTGTATATTCTGTGTTGCCAGCACCCAGGCGCCATCTAAGGCATTGCCGCGTGCTGGCATAATAATTCGTTGTTCGCTGTCGCTTAGTAACTGCTTGCTTTTGTTTGCCAGTCCACCCAGTAGCATCACCGGCAGCTCAGTATCTTGGCGAGTATCAGCAATAAGCTGCAGCACCGCGCTTTTATGCCGAGCAAGGATCTGGGTAGCAATGGGGCAATGATTAGCGTGCGGCCATACTCGCTCGCTGAGTGTGGCAAACTCCTTGGCTGTGGCTTCGCGCACCCAAGCACTGATTTCGGCCCGGGTCTGCCCCACCTCGTTAGCTATAGTAGCTATCAGCCCATGTAGCGGCTGCTGCCTGTCGATTGCCTGCATCAGTGCTTGTACCGCCATGGCCCCTAATCGCGCTCCGCTGCCACCATCGCCCAGTGTAAATCCCCAGCCGCCGACGAGCTGTAACTGGCCATGGCTATCTAAACGCGCCCCCACTGAGCCGGTCCCTAATGCCACGCAAGCCACCGGCGCACCTAAATTAGCGCCCAGGGCAGCGGTCACGGCATCCGAGGTCACACGGGTATCAGCAAAAGCGAATGTCTCTAAACGCTGCAGCAATGCGGCTCGATTATACGGATTCCCAGCGCCAGCAACACCTATTATACACTGGGTATGGTGCGCCGGTATGGCTGTAGTGTTCATAATGCTTGCCACTTGCTGCACCATGCGCTCACAGCTCAACTGTAAATCGTAACTCAATGAGCTCCCCGCGCCTTGCTCAGAAGCAATCACTTCGCCATTGCGATTAAATACAGCTAGGGCGGTTTTACTGCCGCCGCCATCGACGGCTAACACATAGTTATTCATGGCTGCTCCGCCTATTGGGGCGACCCAAAGCACACACTAACGTGGCAAGTAAGGTGCCTAAACACAACTGCCAAGTAAATCCGAGGTTAAAGTGCCAAGCGCTTGGCAATAGCGCCGCTTGCACATAAGGCTGCATCAATAAGGTGGCGACAAAGCCAATAACCAGTGCCGCTAACACTGATGACTCGCTACCACGATGGAAAAACACCGAATTAATGTACACCCCTAATAATCCGGAATAAGAAAACACCATGACGCTGAGGGCAAATTTTAATAACGGCATTTGCGAGTATTGCTGCCAAAAATAGCAAATAACCGCCATCCCTCCCAACGCCAGAGACACCACTAACATGGCCCAGCGTCCGGCCACCACATAGTGACTATCGTGTTGATCTGGTTTGCGTTTTTGCCGCCAAGGTTTATATAAATCTTGCACTAATACCGATGCCATTGAGCTTAGCCCAGAGTTCAACGTAGAAATAGCCGCCGCAATAATACCTATGGTAACCAACCCCCTCACACCTGCGGGGATCTCGTTAAGTACATAGTGCATAAACACCGTGATTTTCTCACCTTGGAACTGCCCCACGCCTTGGCTAGCCATCCCTTGCGCCATAATGTCTGGACGTTGGTAGAAAACAAACAACAGCAAACCAATAATAATAAACAGCAACATCACCGGGATCACTAGGGCGATGGACAATAGCATCGCACGGCTACCTGATTTAGCGTCTTTACAGGTGAGCACCCGCTGAGTCATATCTTGGTCAAGACCAAAGGCGGCAATATTGAGTAGCACAAAGCCAGTAAACACCGACCATATATTAAATACCCCGCTGGCACTAAAATCGAGTTCAAACTTTAGCAGTGCTAGCTTCGAAGGCTGCCCGGGGGCGGGGTTTTGCAACGCTTCAATCACGGTGCTGAAGTCGGCTGGGATCGCCAGCCATAAACTCACAATGACGCATAGGGCAGCGCCGGTGTAAACGGCACATTGAATCACATCGGAGTAGATCACTGTACGGATGCCGCCAAACACCGTGTACAGCAAGCCCACCAAAACCAGCACTAAGGTGGCCATGATCACACTGCTAGCGGCAATATTGCCATAAAGAATCATCGCCACGGCAATGGCCGCCATATACAGCCGCGCGCCACTGGCAAACACGCGCCCAAATAAATACATTAAGCCCGCACTGCGTTTGGCTTTGGGGCCAATTTGCTGCTCCAGCAACTCGTACACGGTGTACACTCGGTAGCGATAAAAGCGCGGGATCAGCAACTTGGCAACAATGATAGCGGCGATAAAGGCGCCAATGTTGGTCGCTAAATAAGATAAATCCCCCTGATAACCTTGGTCTGGACCGCCGATAAAGGTCGCCGCCGACTGCGAGGTGGCCAACACCGAGACAGCCACCATCCACGTGGGCATCGCATTGCCACCGAGAAAATACTCTGAGCTAGTGGTGGCTTTTTTGCGGTTAAACCACCAAGCGGTGGCGCCGATAAGTAAGGCATAGGCGGCAAAGACCAGCCAATCCAGAGGTTGATAATGCGCATTCATAACCGTATACGCCTATCGTGGCAGTGCTGGCAGTTGCCAGTGTGCACGTTTGAGAGCATATTCCACACGCGGTAGAATCACCATCAGCGGATGTTTGCGTTTATCGAGCCAGGCTAGTAAACGGTCCATATTCGCCTCGTCCATTGCCGTACACCCTGCTGTGGGCTTATCTGCGGCACGCCATAAATGCATAAAGATACAACTGCCGGCCCCATCTATATTATCGGGGTTATGCGCGACGATAACGCCTTTTTTGTATAGCTCATCTTGGCTATGTATATCTCGACGCATGGCTTCAGATGAGCCTGCGACGGCCTGACTCCCCACCTCCTGCGTATTGACCAGCTGGTTATAATAAGGCGAGCCTTTAACGTCTATACAGTAATCGCCGGCATCCATGGCCTGGTATTCAAGCCCGGTTTTCAGCGACGGTAAGTAACCAAAGGCCTCACCTAAAGCAAATATCCCGGCGGGTGCTTTACCATCGCCTTCGACTTTTTGTTGGCCTGGTTGTGCGAGGTGCAAACCTAGACCCCAGGCCAATCCAGTACGACCAATGACCACGGCACTGGGCTCACCCACCCTCTGCCAGCGCTTTTGTTCGCTGCGCTCAAATAAGAGCATGTCGCCTTGTATATCGGTCCATGAGTCAGTTACCACCACTACCAATTGCTGGTTGTTCAGGGTAATGGGTTGTGGCTTAGATGCGGCGCCACCGCTCATTAAGGTACTTATTAGCAGTAGTAAACTTAGTAATGTGTTATTCATTGCCATACTCCATCAGCTAGTTCGATAAGGCCGTCTATCGCCGCTATACCAAGCCCGGCTGCTTGATTAAGGCTAATCAGTGGGCCTGAAAACCTCGTCCCACCCTGGATGGGGTCATATTGCCCCAGAGCCGGACCATCTAAATCAATGAGACTAATTTGCCGTGTCTTTGCTGCAGCCAGGTGAGCCGCTGCCGATACCGCAATACTGCCCTCTAGCATGCAGCCAATCATGCACGGGCAGTCATAAGTTGCCGCAACCTCACCAATGCGAATTGCACGGCTTAAACCGCCACTTTTCATCAATTTAATATTAATGATATCAACGGCGTCGCGCTCCAATAGGGTAAGCACTTGTTTAGCAGAAAAGGCGCTTTCGTCGGCCATAATCTTCGATTGCACGCGCTCACTGATGTAGCACAGGCCATCAATATCATGAGCTGGCACGGGTTGCTCAACCAATTCCAGTACAATACCTTGGCTTTCAATTGCTTGCAGTGCACGCACGCTTTGCTTGGCATCCCAGCCTTGATTCACATCTAACCGTAAAGATGCTTTGCTATCGACATGAGCAGCGATGGCTTGTACCCGCTTAATGTCTTGCTCAAGCTCGTTGCCAATTTTAATTTTAAGCACATCAAAACCGTTACTCAGTGCCTTATCACAGTCGCTGAGCATTTTATCTATGCTATCTACGCTGATGGTGACATCGGTTTTCAGTTCACTTTGGTGCCCTCCCAGGGCCTGATAAAGCGGCACACCTAAACTTTGGCTCCATAAATCATAGAGGGCGATTTCACACGCCGCTTTGGCGGAATAATTACCCACCACTGCCGCCGCTAGGTCATCACATAAGCGATTGATATCTTGTATGTGCTGGCCAATAAGCTGATGTTGAAGGACCTGCTCGATAACACTGAGTATCGACTGATGGGTGTCGCCGGTGATAACAGGCGTTGAGGGTGCACTACCATAACCTCGGCGGCCACATCGAGTGTCAATAATCAGCACTAGGTCATCAATATGCGTCACCGTGCGCAGCGCCGTTTTAAATGGCGTATGCAAGGGCACCGATAAGCGTGCAAAACGCACAGACTGAATAATCATTGCTCTGCTCCTTGAGCAATGCGCTTAATCGCATAAGTGCGCTCAAGGTAAGAAGTGGTGCTATTTAGGTGCAAGGGTAATAGGGGCGTTACCGACACGCCATTGAGCTCGCCATCGTAAAACTCGCCATTTTGCTTGATATAACCTAGACCTTTCACATCATGAATGACATAAGGTTGGCCTTGGTATGAACCTATATACATCATCACATGGCCAGGGATGTAAATAAGATCGCCCACCTGCATTTGCGCGATAACCTCGCGCTTTTGTGCCTCAGTACTGTCTTTATCAAAGCGCCAGTTGTGGCCATAGTCGGTTTTACCTTGCCACGATGAATTTCGCGGCATCCACACGCCAAAGGCCTTGTAAATTTCACCGACAAAGCCGGTACAGTCACGGGCATTATAGTCATGCCCCCAGCCGTAGCGTTCACCTAAAAACTTAAACCCTTGAGCTATTAAATGGTGCGCAGTGAGCGGCAAATAACCTAAATGCACATCGGCACTGCGCGGTATCAAACCTTGAGCAAAACCCAAGGTGCCATCGTCATTGCGCACAGGCAACATCACAATAAAACTGGCAAAGCTGTTTTGCCCATGAGTTAGGTGTTTAACCTGCTCTTTAGGGGCTAGCGGCAAGCGCACACCCATATCCAATTGTACCTCGGAAACACGCGGTTCATTAGGAACATAAGTGGTTTCTAGTTTATCACCGGTCACTACGATAAAGTCATCAGCCTGAGTGAAGGTACGGATACGGTTCTTATTACCTACCGCCACTGCGGAGCGTTTGACCCAAGCAGTATAGTTATAAGCCGCCACCAAATACCACTGACCATCGGCACTTTCATGCAATACAGCGACAGGCTCCGCCGGAAACGCCCCGGTTTCTTGAAAGCGGTCTAAGTCGGCATCCATTTCACTGTTTAACACCCTGTCGGCGGTTGGGAAGGTACGCAATGAGGCGCGCTCAACAATCAGTCCAAAGCGCACCGGGTTACTATCAGTCACGGCATCAATATTGGTATTGGCGTGATAACGCGCAAAATCGGCCCGTTCAAGTTGCTTGCCATCAACATAAAAGCGAGGGCTTGAAGGCGTACTACTGGTGTTACTGATATAACTGCGTAACGCCTTAGCAGAGAGCGTATCAGGCATTGCTAAGGGATCGATAATGTAAGGGTTGTTATTGATGAGGCTGCGATTGAAGGCTTGGATTTGCGACTGCGACATCAGCGGTTTACTGTTACTTTGGCGTTGCAACCAAAATTCAGGATTAAGCATAGGTTGCTGAACTAAAGGCACATCACTTACAAAAGGGGCGTAATTGCTTTGTTGGGCAACACTGTGCCCTGCACCTAAGGTACAACCTAAAACTAACGCACACACTATCGATACCGGGTTTTTTGTCATTGTTATGCTCCGCATCACCTTGATAGCGCGCCGATTGGGCGCAACCGTCACAGATTAAATAAATGGCTTAAATTCATCCTATCAAAATATTATAAAAACAAACAACAAAAAGGAATACTTTATTCCTTTTTAACAATACATCGTCGATGATTAATGATTCCAATTTAGCTTTAACGTAGCAAAGCGAACGAGCTGTAACCTGCGCTAGGCAATAACTATGGAGCGAAGCTGGTGTTTATTGGCATAGGTAGGAGACAAACAAGCAAGAGCACAACCCCAGCTAGTGCGCTATTTTCGCAGTGAGACAAAAGGTAGATAAAAGCAGAAACAGGTGCAGGACGACGAAGTAGTCAGACTGAAGTCTGACCTACAACGTGGGGTAGACCGATGGATAAATAGCTGAGCGATTTAACTATCAAATAGAGAGTAGAGGATTATATTTCAGGCATAAAAAAACCAACTTTCGTTGGTTTATCATCACTTCTCTTTAATGGAAACGGCGGGTGCAGGATGGCAAAATTGTCAGACTGAAGTCTGACCTACAACGTGAGATAAACAGGTGGGTAAATAGCTGAGCGGCTTAACTATCAAGTAGGGAGTCGAGGGTTATATTTCAGGCACAAAAGAACCAACTCACATTGGTTTATTATCACTTCTCTTTAAAGGAAGTGGCGGGTGCAGGACGGCAAAATTGTCAGACTGAAGTCTGACCTACAACGTGAGGTTAACCGATGGGTAAATAGGTGGGCGGTTTAACTATCAAGTAAAGAGTTGAGGGTTATATTTCAGGCATTAAAAAACCAACTTTCGTTGGTTTGTTATCACTTCTCTCTAAAGGAAGTGGCGGGTGCAGGCCAGAATTGGTAATCAACGAACCTCGGAGGTTCGCATTCGTATGCTTACATCAAATTTCAGGCATAAAAAAACCAACTTTCGTTGGTTTATTATCACTTCTCTTTAGAGGAAATGGCGGACGCAGGAGGATTCGAACCTCCGACCGCCTGGTTCGTAGCCAGGTACTCTATCCAGCTGAGCTATGCGTCCGTTATATGTGTGAACTTACGTTCTGAATTTATCACTTAAATGATGGCGGACGCAGGAGGATTCGAACCTCCGACCGCCTGGTTCGTAGCCAGGTACTCTATCCAGCTGAGCTATGCGTCCGGTACATAAAGTGATTTATAGATATTAGACCATCTTGAAGGAAGATGGCGGACGCAGGAGGATTCGAACCTCCGACCGCCTGGTTCGTAGCCAGGTACTCTATCCAGCTGAGCTATGCGTCCGTATCTATAAACAAAGAAAGCCATTTAAAATAAATGGCGGAGAAGGAGGGATTCGAACCCTCGATAGGGCTACAAACCCTATACTCCCTTAGCAGGGGAGCGCCTTCAGCCACTCGGCCACCTCTCCGTCTTTGTGGGGCGTATAATAAAGGTCTGAGCAAATATGTCAAACACTTTTATAGCAAAATCAATCCATCTGCTCAGACTTTACCCACAACCGCTAAAAAGGCATAAAAAATGACCCTTAAGGGCCATTTTTGGGGCGTTAAACATCTAAAAATAAGCACTATTGATCGCTTGTTGGCTTATCACTCTGCATTCTCTCGACTGCTTCTAAATCCTCGCTAATTTCGCGTAGAAACTGGTCGCGATATCCGAGTAATTCAAACTCGCGAATACACTCGCGGTAATAAGCTTGGCGCTTCTTATCCACTGGAATTTCTGGTAAAAAATCGTCGTTTTCCATTTGCCACACTCCCTTTTAATTGTATTTAGCGCATCGACTACGCCTAAATATTAGCCTAAGGACTTACAAATAATAGCGTGGCAAATCACAGCTTAATTAAAGCTGAAATTAAAAATCTATATATATCATGAATTTAATAAAGAACAATACAGAAAACAGGGACTCAATTGCGAGGGGACGAGGGACTTTTTGAGACATATCGCACACAAAAGGTACAAAAAACGCGGCTCTAAGGCCGCGTTTTTTAAACAATTTAAGCTGTTACTCTTGTTCAGGGCGCATATGCGGGAACAAAATAACGTCTTTAATCGTCGGCGAGTCAGTAAACAACATAACTAGACGATCAATACCAATGCCCTCACCTGCTGTCGGTGGCAAACCATATTCAAGTGCACGAATATAGTCATCATCGAAGTGCATGGCTTCATCATCACCGGCATCTTTTTCTTCAACTTGACGAGCAAAACGTGCGGCTTGGTCTTCAGCATCATTAAGCTCAGAGAAGCCGTTGGCTAACTCACGTCCACCGACGAAGAACTCAAACCGGTCGGTAACGAATGGGTTAGCATCGTTACGACGTGCCAATGGTGAAACTTCCCATGGGTATTCGGTAATGAAAGTCGGTTGAATCAACTGGTGTTCTGCTGTTTCTTCAAAGATTTCACACATGTATTTACCCGCGCCCCATACACAGTTGTCAGGGATCTTGACATGAACTTGCTTGGCATAGGCAATCAACTGCTCTAGGTGATTTTCAGGGTCTGCAAATACCTGAGCGTCAAAATCAGGGTTGTACTTGATGATTGCATCGGCCATGCTCAAACGCGTAAATGGCTGGCCAAAGTCATATTCTACACTGTCTATGACTTCACCTTCGTCATTCTTAGTGGTATTGACGATAGTGGTGGTGCCCAATACGTCTTGCGCTACGGTACGCAGCATATCTTCGGTCAAGTTCATTAGATCATTGTAATCAGCATAGGCCTGATAGAACTCAATCATGGTGAATTCAGGATTATGGCGTGTTGATAACCCTTCGTTACGGAAGTTGCGGTTAATCTCAAATACCCGGTCAAAACCACCGACGACCAAACGCTTTAAGTAAAGCTCAGGAGCGATACGCAAATACATATCAATGTCTAACGCGTTGTGATGAGTCACAAACGGACGCGCTGTTGCACCACCTGGGATGACCTGCAGCATAGGGGTTTCTACTTCCATAAAATCACGCTCAGCCAAGAAGCGACGGATCCCCTCTATGATCTTCGAGCGAACACGGAAAGTCTCACGCGTATCCATGTTGGTGATCAAGTCAACGTAACGCTGGCGATATTTGGTTTCCTGATCAGACAAGCCATGGAATTTCTCTGGCAGTGGACGTAAAGACTTAGTCAGTAACTCGTATTCATGCATATCAACATAGAGGTCACCCTTGCCTGATTTATGCAAAGGTCCAGCAACGCCAATAATATCGCCGATATCTAGTTGCCCATATTTAGCTTTAAGATCTTTTTGTACATCTTTTGAAGCGTAGGCTTGTACGCGACCTTTCATGTCTTGCAACACCATAAATGGACCACGCTTAGCAAGAATACGCCCAGCCACGGCCACCTGATGATCAAGCTCAACTAATTCTTCTTTCGACTTATCGCCAAACTCGGCTTGAAGATCAGCAGTGTAATGTTTTCGACGGAAACCATTTGGGTGGCCGTTAGCACTGCAGTTTTCGCGAATGGCGTCGAGCTTGGCACGACGCTCAGCAATTAGTTTATTTTCGTCTTGAATTTGATCTGTCATTTTCTAGCTCTATTGGTTTGGCGTTACGTTACAGGCCTGATTTAAGGCTTGCTTCAATAAATTTATCAAGGTCTCCATCGAGTACCGCTTGGGTATTGCGGTTCTCAACACCGGTGCGCAAATCTTTAATGCGTGAGTCATCAAGTACGTAGGAGCGAATTTGTGAGCCCCAACCTATGTCTGACTTTGCTTCTTCTTGCGCTTGCTTCTCAGCGTTTTGCTTTTTCAACTCCAGCTCAAACAGTTTTGCTTTTAACTGTTTCATCGCTTGGTCTTTGTTTTTGTGCTGCGAGCGGTCATTTTGGCACTGTACCACGGTATTGGTTGGCAAGTGGGTAATTCGCACCGCTGACTCTGTGCGGTTAACGTGCTGACCCCCAGCCCCCGAAGCCCGATATACATCAATGCGTAAATCGGCTGGATTGATATCGATTTCGATGTTGTCGTCAATCTCTGGGTAAACAAACGCTGAGGCAAACGAGGTATGGCGGCGTCCGCCAGAATCGAAAGGACTCTTACGGACCAAACGGTGCACGCCTGTTTCCGTGCGCAGCCAGCCATAGGCATATTCACCGCTAATTTTTACTGTAGCGCCTTTAATACCAGCCACATCGCCGTCAGTTGCTTCAACGATTTCAGCCTTAAAGCCTTTTGCCTCGGCCCAACGCAAGTACATGCGCAATAACATGTTGCACCAATCTTGTGCTTCTGTACCACCCGAACCCGCTTGCAAGTCTAAGTACGCATCGTTAGCGTCTTGATCGCCACTAAACATACGACGGAACTCGAGTTTTTCAAGGTGGGCATTGAGTTCTTCAAGTTCAGCTTGGGCTTCTTCGAAGGTCTCTTGATCTTCGGCCTCAACAGCCAACTCCACCAGCCCTTCGACATCGTCAGTGCCGTCCTCAAGCTTGCCGATAGTCTCAACAATCACCTCAAGACTGGCTTTTTCTTTACCTAAAGCCTGGGCTTTTTCAGGTTCATTCCACACTGCTGGGTCTTCGAGTTCAGCATTCACTTCTTCTAACCGCTCTTTCTTAAGAGCGTAGTCAAAGATACCCCCGAAGAAGCTCTGTGCGCTCGCGAATTTCCTTGATTTGATTAATCACAGGATTCACTTCAAACATGCATGTCACTCCGCAAAATGATGGTGGCGCCAAGGTCTATCTCTTTAGCCATCTTGATGTAAGCATTTACACTACAAGTATACTGAGAATTCGGCGCATCAATAAAAGCGCTCGATTTTAGCAAAAAACTGCTGCATTTATTAGCGCTTTCACATGATTTTATCTAATTTTATTTGCTCTAAGCCAACTTGCTGTGGCTATTGTTTTTGCAGCTCTCGAACGATCAACTGCAAAGAAAATTGGCCACGAAACTCATTAATATCGAGCTGGTAAGCTAGGTGTACATAGCGCACTTGGGTATCAGGCCAAGCGCGCACATCAACATTAAAAGCGATAGCATCAAGCACTCGGCCGCTGCTATGGCGCAGCACTAGCTTAAGGTGTTTATCACCAACAACGCGCTGTTGCAGCAACTCAAAGGTATGCTCAAAAATGGGCTCTGGAAAATTCTGACCAAAAGGCCCACTTTGACGCAGCAACTCAGCAAACTCCATATTCAAACAATCACTGGGCAGCTCACCATCAGTGAGCAAAATACACTCTTTCGCTTCTTCGGTAAGCACTTTACCTATCTCTTGCGCGAAGGCTTGTTGAAACTCGTTGAATCGCGCTTCCTCAATACTTAACCCCGCAGCCATGGCATGGCCGCCGAATTTAGCGATCAGCCCTGGGTATTGACCATCGATATGCGCCAACACATCACGCATATGCACGCCATCAATGGAGCGACAAGACCCTTTCAGTAGGCCATTATCTCCGGCGGCAAAAATCGCCGTGGGGCGGTGATAGTGCTCTTTTAAACGCCCGGCGAGAATACCAATCACACCTTGGTGCCAATCGGACTGGTACAGACATAACGCATCGGGTGTTTGCGCACTTGTTAAAGAGAGCTTGGCCAGCGCCGCTTGCGCTTCTTGTTGCATGCCCTGCTCTATTTCTTTGCGCTCCGCATTAAGTATATCCAGTTCACCGGCAATGCGCCGAGCGTGATTAATATCCGGTGATAGCAAACAAGCAATGCCTAAGCTCATATCATCTAATCGACCTGCCGCATTTAACCGTGGCGCTAGAGCAAAGCCAAAATCTGAGGCGCTTAAACGCGCTTGCGTGCGCCGTGCCACATCAACCAGCGCTTCGATACCGGGGCGAGTCTTACCACTGCGGATGCGCGCCAGCCCTTGATGCACCAAGGTGCGATTATTCGCATCCAGCGCCACCACATCGGCAACCGTGCCAAGGGCAACAAGATCGAGGAGGTTGGCTAAATTCGGCTCAGGGCGCTGCTCATTAAAATAACGACGCTCCCGCAGCGTATGGCGCAATGCGATAAGCACATAAAAAGCCACACCAACACCGGCTATCGATTTTGATGGGAAAGTACAATCATGGCGATTGGGGTTAACGATGGCGTCGGCGTTGGGTAATTGTTCGCCCTGTAAGTGGTGGTCGGTGACAATGACCTTGATACCGGCAGCCTTGACCCGCTCGATGCCTTTCAAGCACGAAATGCCACTATCAACGGTGATCACCAAATCAGGAGCCATGGCAACAATATGCTCAGCCAACTCCACACTTAGTCCATAGCCGAAGTTAAAACGGTCCGGCACTAGGTAATCCAATTGACCAAACCCAAACATACCCAAGCCTTGCATTAAGGTGGCAGTACTGGTGGCACCATCGGCATCAAAATCTCCGACAATCAGCACCTTGTCTTGACGCTGTAAACTGTCACTTAGTATTTCTGCTGCTAATTCAATGTCTTTAAATAGCCGGAAATCGTGCAAGGTATTGGCACGGTTATCTATTTGCTCATTACTATTGACGCCACGAGAGGCATAGATTTGACGAATAACGGGGTGAAGCTTATCGCTTAGGTGGCTGTCATCGACTCGCGGGCGAGCCATTATGGTGGTATGCGCCTGCAAGGCAAACTCCAAAAAAAGGGCCGTCGTTAGATGCGGCCCATTCTACATTAAGATTTGTTATTATTTAACTCATCAATCGCTGAGCTAATTGCAGCCGCAGGCTGATAACCTGGGATCATGCTGCCATCAGATAAAATAATGGCTGGAGTACCGCTGATACCAAAGCTTTGCCCTAATTGGTAGTGCTCTGCCACCGGTGCGTTACAGTTTTCAATTTTTTCTGGTTTTTCACCTGCTTTTGCTTCCGTCAGTGCCTCTTGCTTGTTATCAGCACACCACACATTCATCAGGTCGGTGTACCCAGAGCCACGCAGTCCGCCACGCGGAAATGCCAAATACTGCACGGTAATGCCAGCATCTAGGTAGTCATCCAGCTCACGGTGTAACTTACGGCAGTAGCCACAAGTGATATCGGTAAAGACGGTGATCTTGCCTTTTTCGTTATCTGCTTTATAGGTGATCATTGAGTTCTGGTATTGTGCGACACCTTCAAGGCGCACATGACTCAGTGCACTTTCTGTTAAGTTTTCACGGTTAACAAGGTCAATCATCGTACCTTGCACAAGATAACGGCCGTCAGCACTGGCATAAAACACGCCCTTATCGGTGATCACTTCCTGTAAACCTTGCACCGGACTTGGATGCACTTGCTTTACATTCACCCCAAGCTCTGCCAGCTTGCTTTGGATCACACTCACCTGCTGCTGCATGGTGTCTTGCGGCTCTACACTAACGCCTTGAGCAAACGCTCCGGCACTGGCACCAGCAAACGCCAGCGCAACAACTAATTTTTTCATAATAAAATCTCTAACTGCTTCTTGCACAATAAACTAGACCGCGCTTATACAAATAAATTCCAGCACCTGAGCAATTTAACCTGTTGCCTAGGCACGGGGGTGATGTTCAGCATGGACCGATTTTAACCTTTCATTCGCCACATGAGTATAAATTTGTGTGGTCGACAAGTCACTGTGCCCTAACATCATTTGTACAACCCGTAAGTCAGCTCCATGATTCAACAAATGTGTTGCAAAGGCATGACGTAGGGTATGCGGGGACAAATCTGATTTAATGTTCGCCAACATAGCATAGTGTTTAATGCGATGCCAAAAGGTTTGCCGCGTCATGCCAATGCCCCGCTTAGAGACAAATACAAAGTCAGTAGCGAGCTTAACCAATGATGGGCGCGCGTACTTTAAATAACGCTCTAGCCACAACAGCGCCTCTTCCCCCATAGGCACTAGACGCTCTTTGTTCCCCTTACCCTTTACAAACACCACCGCCTGACGCTGATTAACATGCTCCATGCGTAAGCCTATCAGTTCGCTGACACGCAGGCCTGTAGCATAAAGAAGCTCTAACATTGCGCGGTCTCTAAGGCCCATCGCCTCATCACAATCTGGTGCTGCTAGGAGAGCTTCAACGTCTGTTTCGCTTAGCGTTTTAGGCAATGACTGGCTTGGTTTAGGCCGAGATATGGTTTCCATAGGGGAGCTGGGCAAACGCTTTTCTTGCACCTGATGTTGATAAAAGCGCTTTAGTGCACTGATACTCCGTGCCGTACTACGCGGACTAAGGCCTTTGTCTACACGATAGGCTAAGTAGTGTTCTACGTCGGTGCTATCAATTGCCAGCAGCGCTTGCGGCGCTATAAACTCGCTGAACTTAACAAGATCCGTGCGATAAGCAGACAGCGTATTCTCACTACTCCCCTGCTCCAGATATAACGCATCTAAGAACATTTCTATATGCTCGATATTATCGCTGTGTATTGGTTGCTTGTTCACAAGTAAGGCGCTTAGTGTGTATTTACCTATTTGCCATCATATCATAAAGCACGCCATAGATAGTCGCGAGCCGATACGTTAAACTGCGGCCATTACTCACTCAGTTGTACGGCGATTATGAAGATTGGTTTATTTTATGGCTCGACTACCTGCTACACCGAAATAGCAGCGGAAAAAATCCGCGACATCATTGGTGCTGAGGTGGTGGACTTATACAACATCCAAGATGAGCCTTTGAAAAAAGCTGAAGATTACGAATTTCTAATCTTCGGGATATCAACATGGGACTTTGGTGAAATCCAAGAGGATTGGGAGTCGCACTGGGATGATATCAGTGGCGTCAATTTGAGTGGCAAAGTGATCGCACTTTTCGGAATGGGCGATCAGCAAGGTTATGGCCAGTGGTTCCAAGATGCACTGGGTATGCTCCACGACGAAATTAAGCCACAAGGTGTGCACTTTATTGGCCAATGGCCCAATGGCGATGACTACGAGTTCGAAGCGTCTAAAGCATTAACAGAGGATCAGTCTCACTTTGTTGGCTTAGCGCTCGATGAGGACAGCCAGTACGATAAAAGTGATGAGCGCATTGCTACTTGGATAGAGCAAATCATGAATGAGTACAGCGCGTTATAACCTTATTTGCTTTCTCAACCAGCCGCTAAGATTCACTCAGGTAGGCAGCGATTTGTTGCGCTAGCCACTGGCTTAGCCGACCAAGCTGGCTATAGCGGGTTTGAATCATGCCATAGGCCTGCGATGTCATCGCTTGATCGTACTTCAAAACTTTAACACTGCCGTCGCGTAGATAGGGATTAATTAAAACCGAGGGCACACTGGCAAAGCCGGTGCCATCAAGCACGGCATTGCGCAGATGCTCATAAAAAGGCAACGCGATGTAATTCCCTGAGACTGGCGTCACCGCATGCAGCCCCGTTTCATCAATAGTTGCTAACGCAAATTCGGTATACCTGGATAAGTCGGCTTTAACTACTTGGCTGAGTGTCGTGAGCGGGTGGCCTTTGCTGGCCACGGTCATCATACGAATTTCACCTAGCTTGACTTGATGACTGCTCGTTAGTTGCTGGCTTTGGGGTAACAGACAATAAGCAATATCGACGATCCCTTGTTCCACCATATCGTTGAGTTCCGGCGGCGGCGCCATATACACAGAAACGCTAATACTAGGAAATTGCCTGCTCATTTCATGAATCAGTTGTCGCCAATAAGCCTCTGGGAGAGCATCGTCACGGGCAATGCGCAGCGAGGCTTCAACACCTTGCAAGTGCTGATGACAGCGACCGGTGATGTCGTTGGCAATCATCGCCAAACGTTCACAGTCATTTTTAATCACTTCACCAATATTCGTCAACGAGACTTGATTACCGGTGCGGGTGAGCAGCTCAACGCCAAGTTCATCCTCAAGGGCGGTAAGTGCCGAGCTTAACGTCGTGCGGCTTTTGCCAATTCGTCGCGCCGCCTCTGCAATCGAGCCCGATTCGCTAATCGCGAGAAATATTTCAATTTGACTGACTTTCATACCGTGCCGCAGATATCTTGCTGGTTTTATTTACCATAGCAAGTTTATGCCTTTTCAGCGACGTAAATATCGTCGCTCAGCGGCTTTGGAAGTGACCTCTATGACATTACACTGGCAGCAAGTTGTTAATTGCTATTGAACACATTCCCATTGTGAGGTGGTTTATGATGTCTGCTTTAAATACTCAGAAGCTATTGCTGTTTTCTTGCATAAGCGCGCTTTTACTAGCCTTATTAGGCCTCATTTTGGGTCTATGGTTAGACTCCTTGGTGATTTTATTTGACGGTGCTTACTCCCTTGTCAGTGTGTTATTAACGGCTATCTCACTGCTTACCGCCGCATATCTAAATTCGCCAAGCTCTCGGCGACGTGCCTTACTAAGTCAGCGCTTACCCTCCATTGTTATTGCTTTTAAGGGGTTTGTTATCGCACTGATGTGCAGTGTGTCTTTTATCTCTGCCCTGCTGGCGATGATGGATGGTGGTCGCACTATCAATACTTCGGCCGCACTGCTATTTGGTGTCATCAACCTGCTTGCTTGTATAGGTGCTTACACAGTGATAAAAGCCCAAGCTAGTGCATCTGCTTTGGTAATAGCTGAAACCAAGCAATGGTTTATGGATGCGGTGATCAGCGCTGCGGTTATCGCCGGATTTTTCATCGCAGCCCTGCTCACTTATTTCGATTTAAGTGTGTATGCGGCCTACGCCGACCCCATTATGGTGATTGTTGCCTCCGTCTACTTTATTGTTGTGCCTGTAAAAATGATGCTAGCAGCGCTTAAGCAATTACAAACCTGCCCAGTGCAGCGTAGCTATTGCCGCACGCAAATTTAAGGTGAGGTTAGAGTTCAATACAACAGGAACAAAGCATTACCGCTAACCCAAGTCAGGGTGATTTAGCCGCTCCTGACTTGGGTAATAAAGGCTAAAAACTTTGTATGAGTGCGGTATCGCTATTGAATTCAAAAGTGTTTATTTTGCCACATTGTGCAAAATGATTTGCGCTCGCATAAGGGCTATTCGGCTGATTAATATCTCCCTCCCAGCCTTGGCCATTGCGCACAAAGGCTTTAATTTCAAACCAACCACTTACCGCACGGCTACAATCCATCTCAACATCCAGCATCCAATAATGCGGCCCCCACGTATTAAGGGCTGTCACCCCATAACCATCAACACTCACGGTGCGCTCAGTGCCCCAGTCGCTGGGCCAAAGGTCGGTGGTCCAGTCGGTCGCACTGCCGGGAGCCTCACTACTTTGTCCCGCCTCAGTACCATACCAATCAAGGTAATTATCATTGATTTTCCACGGCGCTGTGGTGGTATTCCGTAGGTTGTTGTGACGAATAGGCATGGCACATTGGTAGTTACTGGTTTGGCAATCGCGCCCTTGTGTGGTGTTGGCATAGTGGTGGTCAATGCCGCCGCGTAGAAATAGATCCTCGCCGCTTGCGGTGGGTGCCTTGATAAAGATCACCGTACGCTGCCAGTCACCGTCATCTATGGCAGGTAATTTGGCTTGATGATGAATAGCCATCGCATCCCAAGGGGCCACATCAAGGTTAATAGTGCCATCGGGTTGTACGGTAATGACCTCAGCGCTACAGCGACTGCCATCTTCACTCAGCGCACCTTTAAGTACATTGCAATAGCGCCCTGGAGCCATGTCGGTGGCGATCGTCGCCTGCAACGCGAACTCTTCTTTGTTAATGGCCACATGCCCGGCATCCGCCCGGCCAAAGGCAATTTGGTTATTGCCATTATCCCACCACTGCGTCACTTGCCAGTGCTCGGTGGTGTTATTGCGAAAATCCACGCCACCGGCGATATAAGACCACCGGTGTTCGCACTGCCAGTTGCTGCCAAAGCATTCTAACTCGCCGTTATTATGCACCGGCACACTGGGCCCACCGGCATCGGTATCGCCGTGATAGTCATAACTCGACATCACCTTAGGGTAACCATAAGGATAGGCAAGCATAAACACGTTCGCTAAATCATATAAACGGCCATCGGAATAGGTGATCACATTACCGCCCCCACCGTGACCACGTTGGTTGTCGTGATTATCGACGAACACCACTGCTGAGGAGCTCGGCATAAACCCCCACCCTTCACCAAAATTGCTCAGCCAGGCGAGTTTGCCATTGCGAAAGGTGTTGCCAAGCTCGGTGCTGTATTTAAATTCGGTGACCAAGCCTGTGGCCAGATATTCCGAAGCGCTGACAGCTTCACCGCCTTGATCAATCACCTCTTGGAATACCACAGGGTTGCCTACCACCTTGCCCATCAAGCTGGCAATATCGTCTGCTGCAACATGTTTCGCGGCATCAAAACGAAACCCTTTCACCCCTAGGCTTTGCAGTGAGTTAATGTAATTGGCTAAGGTGTTTTGCACATACTCGGCATCGGTGTTTAGGTCCGCGAGGCCCACCAATTCACAATGCTGCACCCGCCAACGGTCATTGCCATAATCTTCAGGATTGATAGCGCAGCTAGTATGGAAGTCTTGTGGGCTGTAATCTGGGAAATATTTATCCCCATAGCTGTGCCCTGCCGTGCCAACACCACTGCCCGCCGCCATGTGATTAATCAGGGTATCAACATAGATATCCACGCCGGCCTCGCCACAACGCTGGACCATATCAATGAACTCGCTGCGATTGCCACCGCGACTGGTGAGCTCATAACTGACCGGTTGGTAGCGAGTCCACCATTGGCTGCCTTGGATATGCTCATTAGGCGGTGACACCTGCACAGCAGCGTAGCCTTTGGGGCCTAGGAACTGCTCACATTCTTGAGCAATGTCCGGCCAACTCCACTCAAACAAGTGAACAAAGGTGGTCGGGGCGGCATGACTTGTCGTCGGGATTGCAAGACCTAACGAGAGGCTTGCAGCGAGGAGGGTTTTAGTTGTCATAGTGTGTCTCATTTTCGTTATTAGCCCGCGCTTGATTTACAAAAATTTAACACTAGACTGAGCGCATCACTGTGGCAATTGAATACGTATTCATTACCGAGACAAAGGCGCTGAAAAATCAAAAACGCAGGTAAAAATCCTTGCACAATGCGCGATACTCGGCGCTGTAATCATCGCCTTGATGAATCACCAACTCGCTATAATGGCAATCACTTTGCTGCCAACTCCACTGCATTAAACAGCGCGTTACGGCTTTAGTGGCGGTGGTTTTCACCCGACAACAACGGCGTAAATATCCCCCTTGTTGCAGCACCAATTGGTGCAATTGCTCGGCGCCAGATAGTGGCAGAATCACCGCCAATTCAGTCTGGCTGTGGCTGGCTCGCTGCCACACACCCAGTAGTTCACTAAAAGGTAAACTGTCGGTATGGCGCGCCAACGTGCGTTTGTCGCTTCCGGCTTTAAGGGCATTATCGAAATACGGTGGATTACTGATCACTAAATCAACCGCTTGCTCGGGCGTGAAGGTATTAGCATCACAGCGGCTTATAGCCACCTCAGGCCAAGGGCTCGCAGCAACATTAAGCTGCGCTTGAGTGCAAGCATCCGGTTCAATATCAATGCCGTGCACACACGCATCGGGCGCCCGCTGCTTAGCCATTAACGCCAGTAGCCCTGTGCCCGTGCCCACATCCAATATACGCCGCGCCTGGCTGACATCGGCCCACGCACCGAGCAAGATGCCATCGGTTGAGACCTTCATGGCGACGTTGTCTTGTGCGATGGAGAAGCGTTTAAAGTTAAATCCTGCCACTTTTGCCCTTTGTGTTTGTGTATGTGCCACGTATAATTAACGCAATTGTCCTTCATTTTGACTCCTTTATGCAATTTGCCGATTTTGATCTTGATGCCGCGCTTTTAAAAGCCATTGATGCCATGGGCTTTAGCAAAGCCACCAGCATCCAACAGCTCGCCATCCCAGAGGCCCTTGATGGTCGCGACGTACTTGCGGGTGCACCAACGGGCACAGGGAAAACGGCAGCGTTCTTGATCCCTGCAATTCAATACTTACTCGACCACCCGCGTCGTAACCCAGGTTTCGCTCGCGTGCTGATCATGGCACCAACGCGCGAACTTGCTTACCAAGTCCATGAGCAGTGTGAAAAGCTCGCAGCCCACACGCATCTGAAAATTGGCGTGGTGACCGGCGGCATCAACTACGGCAGTCATAAAGAAATCTTTGAAAAGAACAATGATGTGCTGATTGCCACTCCTGGACGGTTAATGGAGTATTTGGATACCGAAAACTTCCACGCCGAGGATGTGGAAATGTTGATCCTCGATGAAGCCGATCGCATGCTAGATATGGGCTTTCGCAAAGAAATGCTGCGCATCTGTGAGGAAGCCAAAAACCGACGCCAATGTCTGCTATTTTCGGCCACCTTGGAAGGCGAAGCAGTAGAAAAGTTCTCCGAGCGAATCCTTAATGAGCCCGCTAAACTTGAAGCTTCACCCTCGCGTCGCGAGCGCGGCAAGATCTTACAATGGGTTCACTTGGCCGATGATTATGAGCACAAGTTGGCACTACTGACCCATCTATTGAAACAAAGTGATGTGGAAAAGGCCGTGGTGTTTGTGAAAACCCGCGAGCGCCTAGAGAAATTAGTGGGCGAGCTTTATACTAATGATATAAAAACCACATGGCTACGTGGCGAGATGCCACAGGATAAACGCATGGCAGCCATGGCTAGCTTTCACAGTGGTCGCACTAATATTTTGGTGGCCACAGATGTCGCCGCACGCGGCATTGATGTCAGCGATATCAGCCATGTCATCAACTTTGATATGCCACGCACGGCCGATGTATACGTGCACCGCATTGGCCGCACGGCCCGTGCAGGTAAAAAAGGCACCGCTATTTCCTTGGTTGAGGCCCATGATGTGGCCATGGTTGGCAAAATAGAGCGTTATACCGATCAAGTACTGAAACGGCGCAAAATAAAGGGCTTAGAGCCACAACATAAAGAGCCTAAGTTGCCACCGAAAAAGAAAAAAGATCCGGCCAAGATCAAAGCCAAGCGCAAAAAAGCCAAGGCTAAAATCAAAGCCAAAAAGTAGTTAAAAAAGGCCTCCCTAAAGAGGCCTTTTTACTCTCTAGTTAATGGGGTAACTCGGCTTATCTTTGCCTTCAATGAGCCAGTTGACCCATAGTTTGCCGTCATCACCTTGGCACATGGACACAAAATTACGAGCGCGAATGTACTTTGCTGAGCCAAATGGGCGCAGCATGGAAGCCGTAATTTGCTCCCCCTCGTCAATGTATTCCAAATCGTCATTGGTGATCGCGCAAATCCCGAGCCACTGCATAAAGGTCGGCGCCGGGTGCACTATCCCCGAGGACACCACTTGGTGAATTTTCACCGCGCCTTGAGATTGTGGCGCCCTGATCACTCCCAGAGCCCCCACATGCACATCCCCCGAAAGCAACACGGTTTTGCCTTGACGTTGCTTGGCATTATCAATGAGTCGCATAATTAAACGAGCGCGCTCCCCTTCATGCTCTTTTGCTCGCCAATGATCTTTTAAATCATCAGTCAGCTCTTCTTGCCAAGGGGTGGCATCAACCGCACGCTCAGCGAAAGAGAAATCACGATAGACCACAGGCACCGCAGTCATCACCAACAAATCTCCTTGTTGGCATTGGCTATCGAGGTAATCGGTCACATGGGCCCAACAAGTATCCGACATCACTTGGCTCAAACTGCGCTCAGAGCGGTTATCTAGGGCCAAAATATGGTAATCGCGAAACCTCAGCGCAAATGAAAAGTCACAACCTTGTTCACCGGCAAGTAAACCGTGGTTATCGCTGCCGCGTAATTGCAACAAAGTGAACACCTCACGCGCCGCCTCATAGATACACTGATAAACAGGACAGCTCTGCAAATCATCAGGGTAACTCCCCCAGCCATCGAAAATATCGTGATCATCCCACATCATTAACGATGGCACTGAAGCCAGCATCGCCGCCATTGGCGCTTTATTCCAGCGAGCCAAATACAGTTGGCTATAAAATCGCGTCACTTGGTTGCGCATCTCTTTGCTAACTTGGCGCGTTATTTTCTGCTCTTTATCAAGTTCATTCCAACGCTGTAATGTGGGGACTTGAGACCATATGGAGTCAGCGTAAACCTGATCGCCTCCCATTAACAGCAGCGAAAATGGCGCCTGCTGGTGTTGTGCGTGCATTTCACGCCATAAGTAGTAAGGCTTTTCTGTGGCATTCATCATCTTATAATCGGAAAAACCATTACATGAGGCATAGGCTAAACGCGGTTTTTCTCCCTGCTCAGGCACGTAAAATGTCCACAGCTGTTGGCCTTGTTGGTCTGCGGCGTCCTCGCCGTGGATAGTAATGTGGTAATCAAGGTAACCTGGGGTTTCAAGTTCGATACGAGCTTTCCATACCTTCCCCGCACTGAGGGAACCGATTTCAACCGCCTCTAAGTTCTGCCCTTCCACCGCAACATGACATTGCTGCACATTGTTATCGGTCACAAAGACAAAGGTATATAGGGTATCTGATTCAAGGCCAAGAATAGGCCCCAATAATAGCTTGGCTGACATTATCTCCCTCCATGGCATACAAATGAGTTGTCGCTCATAACCATAGCAGAAACACAGCAATAAAAAAGCCGCTCATCAAAAGCGGCTTTTCATGCAGATTAATGCTTATTCAAAGACGGTGTCGACCGCTAACACCTCTATATTCTCAGCGGGAATACGCAAAGGGTAGCGTTGAATTTGCTTGTCTTCGTCAAGCAGCGATTGCGGTTTCTCAGTGTTGTACTGCAGCGGGGATTCCTGCTCCGAGGCCAGTCGTTGCTGCATATCGGCGCCATCTCCAGTAACAAACACATAGTGCATATTGTCGCTTTGTAGATTTTCACTGATCACCCGATTTACATCTTCGACGCTTAAGCTACTGAGCTGCTCACGCACATAGTCGACAAAGTTATCGGTATCGTAAAAGCGACTATCTAGGGCATAGCCTAGCTGTCGGTCTTGGCTGGCTACCAGTTGCGGCACATAGTTACTTAAGAAGTTTCGCGTTGCTGCAAAGTCCGCTTCGCTCATGCCATTAGCAATGAGTTTATCGAGCTCGAATAAAGCGGTGCGAGTCGCAAAGTGAGCATCGTTATTTGAGCGCAGCGGCCTTAACCATACCTGGAAGATTTGCTCAGAACGCCCTAGGTTGGCATCCGGTTTAGTTTGGAACATACCACGAGGGAAGTACTCGATGTAGGCATAGTCGCCATAGTTCATCCCCCGAACCTGACGAATACGCTGGAATAACTGGGCGTTCGAGTTACGGTGCTCACCTAAGTATGAACGCACTAACCATAATGCTGTCCAGTCTTTATGCGATCGCGTGGTATCAATAGGGAAGCCAAACGACACTGCCGTTGATTTTGCCGACTTTTCGACAATAGTCGCGTAACGCCCGTCAAGCACTGGAGCGTCAGGCACGTTAAGGCGGCGTTGTTCACCTTTTGGTAAGCCCTGTAGGTCCGTTAACAGCTGCATTTTCAGCTCTTCTGGCATGGCTCCAGTAATACCCAAGTGCAGTTTACTTTGGGTCAGCTGTTGCTGATAAAAGGCCCGCACATCCGCTAAGGTAATATTCTCCAGATCAGATAAGTCGCCGTAATTATAACTTTCATAGGGGTGGCCTTGATACAGCTTGCTATACAGTACCTCCTTGCCCAGCTCCTCATCATTAGACGCTTTTAAGCCTGATTTAATGCTATCGACAAGCTCCTTTTGCAGCCGCTGGAAATCGTCTTCGCGAAACCCTGGGTTTAGCAATTGCTCGCTCACCAAGGCATACCATTTGTCAGCATTGTCTTTGTGAATACGGCCACGAAACGACATCATTTCCTTATCAATTTGATAGCTGAAGCTCCCTGCCATGGGATATAAAGCCTTTTGAATATCTTTATAGCTTTGTGACGCACTGCCGCCTTTGGCAATCATTGCCGCAGTCAGTGCCGCCAGACCTTTTTTGCCCTCTGGGTCGGCAGCCGCGCCGGTGTAGAATAACCAGTTAACATCCACCAGCGGTGAACTATTCGTGTTATCGAGCACGGTGAAATGGCGCTCGGTGGGCTTATTTTGATGCTCAGCGACTAAAGCATCAAGGCGCACCTCTTTGGCAAAGCCTGCAACCGACTCACTAGCTGACATCGTCACCGTGGTACGATTACTATCGACAAAGTACTTATTCGCCATGGCGCGAATATCTTCGGCACTAATGTTATCGGCAGTGGCATACAAGCTGTTGATCACCTCAGGGTCACGCTCGAAATGCATGTACCGCGCAAGGGTTGAGGCGATGCTTTGTGATGAATCTAAGCTATTAATAAAGCTATACTTTTGGTGCGATTTCAAGGCTTGTAGTCGGCTTTCATCGACCAACTCTGTACGTGCCTTGGCATAAGTGCGGTTGATAGCATCGCGCACGGTGGTGAGGTGCTGCTCATCATCCACCTTCACAAACACATGCATCAAGCCTGGATCTTTGGTTTCCGGGTTGTAGGTGAACATTTGGCTGGCAATTTGCTTATCAACAACCAGCTCTTGATACAAATCTGAGTTCTCAGAAAAGTATAGTTGAGAGAGCAAATCAAGCGCCGCGCGGTCTTTTTTCTGCGGCTGCCACGCTGCACCTTTGTATGACACTAATAACCAGTGTCCGGGTAGCCCTTCGTATTGCTCATGCACATAACGAGGCGCCTGTTGTTGCGGTTCAACAGGAATATCGGCTTGATAATCCCCTTGCTGCCAATTGCCCCAGTGCTTTTTCACCATCGCGATGGTCGCTTGCGGGTCAACATCACCGACAATTACCAAAGAGACATATTCCGGCTTATAAAAGCGCTCGAAAAAGGTTTGCCCATATTCACTTTGGTCCGGCATGGCTTCAATGTCGGCAAAAAAGCCCATGGTGGTGTGTTTATAGGTATGCTTATCAAAGGCCTCATTACGCACCGCCGCGAGTAACTTACGGATAGGACTGGCGTTATTCTTTAAGTATTCGCCTTTGACGGTCAGCGCTTCGGTGCGGAATTGCTCTTCACTGTAACTCAAGTTTTGGAAAATATCCGCTTCAATTTCTAGCACCTTATCGAGGTGCTCTTTGGAGAAGTTAAGGTGATAATTGGTGTAATCATTCGTGGTGTAAGCGCGGTTATCGACCCCGGAGTTTTTCAAGATATCTGCATATACGTGTGCAGGAAATTTCTCAGAGCCTTTGAACATCATGTGTTCAAAGAAGTGGGCAAAGCCGGTTTTTCCTGGTTCCACCTCATTACGTGAGCCTACAGATACCGGGATTTGTAATGACACGACATCGGGGTAGTCTGTTTTCACCACCATGACTCGCAGGCCATTATCAAGCTCTTCAAGTACATAGTCCTGAGAGAACACTGCTTGTGACTGTGGCGCGGCCTCAGCAGCCGCTGGGCTGCTGGTCGTCGTTTGCGTGCTTTGGCAACCGCCAAGAGTGAGCGCGAAGGCGACACCTGTCGCTAATAGAGAAAGTTTCATCTTCAACCTTGATGTTTTGTTGTTTTTTAGCTTCCTCATTATGCAATAAATCACATCGCAAACGCACCTTAGGGGCGTCACTTTGCTGTAAACAAATATGTCAGCCACGACATAATGGGTATAACGGTCAGATCATGCTGAGTAACGGTTTAACTTGAAGCAAATTCACTCGAGTTGAGTAAGTTTCATTATAAAAAGCTGTTTAGACGTCTAAATGGCTGTTATAGTTATTTCATTGTCAATTGCTGGGAATGAGAACCATGGCTTTATCACTGCGAGAAAAAATAGAGGACCCCCGTCAGGGCGTGTATTTAATTGGCACTACGCCACCTAAAGCAGATACTGATGAAGTCGCTATGCGCGCCATTGCCGAAAAGCTGCTTGGCCGTCTACACGAAATTGAATATGACGGTGTGGTGGTTTATGACATTCAGGACGAGAGCAGTCGCATCAGTACGCCGCGCCCCTTCCCATTCAAACACACCATTGACCCACGTGATTATGGCCAGCTATTGCGGCGCCTATCACGCGCCGATGTGATCACCTATAAAAGTGTGGCTCAGCGCAATCAGGATGAATTTAACCAGTGGCTTGATAGCACCGCCAATGACCATGATTTAAATAACTTAGTCTTAGTCGGAAGTCCGTCGTCACAAGGGGATATCAAGCTAAGCTTAAACGATGCCTACAGCCAGATTGCCGCTCATCACCAGGACTTCTTTTTAGGCGGCGTGACCATTGCCGAGCGCCACGCTAATAAGCGTAATGAACATGAGCGCTTGCTGACCAAAACGGCGCAAGGGTGTCAGTTTTTTATCTCCCAGGCGGTTTATGATGCGCAAGCGACTATTGATCTAATCACCAGTTATGCCCGCAGCTGCCGCCAGCAAGGGCTCTCGCCACAGCGTATTATTCTGACCTTCACCCCTTGTGGCGGTGAAAAAACGCTGGATTTTATGCAGTGGTTGGGGATTTCCGTGCCAGAGGCAACTAAGTGGCGCATGCTTGATGCCGAAAACACCTTGAGTGAGTCGGTGCGCATCTGCCGCGAAAACTTAGATTTGATTTTGCGTAGCTGCGCCCATCTGGATGTGCCGCTGGGGTTGAATATCGAGTCACTGACGAACCGTAAACAGGAAATCGATGCATCCATTAACCTGTATCGTTTGCTTAAAGCCACCATGGAGCTGAGCTTGGCAGAACGACAAATCGCCTAGTTTACCTTTGTTTTGCCCGCCCAGTACTATGCCTACTGATAGCGCTGGGCATTTTGAGCGGCAAAAAGTGCAGCGCCATACTGCACTGTGCTCACCCTAGTGTTACTTTTTACGCCACTGGCCGTCGACTTTAACCATATGCCCTACGGTCGTTTTTTCGATAGCTTTGGCGCCTGCTAACGCCTCCACTTGGCTCAAACTGATACCATTTTTCTTCGCCAATGATAAATACTTGGCTTTACGCTTAGCGTTAATTTCAGCAATTAGCTTTTGCGCCTCACTGTTATTTTGTACTAAGGCTAAATAGCCGTTGCTGGTTTCGCCGACGATACCTTGCGCCTTAGCTTGGTCTAAAGTTAGCGCCCAGGCACTGAAGGCCAACATGGCGGCACTGACTAACATACTCCATTTAACTAGTTTCATAACCCCTCCTAGAAAAGCTCGCTGTCATCGCTGAATAATTCGTCGAGTTCTTTATCCACTTTGACGCGGATCTCATGATCGACTTTGACATTTAGGTTGATGGTGATTGGCTCTTTACTCTCTACCTCAACCTTATGGGTGCATCCCATTAAAGTTAACATAGCGACAACCGCCACCAGCGATAGTTTGCTCATTCGCTTACTCCTTCGCTTGATACTCTTGCTCCACTTTCTTAGTGATTTCATCACTTAAGCGCAGCGCCTTAAATAGGGTATAGATATTTTCTTGATGATTATAGTTAAAATTTACAGCTTGCTGGTGCTCGGGGTTTTCCCCTTTTAATTGCATCGCCATGGTTAACCAACCATCGGTATTTAAATCAACATCGGCGTTGATGCTGTTAATATCTAAGTTTTCCAACATGCCCAACATCGGCCCAAGCTCTGCCTGCTGCGCTTTCACCGCATCGAAGGCGGCGTTATCTTTAATCGTCAATTTACCCGGAGCTTGCGAATAAATACGGCCATTTTCGACACTGACTCCCTGCTCCTCTAACCGTATTGGTAGTGTTGCTGCCAATACCCCGGTGACCTCAATGCCCTGCTGGGGCTCTAGCGCCAATAGGCTTTGGGCATTAATCTGTGCTATCTCAACTAGGGTGGGAGCACGGCGCTTCGTTAACCCCGTCACATATAGTTTATCCAGTGACAGAGTGCCGCCTAACACCCCGGCCTGCACCTCTTTGAGGTAGGCATCTTGGTCATAACCCCAGAGCCCTTGCACCTGTGACAACACCGGTCCAGCGCGTAGTTGGGAAATAGTAAAGCTAGTATCATCGAGCTGAAGTTGCCCTGAATTCCACTGTCCTTGCGCCGATGTATTGATATTTTCGGCTAAGTAACTCTGATAAAGCACGCTGGCGCTGTCCACATCTAGCTGCCATTGCATACGCTGAAGGCGGGCATCACCGTGCAGTTGAGCGCTGAGTGTGCCAGCGGTCAGTGACAACTCGGGGGCCAATTGACTGGCAATGGCTTGCAATGAAGGTAAAGGCGTCGGCGGCAATACCACGGTGATAGGAAAAGCCGTTTCTTGCCAACTGTGCTTAACCAAAGCTTGCGCCTGCTGCCATGAGATAAGGTGCTCACCATCAATGCTGCGGGCAATATCAACTCGACTATCAACGCTGAGCTCACTTAACCTCAGCTGCGCAGAGTTTAATTGTCCAATGCTGCTTTGCACCTCAACCTGCGCGCTGCGCCGCCCAGCCCCCAAGTCTGCCTGTACCTGATAATTTTGCTCGACATCAAGCAGTTTAATATCAGCATTCGCCGCAACAGCAGCAAAGGTATCAAGGCGCGCTGAAATCGAGTTATCTGCGCTGATAGTGGCATCAACAGTAACCGCTACCTGCTGTCCAGAATAAGGCGCCATTGTTAACTGTGCGATTTTCAGTTGCCCATGCAGCGCAGTAGCCCCAGCAAAGTTATGGTCGAACTCGCCAGTGGCGCTTACGGGGGCAACATGCACATTCTCACCCACCGGCGCGGCTACTTGACCTTTAAAGGCACCGCTAATGCGCTGCTCAGTTGCCTGTCCCGAAACACTAAGCCGCCCTAACGACTGGGTTTCTAGCTGTAAAGCGTAATCGGCAGCCACCTGTGCTGTGCGCCAATTGGCACGCGGCGCCTCTAAGCGAACACCCACTTTATTCTGTTCGCTGTTATGCGTAAGCAGCACTTGCGTTAGCTGCACCTCACTTTCATCTATACTCACCCTTGGCTCGGCCAAGGTTAGCTGCCATGACCCCTTGAGCAGCTCTGGGAAATAGGGTTTTAGGCTGGCTTGATAGTCACATTGAGCCTGCGCTCGCAAGTGCGTTGTCAGTGCACTGGTGTCTAAGCTAAAGCGACGCATATTCTTGGAGCGCACCTCGATGCGGCCCTGGCTACTCACCTGCACCGGGCAAGGCGTATGTTGCCAAGTAGCTTGGCTGGCAATAGTGATCTGGTTATCAATTCGGTTTCCGTAATAGCGCCCTTGTACTTGTAGCTCCGGCAATGCCCACTGAGAGATATTAAAGCGCATGAGTGATGGCTCGGCCACAGCCATAAGCTGGGCTCTTAAGGCTTGATTGGCATGCAGTTCATAGTCGATATGCTGCGAGGTTATGGCGATATCACCGGCTATATCACCATTTAACACCCACTGATTGAGTTGCGTCTCACTAACCGTCATACGCACAGGCGCAGCGGCATAAGGCGTGTACACGAAAAAGGATTCAACAGTTACCAACGGACGACTGTCTGTCAGCGGCAAATTAAGCGCCTGAGGTTTACCAGTATCACTGGATGATTGAGTTTGTTGCTTAGTCAGAGTTAAAGCTGCTTTTTCAATATCGATGTGCTGCGGTGTGATTCGCGCCTGCTCAATAACAAGCCGATGCTGGCGATAACCTACACATAACTTATTGACTGTGATTGTGGTCAGCTCACTCCCCCATTGCCAATCAGCACAGGTTAACTCTGCTTTATCGGCATCAAGGTAATGTTTCGCTACCATAAAGGTGAGCTCAATGCGAAATAGGTAGGTGGTAGCTAGAGTGAGCCCTATCACTGCTAATCCAATCAACAGCTTGCGCAGCATAGTTTTCCTTAAAGCGGCAAATGGTAGGTGATTATTTTAAAAGTTTCTCATGAAGCGCAGCTGATTGGAACACATCAATAAGAGCAACAAAAAAGGCTGCCAAGGCAGCCTTTTTAGATTAAATAAGCACTAGATAGTTAGCCAATGTGCTTGCGCGCGTTCCGGAACATACGCATCCATGGGCTGTCTTCTTGCCACTCATCTGGGTGCCATGAGTTCGCTACCGCGCGGAACACCCGCTCTGGGTGTGGCATCATCACGGTGGCACGACCATCTGTAGAGGTCATACCCGAGATTGCCTCTGGTGAACCATTGGGGTTCGCCGGATATTGCATGGTTGGGTTACCGTAGTTATCTACGTATTTCACCGCCACAGTACCCGAGTTCACTGCTGTTTGAATAGCCGCCTCATTTGCAAATTCGGCACGGCCTTCACCGTGTGACACCGCAATTGGCATACGTGAACCCGCCATACCGCTGAAGAACACCGATGGGCTGTCTTGTACTTCGACCAAGGTTGCACGCGCTTCAAAACGCTCGCTTTGGTTGGTCACGAAACGTGGCCAATGCTCCGTGCCTGGGATCAGCTCGCGCAATGTTGATAGCATCTGACAGCCATTACACACACCCAAGCTGAAGGTATCTTGACGCTCGAAGAAGCCTTGGAACTGCTCGCGTGCCATGTCATTAAATAGAATGGACTTCGCCCAGCCTTCACCGGCCCCGAGTACGTCACCATATGAGAAGCCACCGCACGCCACAAGGCCTTTGAATTGCTCTAGCGTTAAGCGCCCCTCTAGAATGTCACTCATGTGTACGTCAACAGCGGCAAAGCCTGCACGGTTAAATGCCGCCGCCATCTCAACGTGTGAGTTAACGCCTTGCTCACGCAAGATAGCCATTTGTGGCTTAGCGCCAGTGGCAATGTAAGGCGCGGCGACATCTTCGTTAATGTCGAAGCTCAGCTTCACGTTAAGACCTGGGTCATTGGCATCAGCTTTAGCATCATGCTCTTGGCGAGCACAGGCAGGGTTATCACGCAGAGACTGCATTTGATAAGTGGTTTCCGCCCACGCTAAACGCAGCTCGGTACGGCTATTATCCACTAGTGCATGACCACCACGGTTAATAATCAGCTGATCGGCATCATTCAACGTACCAATTTCATGGCTTAGCGCAGCAAGACCGTTCTCGGCAAGAATGGCCTTTACCGCGTCTAGGTCATCATTGCGAACCTGAATAACGGCACCCAACTCTTCGTTGAATAGAACCTCTAAATCAGACCCCGCTAACGCGTCTAGCTCTAGCGTAACGCCAGTGTGACCCGCGAAGGCCATCTCCGCAGCAGTTACGAATAAGCCACCGTCAGAGCGGTCATGGTAAGCCAGTAGTTTTTCTTCGCTTACCAGCGCTTGCATCGCCTCGAAGAAGCCTTTTAATAGTTCAGGGCTATCAACATCTGGGGTTTTGTCACCCAGTTGCTTGTAAACCTGCGCCAAGCTTGATGCCCCCATGCGGTTTTGACCAGCACCCAAGTCGATAAGCAATAGCGTTGAATCGCCCTTATCGGTGCGCAGCTGTGGCGTGACCGTTTTACGAATGTCTTCAACACGACCAAACGCAGTGATTACCAAAGACAGCGGCGCAGTCACGGCTTTATCTTCACCATTATCTTGCCATGTGGTCTTCATCGACATTGAGTCTTTGCCTACCGGGATGGTTAAACCCAAGGCTGGACACAGCTCTTCACCCACGGCCTTAACCGCTTCATATAAACCGGCGTCTTCACCGGGGTGCCCGGCTGCCGCCATCCAGTTTGCTGATAGCTTAATGTTATTCAATGAGCCAATATCAGCACAGGCAATATTGGTCAGAGACTCGGCGACCGCTAAACGCGCTGAAGCACCATAATTAAGCAGCGCCGCAGGTGTGCGTTCACCCATAGACATGGCCTCACCATGATAGGTGTCGTACGCAGCAGCTGTCACGGCACAGTTGGCCACCGGCACCTGCCAAGGGCCAACCATTTGGTCACGGGCAACCAAACCGGTTACCGAGCGGTCGCCAATGGTGATTAAGAAGGTTTTTTCAGCAACCGCTGGCAAGCGCAGTAGTCGTTGCACCGCGTCTTGTACGGTAATAGCGTTGGTATTAAGCGCTTCACCTTGAGCCTGCTTGGTGCTGACATCACGGTGCATTTTTGGCGCTTTACCTAATAACACATCAAGCGGCAGATCCACTGGGTTATTGTTGAAGTGCGAGTCAGAAACCCGTAAGTGACGTTCTTCGGTCGCAGTACCGATGACTGCGTACTCGGCGCGCTCACGTTGACATATTTGCTCAAAGCGAGCGAAGTTTGCTTCTGCTACCGCCAGCACGTAACGCTCTTGTGATTCATTACACCAAATCTCATGCGGCGCCATACCGGGCTCATCGTTTGGCACGTTACGCAATTCAAAGTCGCCCCCTCGGCCGCCATCATCCACTAATTCAGGGAAGGCATTTGACAAGCCACCGGCGCCCACATCGTGGATAAAAGCAATCGGGTTGTCATCGCCTAGCTGCCAGCATTTATCGATGACTTCTTGACAGCGGCGTTCCATTTCTGGGTTTTCACGTTGTACCGAAGCAAAGTCGAGGTCTTCATTGGACTGTCCTGACGCCATAGACGAAGCCGCTCCGCCTCCCAAGCCAATATTCATTGCCGGGCCGCCCAACACAATAAGCTTCGCGCCTACCGGGATCTCGCCTTTTTGTACATGATCAGTACGAATGTTACCTAAACCACCGGCAATCATAATAGGCTTGTGATAACCGCGCACTTCCTCGCCATTGTGGCTATTAACTCGCTCTTCATAGGTACGGAAGTAACCCAGTAGGTTTGGACGACCAAACTCATTGTTAAACGCGGCGCCGCCTAGCGGGCCATCAATCATGATATCCAGCGCTTCAACAATGCGCCCTGGTTTACCGTATTCGCTCTCCCATGGTTGTTCAAAACCTGGAATGCGTAGGTTAGATACGCTAAAGCCTACCAAACCAGCTTTTGGCTTAGAGCCTCGGCCTGTAGCACCTTCATCACGGATTTCACCGCCCGAGCCCGTTGATGCCCCGGAGAATGGCGAAATCGCGGTTGGGTGGTTGTGGGTTTCAACCTTCATCAAAATTTCGATGTTTTCTTGGTGATAAGTGTATTCACCACTGAAATCTGGGAAGAAACGACCGGCCACTGAGCCTTTCATCACCGCTGCATTGTCTTTGTATGCAGATAATACGTTGACGCTATTTTGCTCGTAGGTGTTTTTGATCATTTTGAACAGCGACTTGGGCTGCTCTGTGCCGTCAATGGTCCAATCAGCATTAAAGATTTTGTGACGGCAATGCTCTGAGTTCGCCTGCGCGAACATAAACAATTCAATGTCGTTCGGGTTACGGCCGAGTTTCTGGAAGTTCTCTACCAGATAATCAATCTCGTCGTCTGCAAGGGCAAAGCCTTGTTCAACATTCGCTTTAGCTAGCGCCTCACGGCCTCCGCCAAGGATGTCCACCGATGACATGGCTCGCGGCTCATCGGTACGAAACAGTTTCGCGGCATCATCCATATCGCGGTGCGTTGCTTCGGTCATGCGGTCGTGGAGCAAGGCGGCCACATCGTTAAGCTGGCAAACATTCAAATCACCTTCAACATAATAGGCGATGCCGCGCTCGATACGATGTACCTGAGTTAATCCACAATTGTGAGCAATGTCGGTTGCCTTAGACGCCCATGGCGAAATTGTGCCTGGACGCGGGGTAACTAAAATAAGTGTCCCTTGGGGCTCATGTTCAGGAATATGCGGTCCATAAGTAAGCAGCTTTTCCAGCTTGCTGTGCTCGTCAGAATTCAGTGCTGCTGTGACATCAGCAAAGTGCATAAATTCGGCGTAGACGTTAGTTACAGGAAGGTTGGCTTGCTTACATTGAGTAAGCACTTTTTGAACACGAAAATCGGAAAGTGCTGGCGCACCACGCAGGATTAACATAGGTAATATCATCCGGGGTTAAGGATTGAACGACAGTTGCCGCGCATTATACTTAATTTAGTTAAAAATGCGAGTTAAAGGGCCGCTGGCAAGGACGATTGTCCGCTATTGCAGGGAATCCTTATAAGCCTCACTTTCTATGGCTAAAGTAGAGGTGACGCCAAGCCTTGGTTTTGTTATAAGTGGTGGTATCGGGGTAAAGGGGCAAGCCGTGAGATTCGTTTGGTTAATTGTGAGTATCTGGGTACTCGTAGGCTGCAGTGAGCCGCAAAAACCTAGCCAATTAGAGCGTATTCATCAAAGCAACACGTTGCGCGTGGGCACCCTGGCCGGTGCCAGCAATTATTACCAAGCCCCTCAAGGGGAGCAAGGGTTTGAATACGAACTTGCCCAAGACTTTGCTAACTACCTAGGCGTAGAGCTGGATATCGTGCCGTTCTTTAGCCTTAACGATATGTTTCAGCGCCTTGATAATGGCTCATTGGACCTGGTCGCATCGGGCATTGGCTACACTCCAAGCCGTGCCGAGCTGTACCGCTTTGGCCCCAGTTACCGCACAATTAGTCAAAAGCTGGTTTACAAACAAGGTCGAGTACGGCCGCGCGACTTTGATGACTTAGAGGGCAACTTAACGGTACTGGCCCGCAGCAGCCACTCGCAAACTCTACATCGGTATAAAAAACAGTACCCTCAACTGAGTTGGAATGAAACCGATGAAATGGATGAAGCAGAGTTACTGCAAGCCATTATCGACGGCGATATCGACTACACCATTGCCGACTCCCACGCCTTGGCATTGTTTCGCCGTTACCACCCGAATCTGAGCATCGGCTTTTCCGTGACCCGTAATGACCCAATTGGCTGGGTACTGCGCCAAGATAACGACGACTCACTCTATGCCTTGGTAGTGGAATTTTTCGGTGAAGCGAAAGCGAACAAGCGCCTTTATGCCTTAGAAGAGAAGTACTTTGGCCACGTACGCCAGTTTAACTATGTTAACACCTTGGCATTTATTGAAGCCGTTGCCGATACCTTACCGACTTATATGCCTTGGTTTAAGCAGTATGCACAAGAGTTAGACTGGCGCTTGCTGGCTGCTCTTAGTTATCAAGAGTCAATGTGGGATCCCTTGGCAAAATCACCCACTGGGGTACGCGGTATTATGATGCTGACTTTACCAACGGCAAAACAGGTGGGCGTTACCAGTCGCCTCAAACCAGAGCAGAATATTCGCGGCGGTGCCGAGTACTTGCGTTATCTTATTGAACGCATACCTGATCGTATTGCCCAACCTGACCGTACTTGGTTTGCCTTAGCGTCATATAATGTCGGCTGGGGCCATGTAAATGATGCGCGGATCCTAACCGAACGTGCCGGTGACGATAAAGACAAGTGGGCCGATGTGAAAAAATACCTACCGCTGTTGATCAAGAAACGCTATTATCGTACAACTAAATACGGTTATGCGCGCGGAGACGTAGCGGTAACTTACGTAGACAATATTCGGCGCTACTACGACACCCTAGTATGGTTAGATGAAAACGATGCTTTGGTGGCCAACAACGCTAGCGCCAAGGAAGAATCGGCCGGAACGCCATAAAACTGTCATTTAATCGTGTTTTCATTGGCAGCTCTCCCCTCTCACACTTTCAAGGAGAATACACTATGCTAAAACGCCGTAGAACGCATCGCTTTAAGCGAAATGTACTATTTTCATCGACTAATCGTCGTCGAGTAACACGCAAAAATACCCACAATAAGATTTTGTGGCGTCGCCGCTTGTTTGCCATGCAACAAATGGAAGAACTAGAAAAGCAACGCTTGGCGGAGGCCTAACCCCCTTCCTCCTGGCGTTGCTGACGCGCCTTTTTTCTTTCCTTATGCTCTTGCCGACGTCGCTTAAAAAACGCAGATAACTTAGTTGCACACTGCTGCTCAAGCACCCCTTTGGTGACTTCAACTTGATGATTAAGCCGAGGCTCCTGCACTAGGTTCATAATAGACCCCGCAGAACCCGTTTTTAAATCATTGGCACCAAAGACTAGCCGCGCAATGCGACTATGAACGAGTAAACCAGCACACATTGAGCATGGCTCCAGTGTAACGTATAAAGTGCAGTCAATAAGCCGATAGTTATTAAGGGCCACTCCAGCCGCACGCACCGCCATCATTTCAGCATGAGCCGACGGATCGTTAAGGGTGATAGATTGATTCCAGCCCTCGGCGATAAGCTCACCATCTTTGACTAGTACAGCACCGACTGGGATCTCACCGAGTTGCTCGGCCTTATCGGCACAGGCTAAGGCTTTCGCCATCCAGTATTCGTCATTTAGCTCGATCATAGGGTATCTTTTAACTACTTAGGAACAGCAATTATACCAAGCAATATCGGCAAGTGCGCGGCGAATCCTCTCGCTAACGTCAGCAAATTCCCGACTATGCTTTACACTCAATATAGGGAGTTTCTGAGTCTTATAAGAGCGCATTCTCACTATTTGCCGGATTTTATGGCTCACACCATAGCCTGCACACCCAAAATTAAGCTATAATTCGCCGCTTTTTTTGTTCTATGGACACCGAAAACGGGTAAGTCATGAAGTTTCCTGGTCGCCGAAGACATAAACATTATTTCCCGGTGGAAGATAAAGATCCACTTACTAATCAAATCAACCCCGAATCGCGGTTGAAGCGCAGCTACATTGTAGGCATAGATCAGATCGTGGTGGATATTGAAGCCAAGGTCGATCAGGCATTCTTAGATGAATTCGGGCTGCAGCGTGGCATGTCACAGGTTATTGACAGTGACGTTACCAATGCCCTCTATGACCGGCTCAAGCTCAACGACATGGTTGATTATGAGTTTGCTGGCGGCACCGTAGGCAATACCATGCACAACTACTCAGTGCTGGCTGATGATCGTTCGGTGCTACTTGGCGTAATGAGCGAAAATATCAAAATTGGTAGTTATGCTTATCGCTTTTTATGTAACACCTCAAGCCGTGTAGACCTTAATTATCTGCAACCTGTAGATGGCCCCATAGGCCGTTGCTTTACGCTGATTGATGAAAGTGGCGAACGTACCTTCGCCATCAGCGCAGGGTTAATGAATCACTTACGCCCTGAGTCCATAGATAAGAACCTGATCCAAGAATCATCTGCTTTGGTGATCAGTGCCTACCTTATGCGCACGCAAGGCAACGAAACAATGACCGAAGCCACTATGCAAGCGGTAAAGTACGCAAACGAAGCCGGAGTACCTGTGGTGCTGACGCTCGGCACCAAGTTTCTTATTGAGCAAGACCCTACATGGTGGGCCAACTTCGTAAATGATCATGTTGATATTCTTGCTATGAACGAAGAAGAAGGCCTAGCGATTACCGGTTTTGAAGATCCACTATTAGCGGCAGACAAAGCCCTAGAATGGGTCGACTTTGTGATTTGTACCGCCGGTGAAAAAGGTATGTTTATGGCCGGCTATGTCGACGATCAGCATAAACGCGCCACTGAGTACCCACTCCTTCCGGGTGCCATCGCTGACTTTAACCGTTATGAGTTTTCACGTGCCATGCGTAAGCAAGATTGCCAACAGCCTGTGCGTGCTTATAGCCATACCGCCCCATTTATGGGTGGGCCAGATAGCATTAAGAACACCAATGGCGCCGGTGATTGCGCGCTAGCTGCTGTACTGCATGATATTAGCGCTAATGAGTACCACAAGTTAAATGTGCCAAACTCAGCCAAGCATGGTCAGCAAGCGATCACTTACTCTTCTTTAGCTCAGATCAGTAAGTATGCGAACCGTGCAAGTTATGAAGTGCTAGTGCAACATTCACCGCGTTTAACCCGGGGTCTACCGGAGCGCGAGGATTGCCTAGAGCAAGCCTATTGGGAACAGTAATCCTCCTATCTTTTTAACCAAGAAAGCCGCTTTTTAGCGGTTTTTTTATGCCCATAAATCGATGTCTATACATTGTATGGTCAGACTCTAGATTTGTAGGCCAGGGTTCTACCCTGACAAAGGTGCTGTGTTGTAGGTCAGGGTTTACCCTGACTAGATGATGCACCTTGCCTACGGGTGTGGGGTTCTTCTGTTGTTTGGTTCTGTTGTGGGTCAGGGTTCTACCCTGACTAGGATGATGCAAGGC
>NZ_JAKRFV010000007.1:0-230825 GCF_022347945.1 Pseudoalteromonas sp. MM17-2 | reverse complement strand
ATACTCTTTTTGTTTGGCGACATTAGAATACCACCAACAGGCAGTTGATCGTCTGTCACCTCTTAACCATGAGTGGTGCACTTATTATCTGAATTCGGGTGACGCTGACGTTACTGATTTGCGATGGGCCGCTTATATGCTGGCTACAGTCTATATTGAAACAGAATTCTCATTTATACCATGTAGAGAGAATCTTCTGGGACAAGGTAAACTTTATGGCATCGAAATTGAAGTGATAGATAGCCATGGTATTCGTGGTAAAAAGAATAAGAAATATAAAAATATTTATTATGGCCGTGGTTACTGTCAGCTTACATGGGAAGATAATTACTTGGAAATAGGAAAAGCACTTGGATATGACAATAAGTTGTATATAGATCCTGATTTAGCGTTACAAAAAGATATTGCCTATAAGGTTATCTCTTATGGTATGCGTTATGGTTCATTCACCAGAAAAAAATTGTCGCACTATATCAATATTGCAAAAACAGATTACAAAAATGCAAGACGTATTATAAATGGGCAAGATAAGGCGGAGAAAATAGCGGAATACGCTAATAAGATAGAGTTTTTACTACGGCTGGCCGCCCAGCCAATTACTGCTATTCGCTGAACTAAATAAGGGTCACAGATTATGTCTAAATACTGTATGTGGGTACTGTTAGCTGCAAGTTTTTTATTCCTCTCAGCTTGCTTTGCCGCACCTAGCAACCAGCTTAGTCAGCAACAAAATAATAAGCGCGACAATAGCACAGTTATTGAGCCGCAAACTCGGGCCCAATGGAAGCAGATAATACAATGGCCAGATGCTTGCGATGAAGGAGTTAGTGACATAAGTTTCTCCAAACATTTTAAAGGCTTCTGGGTTCATCCATGGTCTCAAGGTCGACGTTTGGTTCAGGTTGTCTGTACAAGAGGCACCTATAATCTCGGCGTCATATTTTATCTTGAGACGGAGAAAGCGTCGAATCAGTTTACCTTGCTTGTCTTCCCACAATTTATTTCCGCAGGGTCTGCAGAGTCCATGATTGCAAAAGTGCTATCAGGTCAATTGGGGACAGCACCTTATTACCAATTCCAGCGCCCTTTGGTGTGGGGCAGCATCTTAACTGATATGTCGGGTGATACCATTACCAATGAGAACCGCTATCGTGGTGCAGGAGGCTGCGGCATATTGACTTCCTACCAAATTGTTGAGGGGCAGCCTCAGGTGGCGTCTTTACGTATCAAAGAGGATTGCACCGAGGCTTGGCTAGCTCCAGAGTTATGGCCACTGATTAAAAAGAGCGACTATGCAAGCTGGCCTTTAGTGGTATTAGAGGAAGAGGAGTAACAATTGAATTAGGGCTGCACTATAAATGTGCACCTATAATATTGTGAATTGGTACAAGGAAAAGTATGAAAGACCTAATTCGTTGTCTATTCTTTTACGTTCTGCTCGGGCAGTCGCTATTAGCAAATGAGCAAGGCGCAGAACTGTCCTGGCAGGAAACACGCGCGCAGTGGAAGCGGTTAATACAGTGGCCGGATAGATGTGATGAAAACATGGAACCTTATCTTGAGGTTGAGTTACTTCATGGTTACTCAGTTCACCGTTGGTGGGACGAGCGGCTTTTGGCCATTGTCACCTGTGCGATGGAGGGTAATAACTTCGGGGAATTACTCTATCTCGAAACCACAAAGAATTCGGGGAAATTTAATTTACTTTCCTTTCCACAATTTAAAACTGCTGACAGGGCCTCGGGTAACATAGAAAGAGTTATCTCGGGTAAGTTGGATGTGGCACCCTATTATCGCTTTCATCAATCTTTGCTGTGGGGGAATATTCGTAGGGATTTGGCAGGTGGAAGCATAGTCAATACATATAAGTATCGTGGTTTAGGGGATTGTGGGGTATTAACCGCTTATGAGATTAATGGTGATCAAATCCAACTGGCTTCTTTGCAGATTAAAGATGATTGTCACGGACCGTGGTTAGCCTCTGAATCGTGGCCGCTGATTGATGAGGCCGAGTATATGACCTGGCCTGTAGTCGTATTAAAAGAAAGAGTACGAACAATAGCAAATTGAATCAGGGACGAATAATTAGTGAGCAAAATTTTGGCACTAAGCTTTTTGAAGAGCCACTTTCCTTGATGCGAGCTTTAAAGCTTAGGGAGTATGTGGCGCCCGAAGGAGAAAGGTTTCTTCGACGGGGTGAAAAAGTTCTTTGATGACTTAACCAAGTAAGAGTGAGCTCGCCAAAGTAAAAAAGCGCCTTAAGGCGCTTTTTTTGTATCTAATTGAGCAGCAATGCTTGTTCTGTAACGTCTGAACAACGACACAACTGCACATCTTCTTGGTATCTCACCTCGTGTACGGATGGCGCGCTACGCGTTAGTTGCTCGCACCGTGCTGCACATTGACGTTGATGCTGCCAGTAATCGTACTCACCTGAAATCAGCCACGTAAGGAGTATCGCCACGACCGCTAAGCTGGCAAGGCGGATATTTCGACTCAGCATTGTCTCTCACCCACTCGCTCGTATACCTTCACTAACCTTAGTACACAACCAGCGTTGAGAGCGAACTTTATCCCGTAACTAGGTGCTGCTCTGGATCGTAAATGCGGCTAATGGGTGTGAGGTGCTTAATGAAACATGTACTTTATCGCCAGGGCGAACTAGCATTTCATGGCTCACGCGGCTGGTCACCGTGGTTTTGCAGGGCAGTTCAATCGCGCACAGTCTGCTGCCGCCTTCAAACCTGACCCAAGTAACAACACCATTGCTGTTGTTTGCATCTTGCGCTAATAACACATCGTCTGGGCGCAGCAACACATCTACTTCCGTTGCGCTGTCGTCAATCCCTACTACTGGCGCTATTCCTATCGCGGTACTGGCTTGGTGGTGTTGATGTTGTCCGCGAATAAAGCTTGCCTCGCCTAAAAATCGTGCAACAAAGCGATTGCTTGGCATGCTGAAGCATTTTTCTGGGCTATCAATCTGTTGAATTTTACCATCGCGGAGCACCCCGACGCGGTCGCCCACAGAGAGCGCTTCTTCTTGGTCGTGGGTCACCCAAATAGCGGGCACGCCGGCTTCTTTCAAAGCGTTGCGAATATCCCAGCGTAGCGTGTCTTTAAGCGCTGCATCTAGATTTGATAAGGGTTCATCCAGTAGCACAAAATCAGGCTGATGCGCCAAAGTGCGGGCCAGGGCAACACGCTGTTTTTGGCCGCCGGAGAGGGTGGCTGGCTTTTTATCGCGAAATGCCTGAAGGCCAAGTAAGTCAATCCAATGATCGGCCAGGGTGTGGTCTTTTAAACGAAAGCAAATATTTTGCTGCACATTTAGGTGTGGGAACAACGCAAAGTCTTGGAATACCATACCTACGCTGCGTTTTTCAGGAGGCACCGTTTGCGTGGGGGTAGCGCGCCACTTGCCAACATCGATTTGCCCCTCACTGATGGGAATAAGCCCGGCGAGGGCTTGCAAAATTGTGCTTTTTCCACAGCCTGTGGGGCCTACGAGCATCAAAATTTCGCTTTTATCAAGGGCCAGGTCGAGTTCACTGACAACGCGATTGCTACCGTAATCGATAGACAGCTTACTTACAGATAGCATGTTTAGGTTTCCTCTTCACGTTTAACTGCTGCGCTTCTCGCCCGAAAGCATAATAGCGAGGCCGCCGGCGGAGATCACTACTAGAAGTAGCCCTGGAATTGCTGCGCGACCAAAATATCCGGCCTCATACACTCGCCATAGGTAGGTAGACAGGGTCTCAAAGCCAGTTGGACCAAGCAATAAAGTTGCTTCGAGCTCGCGCATAGACTCTAAAAATACCAGTGCAGCACCAGCGACAATGCCGCGTGCAGTCAGGGGCAAAGTCACGCGCTTAAAGGCCTCCCTCGGAGAAGCACCTAATACCCGCGCGGATTTGACTAAACTGCCATCCAAATGTTCAGTGCTGGTACGAATGCTCCCTACGGCTAAAGGGAGAAAGCGCAGTACATAGGCAATCACTAATAAAGCGAGGGTTTGATAGAGCAGGGGTAATTGCAGGCCACCATATACCAATGCTGTGCCCATAACAATTCCGGGAATACCAAAACCAAAGTAGGTGACGCGCTCCATAATACGCCCGGCCTTGCCGGTCAGTGCTGCATGGGCAACGGGGATAGCGACAATCACGGCGGTGAGCGCGGCTATAATCGACGCATACGCCGAGTTCCAGGCGATATTTATGTCAAAATCGGCAACGCCATCACGGGCGAGCCAAAGCATAAAAATAGCCAAAGGCAAACCAATAGCAAGCATCAGAATAGGTGTGAAAATGGTAAATAAACCCATTAACTGCAAGCGACTGGGGAACAGGACAAGCGCACGACCATGGCGCTCGGTGGCGGTTTTTATCTGTGATTCTAAAAACAATAAGAAGCCAACAATACACATTAACTGTAATGACAGCATTGCTGCTCGATTTAGGCCAAAGGCATTGTATTCAACGTAGATAACACGGGTGAAAGTATCCAGGCGCATCATCGCTGGGGTGCCAAAATCGGATAAGGTATACAGTGCCACCAGTAGCGAGCCGGCGGCGATACCATTGACCACGCGCGGTAAAATCACCTTAAAAATACTGCCGGTCATGGACATTCCTAAAGTGCGCGCAGCGTTGACCATACTGGCATCTAAGCTTAATAGCGACGAGCGGGTGGTCATCATCACAAAAGGAAAGGTATAAAGGGTCATCACTATCGCTGCGCCGCTGAGACCATACATAGGCGCGGTGGTCAGGCCAAACAACCCTTCTATTTCGCCACCGGGACCGAATGCGGCATACAAGGTAAATGCCCCGATATAACTCGGGATAGCGAGGGGAGCGGCAAAAAGAACTAACCAGAACTTTTTCAGTGGTAAGTGCACATACGCGCTTATAAACGCCAAGGGCACGCCGATAAGGATGGAGCCCAACACGGTCAATGCCATTAGCGCTAAGGTGTTGCCGAGAATCTCGAGATTATGACTGTCAAATAGGGTGTTAGCGTCACTCGCTAAGCTCAGCAGCACATACACAGGGGTTAGGGCAACTAGCGCCGCGAGCAGCGCTAGAGGGTAAGACGCAGGTAGGCGCATTACAACACACCGCTGGCGCGCATTAAATCGAGAGTCGGTCGCAAATCTGCTAGTTGTGTTAAGTCTACTTTGGGTGGTGAAATACTAGCCAGTGGCGGCAGCCCTTGTGGCTGCGAAACACCGCTTATAAGTGGAATTTCATAGGCTTCTTGGGCGAGATAACTTTGTACTTCGGCGCTTAGTAAGTAGCGCATAAAGTTCACTGCTAATGGGTCTTCGCTCAGAGCCAAAATACCAGAGGCATTGACTAAACAGCCAGCATCATCATTGGTAAAGGCTAACGCTAAATTGGCATCGGGCTTACCGGATTTCAACCTTAAGGTGTAATAATGGTTGGCAAAACCAATATCTACCTCACCGCGTTCAACAGCCATCACTACGCCCAGTTCGCCAGCGTAGGATTTGGCGCGTTTTTGCACCTTCTTTAACCATTTTGCGGTTTTGTCATCACCTTCTATGAGGCGCATGGCCGTGACAAAAGATTGGAACGAAGCGTAAGCGGGTGCCCAACCGATGCTCAAGTCGCTCTCGGCAATATCCATAATATCTGTTGGGATCTGCTCAACACTTAGACGCTCAGTGTTGTAGGGTAAAGTGCGAACCCTGCCAGTCACCGGTGCCCAACCAGGGTAACGGAACTGGGGCTGAAGCTGGGCAGACAGATCATCAGGTAAGGGGTGGGCTAGGCCTGCATCGGTGACCAGACCTATAGCGCCAGAGTCGACGGCCCAGAACAAATCGGCGCGCTGCACGCCCATTTTAGCCTCGGCTACAATAGTATTTGCCAAAGCGGCAGTCGGACCACGACGGATCCCAAGCTCTAGTTTGGGGTTTTTGTCTTGGATGGCTTGTAACACGTTTTCATACAAGCCACCTTCACCGCGACCGAGGTAAAGCGTCAGCTTCCCCTCTAAACGCGGTAACTGATCAACAGAAACAGGACTGGCTGTGGTCGCGGCAAATGCACGTGACAGAGGCAGCGGCAAGGCGCCAGCCACCCCTAACGCAGCTAGGCCTTGAATAAAGGTCCTACGCTTCACTTAAAATACATCCTTACGTGCTTTTTCGGCTTTCTCAATCAACGCCTTAGCGCGGTCTAATTTTGTTTGCATATCAATGACAACGTTGCGCACCGCATCAACGCCTTTATCATCGGCGATGGCTTTAGGCAGCGTAACGTTAAAATCTTTTTCTAGTACTTCAACGAGGTTAGCGTCTTGCTCAATCAGCGTGCCCTCTACGCCTTCAAAAAGGTGCAAGTAGGTATCGTGGACAATGCTGGTCGCTTCTTCATTAAGGCGCTCTGCGTATTTGGCAACCACGCGGTCCAGTTTGTGCTTGATTTCAACAATGGTGGCACTTTGGGTCATGGACTCCGTTGCTGTGGTTTTAACGCTCTCAAGCAAGCCTTTTTGTTGGTACTGCGCGGCAAGTTTAACAGCCCCAAGACCCTGCCACAAGGCTGCATTCATGGCTTGTTGTTGGGTACGCACGTTGCTGCTAGGTTCGCCATTATCAATGGCCATTTTTACACCATACAAACCTTGCCAAATCGAGGCATAAACCGGCACATAATTAGTTTCAATGGCACTGTGGAACTTAACCGATTCCCAGTATTCAATGAGCTCATCACTGTTTACTGACTTTTTGCCTTGCTGTTCATATTTGCTGACTAGGGTATCAACCTTGCCAACCATCCATTCAACTTCTTCTGAATAGTCTTTTAAGTTTTCCTGTAGGTGATTTACGTGCTCACCAATTGGGCCGTTTGCAAAGGCTGGTTGAGTGGCTACGGCAGAGGCTAGAACAAGGCCAAGGCCCGCGAGTTTTATAGAGTGTGACCATGTTTTCATAATTAGATTACCGAAAAGTATAAGTGTAAATGATAGCTATTATCATATCCCTCGAGGCGCACTTAATCAATACGCAGACAACCCCTTATGAGTGATTTCATGACATCCTAACGAAGCTTTTATGAAACTTAGATTAAAGTTACACTGAGTTAACATAAGAGCCTTGTTATCATATAGTTAGCTAGGTTCTGAAACATAGACAAAGAACTAACCCCGCAGTATGCTTTAAGTTACAGATGATAAAGATATGGACACACTATGACCCCCGCTGTGACCCTATTAGAAAAGCACAAACACGCATACGAGTTGCTCAGTTTTAGCCATGACCCTCAAGCTGACAATTACGGTCAGGAAGTCGTTGCCAAGCTCTCTCTAGATTGTGAAAGCGTGTTCAAAACCTTGGTTCTTAAAACCGCGAATAATGACTATGTTGTCGCCATTACGACAGTCAATCGCACGGTCGATACCAAAGCGCTGGCAAAATTAGTGGGGTGTAAAAAGGTGGCGATGGCCAGTGCGAGTGAAGTTGAGCGCATTACCGGCTATGTGCTTGGGGGAGTCAGCCCATTTGCGCAAAAAAAACGCTTGCCGACTTTTGTTTATCAAAGTGCACTACAACAGCCACGTATTTATGTCAGCGCAGGCAAGCGGGGCGTTGAGCTGGCAATTGCACCTGATGTGTTAGTACAGTTACTCCCAGTAAAATTCGGTGCCTTCTAGCACAGGCTCTGTGCCTTTTCCTTATCTTAACTACCCGAGCGTTTGGGTATTGTTTTGATTTACAGCCCGCCTGCTTTTTCGTCTCAGCCGATACCAAGGTAAATAACAAAAAAACTCAGCGTACAACTGTGCGCTTAAAGCCATTTAATTTCAATATGTTAATTGCACCAACTTAAACGGGAATTGAAATTTCTGTTAAAAAACTGGTTGGACCAATTGATCTGTTTGTATTTTTATGCCGTAATAGTGGGTAAATTAACTGGTCTGATGAGTTGGTTATGAGCTTACGTACTAAATTGAAAAAAATCCTTCCGAGTATTTCTGTTACCGAGCAAGAGGCGCTAGACGCTGGTGATGTTTGGTTAGAGGGCTCGATTTACCGGGGTAAACCTGACTTTGCTGCCCTGCGCGATGTGCCAGCGGCAACCTTGAGTGCCGAAGAGCAGGCATTCCTCGACGGCCCAGTGGCACAATTGCTTGAGATGATTGATGAGACCGAAATCCAATCGGGTAATCATCTCCCTGAGCATATTCTAGAATTTCTTAAAAAAGAGCGCTTTTTCTCGTTAATCATCCCGAAAAAGTTTGGCGGTTTAGAGTTTAGCCCATATGCAAACTCTACCATCGTTGCGACAATCTCAACGAAGTCATCGGCGGTGGCAGTGACAGTCATGGTGCCTAACTCCCTAGGCCCAGGTGAGTTACTGCTTCACTACGGCACTAACGAGCAACAAAATCACTATTTACCACGTCTGGCTGATGGCCGCGACATTCCTTGCTTCGCGCTAACTAGCCCTGAGGCCGGCTCTGACGCCGGTGGTATCCCAGACATTGGTGTGGTTAAAGAAGGTGAGTTTGAAGGTAAGAAAGTACTGGGTCTTGAGGTCACTTGGGACAAACGTTATATCACCTTAGCCCCTATCGCGACTGTACTTGGTTTGGCGTTCAAAGTCGTAGACCCTGATGGGCTACTCGGTGGCAAAGAAAACCTAGGTATCACTTGTGCGCTTATTCCTCACGACCACCCTGGCGTGCAATTAGGTAACCGTCACGACCCGATGGGCGTGCGTTTTTATAATGGCACGACACGCGGCGAGAAAGTCTTTATCCCGATGGAGTTCATCATTGGCGGACAACAGAATATTGGTCGTGGTTGGCAAATGCTGGTGAGCTGTTTAGGCGCAGGGCGCGGTATTTCACTACCTGCACTGGGCGTATCGGTATCACAAGTATCCTTTAAAGGCGCGGCAGAATACGCCGCAGTGCGTGAGCAATTCGGCTTGGCTATTGGCCAATTTGAGGGGATCCAGGAAAAACTCGCGGATATTGCCGGTAAAACTTACTTGCAAGAAGCCATGCGAGTGCTGACCACCGAAGGACTTGGCATGGGCTTGAAGCCATCAGTGGTAACCGCTATTGCCAAATACCACATGACTGAAATTGGTCGCGATGTGCTTAATTCAGCAATGGATATCCAAGCCGGTAAAGCGATTCAACGCGGCCCGCAAAACACCCTAGCTAGCGGCTTTGTGGCGCAGCCTATCGCTATCACCGTTGAAGGCGCAAACATTTTGACGCGCAACCTGATGATCTTTGGTCAAGGTGTAATGCGTTGTCACCCGTACCTGCAAAACATGGTTGAGGCGATTCACTCACAGGAAAAAGATGCCGACGCGACGTTCAATCGCATCTTGCGCAAAACTGTGGGTTACAGCACCGCAAACGCACTTCGTGCATTTAAGCACGGCATGCTCCCGTTCACTGCGTCAAGTCAGTCAAACTTGCCAGAGGTGCGTGAATATGAAAAAGCGGTACATAAGCTATCCTCTCGTTTAGCAGTATACGCCGATTTCTCGCTACTGGTGTTAGGTGGCAAGCTTAAGCAAGCAGAAATGTTGTCAGCGCGTTTAGGTGATGTGATGAGCTATATGTATGCAGCTATGGCATCCATTAAATACTATGAGCAAAAAGTCAGTGCTGAGGATAGAGAGCAAGCGGCTCCTTACTTCCACTATGCAACTCGTTGGGCGTTGCAGCAGGCGGAAAAGGCATTGCATGCATTTTTGGATAACTTCCCTGCGTCTGGTACGCGTAAGTTCATGCGCTTTTTGACATGGCAGTATGGCTACAAAATGCCTGCTATCGGCGACGAGTTGGTACGTGAGCTGGCGAAGCAAGCACAGCTTGATACCAATATTAAAGCGCAACTGACGCATCTCGTTAAGCCAACGCCAGGTGATGGCCATGACATTAATGAGCAAGCTTACAAAGCAAAACTGGCTAACCTAGACAGCCTAGCGAAAGTGCGCAAGGCTATTAAGTCGAAGCAGATCCGCTCGGGCGTGCGCTTTAGCGAAACTCTCGACAATGCGTTAGCGGCAAGCGTTATTGACGCGCAGCAGTACGCGTCACTGATTGACTATAACAACAAGCGTGAGCTGGCTATTCGTGTTGATGAGTTTGATTACGATATGAACTTATTAACCCCTAATGGTGAGCGCGCCGATGGCGAAACCACGACGTTGCGTAATGCTAGTTAACTGATAGATGCCAACGCATCACACAAGCCCTTGAGCTCCGGCCAAGGGCTTTTTTGATCTTCTCCCACCTATGGCGCGTATTTGTTTGCGGAGGTAAGTATGATCACCTTATTCTATGATGCGCAATGTCCGCTGTGTGTGGCGGAAATGAGGAAATTAAAAAAAGCGGATACGCGAGATGAAGTTCAACTCATTGATATTCACGATAGTCAAACCATGGCCGCTTATCCGCAGGTGCAATTCAGCGCTGCTAATCGTATTTTGCATGCCGTGGACGAGCAGGGGCAACTGTACCTCGGTTTAGATGCCACGGTGCGAGTGTGGCGACAAGTCGGCAAAATGCGATGGCTGGCAGTTTTACGCTGGCCGGTCATTAAATGGTTTACGGATATTGCGTACCGACTCTTCGCTCGTTATCGCCTCCCTGTTTCTCGGCTATTAATGCCGAGTCAGTGTGCGAACAACCAATGTCGCAATCCCAAGTCATGAAACAGGCGCTGATCATCGGCGCTTCCAGCGCAATTGCGAAAGCCCTTATTGAGGACCTTGAACAGCAACAGGTGGAGGTTACATCGGTTTCGCGTAGCCAACTTGAGCGCAGCCCGCATTCCCTCGTTGATTATAACGATGAGGCTATTGATGAATGGGTGAAAGAGCTCAACGGGCAGCGATTTGACTATATCTACATCTGCAATGGCGTTTTGCATGGCCAAGGCGTGGCTCCTGAAAAATCCTTATCGGCTTTTAATGAACAGCAATTCAATGAGGTGATAAGAGCTAACACCCTAGTTCCCATGTTGTGGCTTAAGCATACACCGGTGCTAGTCCCTCGTAATGAACCGTCTGTGATAACCATTTTCAGTGCCCGAGTTGGCAGTATTAGCGATAACCGATTGGGAGGGTGGTACAGTTACCGAGCCTCCAAGGCGGCGCTAAATATGTTAGTGAAAACCGCGTCTGTGGAGGTGCGCCGCACCCACAAACAAGCAAAGTTCGTGCTGTTTCATCCTGGCACCACAGACACGCCACTGTCCAAACCTTTTCAAAAAAATGTTCCTGAGCACAAATTGTTTACGCCTACGTTTGTTGCTCAGCGGCTGCGCGAACTCACTATGGAAACACAGGATTTACCTGAGTGCGGCTACTTTGATTGGGACAAATCTGCTATTCAATTTTAACTTATTTAGAGCGTTTTTATGCATTTTAGTAAACACGACATTGAGCAGATGCCATCGCGGTATCGCGCTCATTTTATTAACTCTTTGTCTGGCTATAAAAGTGCCAATTTAGTAGGCACTGCAGATAATCAAGGGCGGCATAATCTTGCCATTGTCAGCTCAGTGGTACACTTAGGGGCGCAGCCACCGCTGGTGGGGATGATCATGCGCCCGGACGTGGTCGAGCGCCACACTCTGGCCAATATTCGGGAAACCGGTTGGTACACCTTGAACCAAGTTCACCAGTCTTTTTGGCAGCAGGCGCATCAAACATCGGCCAAATACCCGGCAGGTGAGAGTGAGTTCTCAGCCACTGGCCTCACTGCCGAATTTATAGGTGATTGCCCCGCGCCCAGTGTGGCCGAGAGTCAGCTTTGTTATAGCGTTAAGCTGCTAAGCGAGCAGCCAATAGAGTACAACGGTACCATCATGTTGATCGGTGAAATTGAACAGGTGGTACTTAAGCAGCCGGCCTTGTTTGAGGATGGCCATATCGACCTCAACAGCTTGCAAACGGTCGCAGTGGCGGGGTTAGATGGCTATCATGTGGGTCACGCTCTGGGGCGCTTACAATACGCCCAGCCAGACAGTGAACCGACAGTACTTGAGGCGAAGTGTAAAGGGGATTGACAGGGCGCTTGTGTCCTGTCGATGCATCGGTACAATAGCGACTCAAAAGACAAGAGATGTAACTATGTTGCCATTACTAAAGCGCTTTAGCGCCCTTATTTTATTTACTTTGCCATGTTTGTCCCAGGCTCAATCTCAGCAGGTCGACCTTGAAGCGGTGATGAAAAACATGGGCCATAGCTACAAACAAGCAATGAAGGCGCAGCAACCAACAATCATGAGTCATGCTCTGAAGGACCTGAAAGAGCTTGTACAAGAGGCCAAACGAGCGCGCTTCTCAAAGGCAGCAGAGCAATCACAACAGGGGTTGGATAAGGTGCTTGAGCGTATAGCCTCGGCTGAACAACAACTTGCTCAGGGGCAACTTGAGGCTGCCCGTGAAACTCTCAAAGACATCGATATGCTGCGTAAAAAGTATCACGAGCTGCATGAACCGCCAGGCTTCTGGGAGCTATTGTTCGGCTAACCATTAATACTCCTTTTCTTAAGGGCAGCGCGATGCTAAGCATTGCGCGAGGTTGGATAAAGTGAAATTTAACGGTTGCGCTGCAGTTTTGCTAAACCGAGTAAAGTCGATATCCCCTAGCCCCTTATTGTGCAACGCATTAATAAGGGGCGTAAATTGCGGATCATTGGCGGCGAATATTGGGTAATTGGCATCAGAGCCGAAGGGCTGCTCAAGTATATGGGCGTCGTAAAGAGCAATAAGCGCAGCGGCTCCTAACAGTACATGCCCGCCGACAGATACATCTGCACTGACATTGCTTGGGACCTTGTCCCAATTGATACCGCCGATAACAGGCTGCGTCTCTCCCCGAGCATTACGGGCAGCACGCACAACACCGTTGGCGATGGGGTCATTGGCCGCCCACACCATATTAATTTCTTTGAACCGGGCTAGGGCTCGGATACTTTTTCGAAACCCTTCCTCTTGAGACCAATTAGCGACATCGCTGTGCACTAACTTAATATCGCGGTGCTGGCGTAAGAAAAGTTCTAAACCATGCTTGCGGTTGATTGCCGAGTCGGTACTGTAATCTCCATGCAGAGCTAATAAGTTGAGGGTTGTGCCATGAGCAAAGCGCGACTTCGCAATGTGGTATAAAGCATTTGCCAACTGATAGCCTGCGTCGAAGTTATTGGGGGCAAGATAGCCAATGAACCATTGTGGTTTAGTTTCTAATACCTCGTCATCTGGGGCGTTAAATATAAACAAAATAGGCTTGGTGATTTCGGGAGAGCCATTGAGCCACTGTGTTACCGCCTTCTTTTCGTCAACCACAACAATATAGTCGGCATCACTGCTCATTGCTTGGCGTAGCTGCGACTTCATTAAGATGTGGTTTCGGTTGGCGTAACTCACCGTCAATTCGATATTTAAATCTTCTGCGACGCTGTTCATGGCAGAGCTCACATTACGCCAAAACAAACCCGTGGCATTATTAAATTGATGACCGGGATTCACAAAGTAGACTTTTAGCGCGGGTGATGCAGTTTGCGCCTCGACTTTGGGGCTGATAAAAGCGAGGGCGATATAACAGAGCAGTGTAAACAGAAGATACTTCATTGTGACCATGCAATAGCGGAAGAGATTTAAGTGTATGCATAGGGCCACAAACAGTAAAGTTTAGACTGGTACGTAAACAGTCAATTGGCTATTTACGCACCACTTTTACATTATTTGCGCTTTTTGCCGCCTTTTCCTTGCACTGCTTTAAAGCGAGGGTTGGATTTGCAAATAACGAATACGCGGCCGCGACGTTTTACCACTTGCGTACCGGGGCGACTCTTGGCGCTTTTTAAAGAGCTCAATACTTTCATTTTCTTGCTCCTAAGCCTTTAAAACGACGGTTAAATTGGGCAATACGGCCATCTTTACCTACGGCTTTTTGTTTGCCGGTGTAGAAGGGGTGAGACGCACTAGAAATATCAATAGCGACGTAAGGGTAGGAAACGCCATCAAGGGTTACAGTTCTGTCTGTATGAATGGTTGAACCAATAACAAAGTATTGATCAGCTGATGTATCATGGAAGGCCACTTTTTGGTAGCGAGGGTGAATATTAGGTTTCATAGCAATACCTCCTTAATTATGTGATAACATATCACCTTGTTAATATTGTTGCAACTAATTCTCATTTGCTTGGCAAGAATGTGCTTGACTTGTTTATTACAACACGCAGGCCAGAAGCCGTGCACAGCGATGTTTAGTATTAAAGTGCTGAGCTAGTAGAGGCGGGTGCGTTATTTTTCACCCTCATTAGCAAATAAACAGGGCTGAGCCCGCCAAGTTATATAAAGGCGTACTGACCTGATGCTAATACTTGTAAGCACGTGATGTAGCACAGCCACTCTACATTTTTACTGATAAATCGTACTTCATGGTCAATTTATCCAGGTAGCGAGCACGCAAAGACTGGTCATATTCATGACTTGGCGGCTGAATCAACACTTTGGAAAACTGTTTCATAACAGGGTGTAACTGTTGACGTTGGGTTTTGTCGAGAGCGTGAACAGTGAGTCCCTCAGTAATAGTATCAATGCTATAACGCAATGCATCCATTTGCATGATTTCTTCTATTTGCCCATTGCGAGTTTGTGTGCCGAATTGACCAGTGAGAAACTGTTGCCAAAGGTGGGTGAGGCGCTCGTCAAAGTCTTCGGTATAGCTCTCATCAATAAATACGCCGTCTTGTTGCAAGTTTTGTAACGCTCCCTGCGCACGTTGAGCAAACAGAATAAATGCCGTGCTAGCACTTTCAATATCGGACTTTTGCAACTGTCTGCCCCAATCTTGCATGGCTACGGGATAATACTGCCAAAATACTTGGCAGGGAAAGATCCCTTGGTAAGAATGGCACTGAATACTGTTCTCAAGGCTATAGCTGGCCTGAGGAAATATGCGTAAGTGTTGCCAGTGTTGTAATTGTTCTTGCTCTACACCGAGCAACTGACACAAAGACTCTTCGCGGTAGTAGAACTGTTCAAGGTAGTCGAGTAGATGCATTGGTAAATTCAAATAACTGTATGTATGTACAGCTATTGTGGTTCAAATGCAATTCAGATGCAAGGTGTATAATTTGTTAGCATAAACACGTCAATCAGTCATAGGCATCTGCCATTGCGACGATGGATATGATTAAATGTTGCTATAAAAGAATAAATGAGATTATTTCTATGCGCTCAATGGAAAAAATACGCCAAGCTCGTGTGATCACGGCGATAAAGACGCCTTATACACAAACGGGTGAGGTATGCTTATCCACCTTTGATAAACTAGTTGAAAGACAAATCGCCGCTGGCGTTGATGGTATTGTGGTCGGCGGTACTACGGGTGAAGGTCAACTGATGAATTGGGAAGAGCACTTGATGCTTATTGCCCACAGTGTTTCGCAGTTTGCTGATAAGTTATTGATAGTCGGAAATACTGGCAGTAACAACACCCGCGAAGCGATTAAAGCAACCACCTATGGGTTCGCAACAGGGATGCATGCATCGTTGCAGATTAATCCTTATTATGGGCGTACCTCTGAGGCGGGGTTGAAGGAGCACTTTAGCCGCCTTCTTGATATTGGCCCAGCGTTTATTTACAACGTACCTGGGCGTACGGGTCAGGATTTGACTCCTGATATTATGACTCCGCTTGCACAGCATAAAAACTTTGTCGGCGTTAAGGAGTGCGGTGGCAATGAACGTATTGCCGCCTACGAGCGCCAGGGCATTGCTTGCTGGTCAGGCAACGACGACGAAGCGCATGATGCAATCCATGAGTTTGACGCTCACGGTGTGATTTCAGTAACAACCAACCTGATACCTGAGTTATTTTGTGATTTGATGCACACACCACAACCGCAGCGCAATGAGGAGCTTAAGCCGCTCATGCAGTGGCTGTTTTGCGAACCCAACCCGGTTGCTATCAATACCGCGTTGGCTATGACCGCAGCGGTTAAACCGGTGTTTAGACTTCCATATGTGCCACTGAGCGAGCAGCAGCAAGCCCAAGGTAAGGCGCTCATGGCGCAATTGCAACGCGGTGAGCTAGTTGGCGACGCGCAGCCGGAAATAATAGATAAACAAGCCGTCGTCTATATCTAAAGCAACCACGCCCAAAGTTAGAGTGCGCGTTGCGCACTCGCCATTCACTTCTTTGTCGATAACCTGCAATAGCTGGGGCACTGCTTGGACACTTCACTCCCTTAACCTGCAGTTAATTAGTGCTACATTTTTTGCTATTTAAATAACAATCCAGTACTATTTGCGCCCTTGTGGAAAACGGACTTTAGCGATGAAGTGTGCTGTTGAAAAGTTAGCGATGTATGTGCCGCCGACGGCTGAGATCAAAGACCCAGTAATGACAGACGTTATTGCTTCTTTGGCAACAATTAACAGCGACATTGATGTCAGCTGGGTGAAGCCGATGCAGCGCCGGCGTCTGAGCTTATTTGCGAAAATGGCGCTTAGCTGTGCCAATATGGTTAATACAGATGCACACGCAATGCCTGTTGTGTTCTCCTCGCGTCACGGGGATTTACACAAAACGTCTGACTTACTCGAGCAATTAGTTGAGCAGCAGCCATTATCGCCAACTCAATTTGGTCTTTCCGTACATAATGCAGTTTCCGGTTTGTTATCAATACTAACAAACAATACCGCTGCAGTAACTGCGATTGCAGGTGGTCGGAGCACTTTCTCAAGTGCGCTCATCGAAGCTTACTTGCAGTTACACAGTGGTGATACTGAGCGTGTTTTACTTCTTCATGTGGATAGGGCACTCCCTGACATATACGCGCAATACGCTGACGAAGAACAGGTGGATCATTGTGTTGCTCTAGTACTGAAAAAAAATATCAATGGGCATGGCTATGACCTTCAAGAGTTGCTTGATGCTCAACCAGAACCGTCTTTATCGGCGTTACGGTTTGCGCACGCCGCAACCCACAATCAGTCGATAGATATAGGAAAGTGGCGTTGGCATTATGCTCAGTAAACTGAACTATTGTTGGCGTGTGCTGGGCACAGGGTTTTGTTTCAGTGTCTTTGGTCTTGGCGGTGTTGTGCTCAGTGTATTGGTCTTCCCGTTGCAGCGTATGTGTTATCAAGACCCGCATGTGCGTCAAGCTCGGGCTCGAAAAGTGGTGCATTATAGCTTTCGCTTCTTCGTGGCATTGATGGATACCTTGGGCGTTATTGGTTTTCACGTGTATGACAAACAGGTGCTGAAAACGCTAAAAGGGGAGTTGGTGTTGGCTAATCACCCCAGCCTCATTGACGTAGTGGTACTGATATCTGCCATTCCCAATGCTGATTGTGTTGTTAAAGCCCACTTATTTAAAAACCCGTTCATGCGTGGGGTGATAAAAAGCACTGGCTATATAAGTAATGCCGACCCACAAGGTCTTCTCGAAGACTGTGAGCGCTCTTTAGCACAAGGTAATAACCTCATTATATTTCCGGAAGGTACGCGCTCTCACGGTGGCAACCTAAACCGTTTTAAGCGTGGAGCGGCAAATATTGCTTTACGAGCACAATGTCCCATAAGGGCGGTGTTAATTACAATGCAGCCGAGCACTTTAACTAAAGGGGTGCCTTGGTATCGAGTGGCGCCCGTGAAAGCGCACATGCATCTGCAAGTTGCCCAAGAGCAGCCGCAGCCACGGCTGCAAGATGAACAACCGGTAAGTGTGCAATCGCGCGCGCTGACACGGTATTTGCAAACCTATTTTCATAACCAAGTAGAAAAATTATGAATGAGTTAAAATTACAACTAAAACAACTAATTATAAACAGTTTAGACCTGGAAGATGTCAGCGTTGATGACATTGATGACAGCGAACCTTTGTTTGTTGACGGCCTTGGTCTAGATAGCATCGATGCTTTAGAACTCGGCTTGGCGATTAAAAAAGAGTTTAATGTGAAAATTGATGCCAATTCAGAGCAAACCAAAGCGCATTTTGCCTCAATTAATGCGCTCGCCGAGTTTATCGAACAATCCCGCAACAACGCCTAAGAGTGAAGAAGACATGAAAACCGCTGCTGAAATTTACGACGTATTACGTGGCATTTTAGAAAACGACTTTGAAATTGAAGCCGATGATATCTCCATGCAAGCTAGCTTGTATGAAGATCTCGATCTCGATAGCATTGATGCCGTCGATTTAGTCGTGAAGCTGCGTGAAATCACCGGTAAAAAGATCGAGCCTGAAGCCTTTAAGCAGGTGCGCACGGTATCGGATGTGGTTGACGAAGTACATAAACTAGTCGCTTAAGGCTCCTCATGCTCAAAGCAATTATTAACACGCTGCTGTCTATTTGTTTGCTGGCTTACCCTGTATTGGTGTATCTCGGTTTATCCCAAGGATATAGTCAACAAATCATGTGGCTGTTATTGGCTTTGCTTATTATTCGTGCCGCTTTGAGCTTGCGTATTCAAGTGCTGGGTGGCTGGCTATTACCCACTTCCGTGGCAGGCGTTATTTTAGTGGCCAGTGCCTTAGTGAGCGCACAGCCTCAGCGACTGCAATGGTATCCGGTGATTGTTAATCTTGTTATGGCGGCAGCGTTCGCTTATACACTGGTGCATAAACCCAGCATGATAGAGCGCTTTGCAAGACTGCGCGAGCCACAATTAAGCGACCAAGGCGTGCGTTACACCTATCGAGTGACGCAAATATGGTCCGTTTTCTTTGTGCTCAATGCGGCTCTTGCTGCCTACACCGTGCTACTAGAAGATATGGTGCTTTGGACTGTGTACAATGGCTTAGTCGCCTATATAGCGATGGGCATTTTGGGTGGCGGTGAGTTTGCTTATAGAATGTGGTTAAAGAGCAATGGACAGCTTAAATAAATTAATCGACCTATTGGCGCCAAATTGTGCCAGTGACGAGCACGCCTTCATCACTGCTGATACACTGATTAAGCGTATCAATGCGTTTAGCGCACATTATAAAAAGCTAGATATAAGCACAGCAGTGGTGCTGTATCACAGCGACAGCGTTGAATTCTTTATCCGCCTCATGGCGTTAGCACAAACCCCCATAGACATTATCTTACCGCCCAATGCGCAACCGCAGACTCTAGCGAGAATGCGTGAGTTAAGTGCATTTTTTTGCGGCGAACACAGTGCAGCCTCTGAAGGCGGGTTTAGCTATATTGATGAGGCGCTCGACGCTACGTCCACCTCATCATTGGCCGAGCAACGCAATGACAATATCTATTGGCCAAATGATAAAATAAGCGGTCGGTTAGTCTTCTTTACCTCAGGAAGCAGTGGCCCCGCGAAAGCCATATACAAAACTTGGACAGCGATAAATCGCGAGCTTAACACACTCGAGCAAACCTTTATGGCTCGCCTTGCTACTGAATCACCCCGGTTTGTGGCTATGGTGTCCCATCAGCATATTTACGGTTTACTTTTTAAAGTATTATGGCCTGCCCGTTTCGGCCATTGCTGGCACGGACCAATGTTCCACTATCCTGAGCACCTAGCGCAGTATATTGATTCCCAAGCGCCTAGCAACTGGGTACTGATTGCCTCCCCAGCGCAGTATTCGCGGTTAGTGCAAGATAATGTCCTCGTTGGCAAGCGCAGCAATCTCGCACTGCTATTTTCTTCCGGTGGACCGCTAGAGGACAGCGATGCAACACACTTGTATCAGCAGTTCGAGCGCGCCATTATCCAAGTGTATGGCAGTACAGAAACCGGTGGCATTGCTTATCGCCAAGTCAGCACCAGCGGCGCTATGCCTTGGCAGCCATTCCCAGGTGTCGCATTGCAGCGTCACAACGGACAATTAACACTAAAATCGCCATTGTTAGACGAGCCAATACGCTTAGATGACAAAGTTCAGCTGTTAAGCAACGGCGAGTTTATGCTTTTAGGGCGCGCCGACCGCACTGTTAAAGTGGCGGAAAAGCGGGTAAACCTAGTGGGTATGGAGGCCCGGCTAATAGCTCACCCCTGGGTCAAGCATGCGGCCATTATGCAGCTAAGTACGGGCCGCCTTGGTGCGCTTGTGGTGCTCACTCGCGAGGGCCTACATCAGTTCGAACAATGTCCGCGTAAACATATTAGCCAAACCCTAAAAGTGCACCTTGGTCAAGAATTTGAAGCGGTCTGTTTGCCGCGTAAATGGCGCTATCTACAAAGCTTACCTTACAACTCACAAGGCAAATTAGTGCCCAGTGAACTGGAGTCGTATTTTGACTGATTTTAAAGTCACTCACCCCGATATTGTTGGCGTTGATGAGCAAGCGGATGAGGTATTGCTAACCTTATCGCTTGCGCCCCAGCTTGATTACTTTAAGGGCCACTTTCCCGATGCGCCGATTTTGGCCGGGGTGGTGCAACTGGATTGGGCCATCCACTATGGACGCAAATATTTTGGCTACCATAATGCGGTTGAAAACGTCGAAGTCCTCAAGTTTCAGGTGGTCATGACCCCAGGGCTGGAGGTGACCTTAGCGCTTGAGAAAAAAAGCGAGCACAAGTTCACTTTTCGGTATTATTCGCACAAAGGCCAGCATGCCAGTGGCCGTATTGTGTTTGCGAGTGACGCATGAAACTGTGCATTGTGATCCCCAACTATAACCATACTCAGGTGATTGCCGATGTCATTGCTGAACTTGAGCCTATGGGCCTGGATATTGTGATGGTGGATGATGGCAGTGTGGCTTCGGCACAGCATTATTTGCAGCAATTAAGCGAGCGCTTTGATTGTTTACATTTGCTTAGGCATCAGGTTAATGGTGGCAAAGGCGCGGCAGTGCAAACTGGGCTACGCTGGGCTTATGCTCAAGGGTACACTCATGCCTTGCAAGTAGACGCCGATGGTCAACATTGTTTGGCCGATATGCAAAAGCTTATCGCTAAAGCCAAGGCACACCCCCATTGCCTAATCAGCGGTCGTCCGGTGTATGATGAGTCGGTGCCCAAGCATCGTTATTTAAGCCGCTATATCACCCACTTTTGGGTGTGGGTAGAAACCCTGAGCCTGTCGATTAAAGACTCCATGTGTGGCTTTCGTGTTTATCCACTGGCCCCGTGTATCGCCTTGTTTGATAGCCGAGCCCTGGGGACGCGTATGGATTTTGATATTGAGGTCATGGTGCGTCTGTATTGGCGAGGTGTTCCTTCGCTGTTTATCGATACCCAGGTGATCTATCCAGAGCAGGGCGTGTCACACTTTCAGCCGCTGCACGATAATCTCAAAATTAGCTGGCTGCATACGCGATTATTTTTCGCTATGCTGCCTCGGCTACCTAAGTTATTGCTGCGCAAGCCCAGGGTAGACTCATGAGCCAAACACATTGGTCGAAAATGCAGGAGCGCGGCAGTTATTGGGGCATGCAGTTTTTATTGGCGGTCTACAAGCTCTTTGGTCGCAAGGTGCTGTGGGTGTTTCTTTTTCCTGTGGTGTTTTACTTTTACCTTACCGGGGGCAAGGCGCGCACAGCCTCAAAGCAGTACTGGCAGAATTTACATAGGTACAACAGCACTCAGCCACCGTGGCGTTTTAGCACCGGGCTGAAACATTTTTGTACCTTTGCCGATAGTGCCTTTGATAAAATTGATGCTTGGCTAGGTCGCATTAGCCCAGCGCAAATCAATTATCGTAATCAGCATTTGTTTGATGATTTAGTGGCGCATAAGCAAGGCGCTATTTTTATCGGCTCCCACCTGGGAAACTTGGAGGTATGCCGGGCGTTAGGTATGCGCCATAGCCACTGCGTAATCAATGTGTTGGTGTTTACCCATCATGCAGTGGAGTTTAACCGCACCTTGCAACGCATTAACCCTAATGTCTCAGTTAACCTTATCCAGGTAAGTGAACTCGGCCCGGACTTGGCAATTTTACTGAAAACCAAGGTTGAGCAGGGGGAGTTTGTGGTTATCGTCGGTGATCGAACCAGCACCACGGCAATCGGGCGCGTGCAAAACTGCCCCTTTTTAGGCCGCCCCGCGCCGTTCGCGCAAGGGCCTTTTATTTTAGCTGCGCTACTGGAGTGCCCCATTTATTGGCTATTTTGCATGCGCAACGGACGCGGCTTTGATGTGCACTTTAACAAATACAGCGACGGCTTGTCGTTACCGCGCAAGAGCAGGCAACAGGCGCTGCAGAAAATAATCCAAGATTACGTGCAGGAGCTAGAGACTGTTGTGCAGCAGTACCCTTACCAATGGTTTAATTTTTTTGATTTTTGGCAGCGTGATGAGCACAGCGCGCGCCACAAGGAGAGCTAATTCGTGTCTAGCCGTCAAACGATTCATTTCGGCGAAAAGCCGTTGCGCATTGAAGATATTGTCGCCTTTGCCCATGCTTCAGTGAATGCAGAGATCAGCACCTCAGCGCATCTGCAGCGCAAGATTGATGCAGGGGTTGCGTTTTTAGATCAACTCTTGGAAAAAGAAGGCGTCATTTACGGGGTGACCACCGGCTATGGCGACTCGGTGACCGTAGATATTCCTCTGGATTTGGTGAAAGAGCTGCCGCTGCATTTAACCCGCTTTCATGGCTGCGGCTTAGGCGCACATTTCAGTGCTGCGCAAACGCGGGCGATTCTCGCGACCCGTTTAGCATCACTGACGCAAGGCTACTCAGGTGTTAGCTGGGAGCTGTTGCACTTACTGCGTGATATGATTAACCACGACATTTTACCGCTTATTCCGCAAGAGGGGTCGGTGGGGGCCAGTGGCGATTTAACGCCTTTGTCTTACGTGGCCGGTGCTTTAGTCGGCGAGCGTGAGGTACGCTTTAACGAGCAAGTAATGAGCGCCCAAGAAGCATTTGCACAAAGCGGCTTAACGGCGATTACGCTACGTCCTAAAGAAGGCTTAGCGATGATGAATGGCACAGCGGTGATGACCGCAGTGGCCTGCCTTGCCTTTGAGCGTGCCAGTTATGCCGTAAAGCTAGCTACTCGTATTACCGCCTTGAGCTCTATCGCCCTTAAAGGCAATAGCCATCACTTTGATGAGATTCTATTCTCGGTGAAACCGCACAGCGGCCAACAGCAAGTGGCAAAATGGATCCGTGACGATCTCAACCACTATAGCCATCCCCGCAATGCCGACCGCTTGCAAGATAGATACTCTATTCGCTGCGCGCCACATATTATTGGCGTGTTGGCCGATAGTTTGCCGTGGTTCCGGCAGTTTATTGAAAATGAGCTGAACTCCGCGAACGATAACCCCATTATCGATGGTGAAGGGGAGCATGTGTTGCACGGCGGGCATTTCTATGGCGGCCATATCGCCATGGCCATGGACAGCATGAAAAATGCGGTGGCTAATTTAGCCGATCTTGCCGACCGGCAAATAGCGTCCTTGGTGGACACCCGTTATAACAACGGCTTGCCTAGTAATCTCAGTGATGCCCAACAGCAGCGCCGCTATATTAACCATGGCTTTAAAGCGGTGCAGATCGGCGCCTCGGCGTTTACCGCCGAGGCGTTAAAGTTAACCATGCCGGCGAGTGTTTTTTCCCGTTCCACCGAATGTCACAATCAGGATAAGGTGAGTATGGGCACCATCGCCGCTAGAGATTGCTTGCGGGTGTTGGAGTTGACCGAGCAAGTGTTAGCATGCACGCTGTTGGCGGCAGTGCAAGGTCTGCGGCTGCGTATTCAGCGCGGCGAGTTGCAACAAAGCGCGCTCAGCGAAGACATAGCGAGCATGTACCAAGACATCAGTGGCTATTTTGCTAATCTCGAAGAAGACCGGCCACTGGAGAGCACCCTGCGGCAAACCATCGAGTACATTCAAAACCAGCGTTGGACCCTTTATGAATAATAAAAATACGCTATTGAGCGCAGCCGTTGATATTGAGATCCCATTTCACGATTGCGACCCAATGCAAATTGTTTGGCATGGCAATTATGCCCGCTACCTTGAGGTTGCGCGTTGTGAGTTGTTGCGCAAGTTCGATTACGACTATTTGCAAATGCGCGATTCTGGTTATGATTGGCCTATTGTCGATATGCGTATTAAGTACGTAGGCTCGGCCTCTTTTACGCAGCGCATTCGCGTAGAGGCTTACCTAAAAGAATATGAAACGCGGCTGAAGATTGACTACGTGATCTTCGACAGTGCCTCGAATAAGCGCCTCACGAAGGCCTATACCGTGCAAGTGGCGGTCGATAGAGCCACCCAAGAAATGCAATTTGTGTCGCCACGCATTATCGGTGACAAGCTAGCGCAGGTGATATCGTGAGTAAGTGGCTATCGGTGTTGATGATGCTGTGCTCCTTTATGACAGCGGCGCAGCAAGGGCAGTTTGAGCAACATAAGCACTTCGCTGGCTTTGATAACGCCTTTGTCAGCACCGGCAGTTATCGTCTCACGGCGCAGCAACTTTGGTGGCACACCCAAACGCCGATAGAAAATGTACTGCGTATTGATGGTGAGGGCGTGTTCGAGCGACAAGGTGAAGATCAATTTGTTAAACAGGCGCAAAGTGGTGCTTATAGCTCTTTATTACAGGCACTATTACAGCAGGACCCGCAGCAACTGGCGCAGTTTTTTATTAGCGAACCTGCGACCCGGCCCGAGCGGATTGCCGCCAAGCCTTGGTCGTGCCTTAAACTGTTGGCGCAAAGCCAAGAGTTAAAAAGCTTGTTCACGCATCTTGTCAGCTGCCAAGACAACCAACAGCAGGTGCGTTTTATTGGCTTGTATGAGCGAAAAGGCACTCGCACTGAAATCATCCTTACCCCTAATGGAGCGACGCAGTGAGCAGCTGGGTAAGGTCTGTAGGCATCGTACTTTGGCCCATCTTCCTGCTGCTTTGCACAGTAGCGGTGTGGACACTGAAAGAAGTGCGTATCAGTGCTGATATGTTGGCCTTATTAGAGCGCCAGCCCACTCAAGCCCTTGATGCGCAGTTTTATAGCGCGCAACAGCAACTATCAAGTACGGCGCAAAACCAGTTGGTGTTTTCCTTCAGTGGAAAAACGGCGGTCAATGCTTACCATGAGCTGGCGCAGCAACTGCAACAACACCCGTCGCTTAAGGTTAAAGTACAACCGACACTTAAGCGTATCGCCGATTTCTACCAGCCTTATCGTGGTGCGCTCATGAGCGAGGGCTATCAACAAGCGCTGCGCTCACCCACGGCCTTTAGTCACTATGCTCAGCGGCAATTATCGCAGACTGCCTCACCTTGGTTATCAAGCAGTATCAGTGATGACCCATCCTTAGCAACCTTTAGCTTTTTAGACACCTTTGCAACAGGTCAGCAGTTAGGGCTCGTCGATGGTAAGTTACAATGGCGCCAAGGAGATAAGCCTCCCGTTTGGCTGCTGGTCAGTGAGGTGACGACGACAGCAACAATATGGCAAAACAATGCCCTGGCAGCGGAGCTTGTAAACGCTGTTCGTACGCTTCGCCAAGCCCACCCAGAAACCGAGATTGAATACTCTGGAGTGCTATTCCACAACAGTGAAAATGCGGAGCAAGCGCAATGGGAGATGAATCGCTTTGGCTTGGCGAGCCTGGTGTTACTCGCTGTTTTTGTGTTGCTCGCCATACGCGGCGTTTGGCCACTGTGGGTGAGTTTATTAACCGTAAGCAGCGCAGTGCTCGCAGGCGCGCTAGCGCTTTTATTGCTGCGCCAACAACTGCATGTGTTGAGTTTAGTGTTCGCCACGACGTTAATTGGTGTCGCCATCGATTACGCGCTGCATGCGCTGAGCGACAGAGCCAAAAAAAGCAATAGCTACAGCGTGGCACTGAAACGCGGGTTATTGTTGGCACTTGGCTCGACAGCACTCGGCTACGCCTGCTTTTTCACAGCGCCAATGAGCTTATTGCAAGATGTCGCTATTTTTATTGTTGCTGGATTGTGCGGCGCTTGGTTTTTCGTGCGCTTTGTGGTGATCCGTGCCCAGCAACCTACGCAATTACGCCCCCTGGCACTGAGTACCGCCGATTGTGCATTAACCTTGTTTGCTCGACTGCGCCGGCGCAAAGGCGTCATCGCTTTGACTCTTGCGGGTGTGAGTGGCTTGTTGCTGAGTGTGCAGTGGCCACATGTCAACGATTCTATCGCCAGCTTTAATGCAAGCTCAGCGCAGCTTATGCAAGCGCAAAAGCGCCATCATTTGTACTTAAATGGTGATGGGCCAACGTTTCAGGTGCTAGTGCGAGGCAAAAGCATTGAGCAGTTATTAATAAACGAAGAGCGCGTGCGCAGTTTTGTGCAATTGCATCAAGGGCGATTTCAGGGTCTCAGCGTGGCCCTGCCTAGCCAGCAAAGCCAACAACAGGCTTTAACTCTTTATCGCCAGGCGCAGCAGCAGGGACGGTTTAGCTTTTTGGCGCAATTACGCGGCGCTGCGCTACCAGCGGATGCAAATACCCTGTTGAGCTATGAGCAGTTTGCTCAAGGGCCACTGGCCGATGTATTTCTTGCGCCTATCAAACAAGGCCCATATTTTTATTCATTGAGCACCGTCAGCACGCTTGAACATGCCTCGCTGAGCGGTTATCTGGCAGAGTTTGAAGATATGCAGTTGGTGGATGTGCCCGGCCAGCTGAGCGCCATGTTAGCGCACTTTCATCACAGTATTCATTGGGCTTTAGCGCTCGCAGTCTTGGCCATAGCCATTGTATTTATAGCGTTTTTTGGCCTGCGCAGAGGGGCTGCCATGGTTGCTTGGTTGGCGCTCAGCGCGTTGCTGGTGGTAACCCTTATTGCGATCGTTATGCCCCTGTCGGTATTTCATACCTTGGGGCTTATCTTAGTGTTAGCGTTAGCTGTTGATTATTTTATTTTTTATCAGCAATCAGGGCGCCAGCCGACCACCTTTGTTGCCATTAGCCTGTCAGCGTTGTCGTCCTTGGCGGTATTCGCGATGTTAGTGTTTTCGAATACCCCCGCTATCAGCCAATTCGGTGCTGCCGTGCTGATCGGGCTTATTGTTGTTTACTGGGTAGCGCCACTAAGTATTGAGAATAAAAATGATAAATCAGACTGAACAGACGGACGTTGTGGTCATCGGTGCTGGTCCCTCTGGGGCGTTAGTCAGTGCCCTGTTGCGCCAGCGTGGTTGGCACGTGGTGGTGCTTGAAGGTCAGCATTTTCCGCGCTTTTCCATCGGCGAGAGCCTACTGCCGCAATGTATGGCCTACCTTAGCGAAGCCGGCATGGACGAGGTCGTAGACAAGCATGCCGAAGAGCTGGGTTTTCAGTTTAAAAATGGCGCCGCGTTTCATTATCAAGGAACGGATACCGCTATCGACTTTACCGACAAGTTCTCTGCAGGGCGTGGCACTACTTATCAAGTCAAACGTGCAGCGTTTGACAAGCTACTCGCCGATACCGCCCAGGCCCAGGGGGTGGAGATTCGCTACGGCCATCGAGTTGAAGCGCTGCAAGAACATGATGAGCATATCGAACTGTCTGTGGCCAGCGCGCAGCAACGCTATCGGCTGCAAGCGCGATTTGTGCTCGACGCCAGTGGCTTTGGCCGGGTGTTGCCGCGCTTACTTGACCAAGAGCGCCGCTCTAGTTTGCCCACAAGAACGGCCTACTTCTGTCATATCAACGACCATATCAGCGCCGCAAATTTTGATAGAAACAAAATTTTAATTTCCGTGCACCCGCAGCATCGCGACATCTGGTATTGGCTTATCCCTTTTGCCGATGGTAGCGCCAGCTTAGGCGTGGTGGGTGAGCCCGAGTACTTTGATGAGGCCCTCAGTGAGCAGCAAAACTTATGGCGCCTGGTAGGCCAAGAGCCGAACCTAGCGGCGTTGCTTGACTCGGCGCAGGCAATCACTGATACCCAGCGCTTAGGCGGCTATTCTGCGGATGTCAGTCGCTTGTATGGCAAGCGCTATGCCTTATTGGGGAACGCCGGGGAGTTTCTTGATCCGGTGTTTTCATCTGGGGTGACGATTGCATTGAAATCGGCGTCATTGGCAGCGCCAGTCGTCGATGGCTTTTTGCGTGGTGAAAAAGTCGATTTTGACAAAGACTTCGCCCAACCACTTAAACAAGGGGTAGAGTGCTTTAAAACCTTTGTCCTCGCTTGGTACGATGGCCGCTTTCAGGATGTTATTTTTTACCCACAGCAGCGCAGTGATGTGCGGCGCATGATCAGCGCCATTTTGGCAGGCTATGCCTGGGATGAAACTAATCCCTATGTGGCACAAAGTGAGCGTCGTCTTGATGTGCTTGCGACCTTGTGTAACATGGAAGCTCAATAATGCGGGCTATATGGATAATTATTGTCACCGTGTTATCGGCCTGTACTGCGGTGCCAGAGCGCAACGCCAATAGCGTTGACTTGGCCGCTGGGGTGAGCTTCGATATGGGTGTTGCCCCGCCGTCATTACATCAGCAACAGTGGCAAAAAAAGCTGACTTTTTCTCGGGCTGAGCGCAGTGCTACACTACTGAGCCAACTGGCCGTTAATCAAAGCGGTGAGCTGCGCTTAGTGTTGACCTCGGGGGCAGGTATCCCGCTGTTGTCCATGGCCTATAGTGATGATGAGAAAATCAGCGTAAGCACTCAGTTAGCCACGCTGCCGATTGACCCAGAGTACATTTTGGCCGATGTACAATTGGTGCATTGGCCGATGAAGCAACTCAAGGCGCAGTTAAAAGGGGCGCAAATACAGGAATTCCAGCGCGGCGCGACCCGAGTGAGGGAAATTAAACGTGCTCACACGCTATTACTGCGCATAGAGTACCAAGGCGCCACAACAACGTTAACTAATTATATGCATCAATACCAAATTATATTTACCGAGGTGGGGTTATGAACGCCTGGTTAAACGACCTCGCGCTTGTCAGCGCATTAGGAGCGGATACCAGTGCCCATCTCGATGCCCTGAGCGGCGAACAGCGCAGCGGTTTGGCTCAAGTCGCTGGGCTAGATAATGAAGGCATGACCCCCTATTTAGGTCAGGTCGCTAATTTGCCCCTTGATAGCACCGGGCGCAATAACGCCATGATTGACCTTGCTTTGGCGCAATTAACTAATACCTTAGATAAGCTGCGCAGCCGCGTAGCAGCGCATCGTATTGCCGTAATCATCGGCACCAGCACCGCTGATATTTATGATGGTGAGCGTGCTCGAGCACAGCAAGCCCGCCATGGTAGCTGGCCGGATCACTATCATTACCACCAGCAATCATTGGATGCCCCTGCGCAGTATATTCGCGATAAGCTTGCCTTAGAGGGGCCATGCTACAGTATTTCCACCGCCTGTAGCTCTAGCAGTAAAGCACTAAGCAGCGCCAAAGCAATGTTACAAGCAGGGCTGGCTGATGCGGTCATCTGTGGCGGCGCAGACAGTTTATGCCAATTGACCGTCAATGGCTTTAAAGCACTGGCATCGACCAGCGCCGGGATTTGCAAGCCTTTTGCTCAGCAGCGTGATGGCATTAATATTGGCGAAGGTGTGGGTTTATTCATTATGACTCGCTCAGCGGATTTTGGCTCAGCGCGCTGTGCGTTATTAGGCTGTGGCAGTAGCTCCGATGCGTACCATATGTCTGCACCCGAGCCGCAAGGTCAAGGTGCCATAGCGGCAATGCACCAGGCGTTGGCCGAGGCGGCTTTGACAGCCACAGATATTGATTACATCAACGCCCACGGTACTGCAACGGTAAAAAATGATGCCATGGAAGCTCGGGCCATTGCCGATGTCATCGGCGCGCAAACGCTGGTAAGTTCCTCGAAGCATCTTACCGGCCATACCTTGGGTGCCGCCGGCGCAATAGAGGCTGGATTATGTTGGCTGCTGATAGAGCAGCAACGTTTAGGGAAGACCCTAACGCTGCCATATCATAGCGGCTACGCCCTTGATGCCTCCTTGGCGACGATTAATCTTGTACAACAACCCACTCGGGAACGGCCGAAAACATGTATGAGTAACTCTTTTGCTTTTGGCGGCAATAACGCCAGTGTCATTATTGGAGAAATAGCGTGACCAACAACCATCGACCTATAAGCGAATTGCTGGCGCATCGCCCCCCCATGGTGTTGATTGATGGGCTGATTTCGTTTGATAGTGACAGCGCCCATTGCCAAGTGACCATTACCCCAGACAGTGCTTTTTACCAGCGTGATATCAATGGGGTGCAAAGTTATATCGGCAGCGAATATATGGCGCAGAGTATCGCCGCCTATGCCGGTGCTCACGATTGTCAGCACCAGCGTGGTGTTAAAATTGGCTTCTTATTAGGCAGTCGAAAAATTCGCTGTTTAAAGCCGGTCTTCAAGCTTGGCAGCACACTGGATATTTATGTCACGCAAGTGGTGCAGGACGAGTCTGGGCTCAGTGTTTTCGACTGCGCCATTGAATGTGATAACGAGCGTTATCTCGAAGCCAAAATTAATGTATTTCAGCCCGCCGACCCGATGAAGTTTATTAAGGAAAATCAATGAGTAGAGCTATTTTAGTCACCGGTTCAAGCCGAGGTATAGGCAAGGCCATCGCGCTGGCCCTTGCCGAGCAAGGGTTTGACATTATCTTGCATTGTCGCACCCAGCGTGAGCAAGCTCAAAAAGTCAGTGAGCAAATCCAAGCTATGGGCCGCAGTGCGCGAGTACTGTGCTTTGATGTCACCGATAGAGACTCAGCAAGCCAAAGCATAGAGCAAGATATTGCCGAACATGGTGCATATTACGGTGTGGTGTGTAACGCTGGAGTCACGCGCGACACCGCCTTTCCAGCGATGACCGACGATGAATGGGATACGGTTATTAGCACTGGCTTAGATGGTTTTTATAATGTTGTCCGCCCGGCGGTCATGCCAATGGTCAGTGCCCGTCAGGGTGGACGTATTATTACTCTAGCTTCGGTATCTGGCATTGCTGGCAATCGTGGCCAAGTGAATTACAGCGCCGCCAAAGCAGGGATCATCGGTGCCACTAAAGCATTAGCGCTGGAGTTGGCAAAACGTAAAATTACCGTCAACTGTGTCGCCCCTGGGTTGATTGCCACGGAAATGACCGAGCAGCTCGATACCAAGGAGCTATTAAAACATGTGCCGATGCGGCGTATGGGCAAAGTTGAAGAGGTCGCGGCAACGGTGTCATTTTTAGCCTCTGATCCGGCGGCGTACATCACCCGCCAAGTTATTTCAGTCAACGGTGGGTTAGTGTAATGAAACGGGTTGTGGTTACAGGGATGTCTTGTATTACGGCACTAGGGGATGACTGGCCGAGCCTGCGCAGTGCGCTAGAGAAGGGTGACAACGCCGTTAAGGTGATGGAGCAATGGCAAGATGTAGCTGATTTGAATACCAAATTAGCGGCGCCGGTGACGCACTTTCAGCGCCCTAGCCACTATAAACGTAAGATGGTGCGCTCTATGGGGCGCGTCGCATTGATGGCCACGGTGGCCACCGAGCGGGCATTGGCGCAATCAGGCTTGCTTGAGCACCCGGCGCTTACCAATGGCGATACCGGCATTGCCTATGGTTCGTCAACTGGCTCAACGCCGCCGCTTATTGCCTTCGCTGATATGATGAAATCGGGGCAGATGAGTGGCGTGACGGCAACTAGCTATATTCAGATGATGGCCCATACTGCGCCAGTTAATATTGGCGTGTTTTTTGGTATTAAAGGCCGGGTGATCACCACGAGCTCCGCCTGTACCTCGGGTTCACAAGGCATTGGCTATGCCTATGAGGCCATTAAGTTCGGCCGACAAAAAGCCATGGTTGCCGGTGGCGCCGAAGAGCTCTGTGTGACCGAAGCCGCCGTTTTCGATACCTTATACGCCACCAGTTGTCGTAATGATGCACCTAAGCATACGCCTCGGCCATTTGATAAAAACCGCGATGGGCTAGTGATAGGTGAGGGCGCGGGAACGCTGATTTTAGAAGAGTACGAGCACGCCAAAGCACGTGGTGCAACGATTTATGCGGAAATTGTCGGCTTTGGTTGTAATTCCGATGGTGAGCATGTGACCCAGCCGACCAGCGATACCATGCAAACAGCAATTACCATGGCCCTTGATGATGCCCAGCTCAATGGCGAACAAATAGGCTATGTTAACGCTCACGGCACATCCACCGATCGCGGTGACATTGCCGAATCTCATGCCACCTTTAATGCCCTTGGCCGTAAACCCATTAGCTCGCTAAAAAGCTACCTGGGTCACACGTTAGGCGCGTGTGGAGCCATCGAGGCGTGGGCCAGTATCGAAATGATGCGTGAGGGGTGGTTTGCGCCTACCGTTAACCTTGAGAGTGTTGACCCACAGTGCGCACAGCTGGATTATCTGCGCCAGCCAACCAAATTACAGTGTGACTATGTCATGAGTAATAACTTTGCGTTTGGTGGCATTAACACATCCCTGATTTTTAAGCGCATGCCATGAGCTTGATAACGAGGTGCTTTGCGTTTATTTTAGCGCTGTACAGCGCTTCGAGTGTCAGTGCAGAGCTTGAGCTTGGAGCGGGGGTATTTCATGCTAATATTCCGCTTTATATCGGTGCCCGTGAGTCAAAAAGCTACACGTTGCCAGTGCCTTATGTGCGCTATCGCTCTGAACGCTTAAACCTTGATAGGCGCAGCGCCACCGGTTACTTATGGCAGTATAATAACTGGCATTTGGACATCTCTGCCACTGCTGGAATTGCAGTAGACAGCGGTGAGAGTAAAGCACGCGAAGGCATGGATGATTTGGACTGGGTGTTCGAGTTGGGCCCCGCATTGGATTATTATGTTGTCGGCCACTATAACCAACCTAGTTATTTTAAGCTTGGCGTGTTTACCCGTAAGGCACTGGCGACGGATTTCACTCGCATTGATGATATTGGCTTTAAGGCTGGACCTTATGCCCAGTGGCGGCAGCGATTGTGGCAACAAGGAGCACAAAGCATCACGTTAACCAGCCGCTTGGCAGTTAATTATGCCAGTTCACAATACGCCGACTACTTTTATGCAGTGCCAACGGCGGCCGCTAATTCACTGCGCAGCGAATACACCAGTGGTAACGGATATGGCGGTGAAGAAGTGTCATTGGGGCTAAGTTATGACTCAAGGCGCTGGTGGTTTGGCGGGTTTGTAAAGTATTATCGCATCAAGGATGCAAAGTGGCGTGATAGCCCACTGGTGGAGCGCAACCACAGTGTTGCCTTTGGCTTTGGGTTGGCATGGAAGTTCTATAACAACAGAGGATAAGAAATGAAAAAATATTTATTAATGGCAGCGCTTGTGGCCGCAACATCGCACAGTGTGGCGGCTCGAGATGATATCGGCAAGTACTCTATTGCCGACTTGTTAGCGACCACGAAAGCCAAGGATGCGCTATTGGATGTGCCCCTTTACTTTGCCGATCAACCACACAGCGCGGCGAAAGAGACCTTCGGTGAGGTTATGACCAATAAGAAAACCAATGCCTTTAATAAATCAGACAAAGAAGCGTGTGAGTGGGTGATGCTCAGTGCGCTTAAAGCACTGCAAGAGCGCGCTCAGCGCGAAGGCATGAATGCCGTCGTGGGTATAGAGTCGTACTATAAAAAGCGTGAATTTAAAAGCAGTGAACAATTTGAGTGTGGGGCTGGTTTTTTAATGGCCGGTGTGGCTCTTAAGGGCACGTTAGTTAAGCTATAAAACCGCACACGACAGCCCACGCGCTATAAATTAAAAAAGGTACAAAGTTCACCGCACAGGGGTGGTAATTTGTTTTTTGTTTGTTAACATAAAGTAAAATTACCACGCAGACAGTGGTGTAGTACCAATAAGGACGTTTATGGCGCGCTTCGTGTTATTATTGGCTGCGTGTTGCAGCCTTTTCAGCGCAACAGTTGTTGCATACCCTCCAGCAAAACAATTTGCACTGGCACACCTGCAAGAGCAAGTAAAACTCGATGGTAATCTTGACGAGCATGTGTGGAAAAATGCCACGCAAGTCGCTGTTAACACTCAGAATGAGCCCCTTGAACGCGCTGCCTCCCCAGTCAATACTACCGCCTACTTATTTGATGATGGCCAATTCCTATATTTAGGCATCGATGCCAAGGACCCTAACCCTGAGGCCATTCGCGGAGCCTTGCGAGACCGAGATGAGTTATGGCAGGACGACAATGTCGGTATCATCATCGATAGCCTAAATGATGAGCGCAATGCCTTTGAGTTTTTCGTTAATGCCTATGGTGCTCAAGGCGATATTCTCGCGACCGACTTTGATACCTGGGTTGAAGACCCCAGTTGGGATGCCATTTGGTACAGCGCCGCGCAAATTCATAGCGATGGATATGTGGTCGAAATGAAAATACCCCTGACGGTATTAAACCTGCCAAAAACAGATGAACCCATTACCTGGGGCATTTCCATTGCACGTAATTACCCAAGGGACGTGTTCTATCGCTTGTCTAATGTCGGCTTTGACCTTGATATAAAATGCAGTTTTTGCCAGTTTGATAAACTCACCGGGCTTGCCAATCGCACTGAGCATCGTGATGTGTTGTTTACGCCGCATATCAGTGCTAGCCGCCATGATAGTAAAGATCACGTTCCCGGTGATTGGCAAAGTGGCGATGTTGATGTTGAAGTGGGCGCCGATTTACGCTGGCGTATCAATGATGAAACCTTGCTTAATGCCACGGTTAACCCGGACTTTTCGCAGGTAGAAGCTGACGCTGTGCAGCTCGATGTAAACACCAATTTTTCATTGTATTACGCCGAAAAAAGACCGTTTTTCTTAGATGGCTCCTCGTATTTTCGCACCAATCAGCAAGAGCTATTTTACAGCCGCACCATCGCCGAGCCGGATTATGGTGTGAAAGTCACCGGCAAGCAGGGCGCGCATACCTATGCCACGTTAGTCGCCGATGATGCCAACCCCTCTGTTTTATTGCCGGGTAATCAAGGCTCATCACTGGCGCAACTGCAAGATAATGTCACCAATGCGGTGGCGCGTTACCGTTATGACTGGGGACAGCGCAGTGGGGTAGGGATGACGCTTACGCAGCGCCAAGGGGGAGATTATCATAATACCGTAGCAGCCCTCGATGGCACCTATGCACTTAATGCCAGCGACTCCTTTAACTACGGACTGTCTTATGCTGACACCGATAATAGCGCGCTGTTTGTCGAAAATTGGGACGTTGCTGCTGATCAGTCTGGCAAGGCAATTAGTTTGGCGCTTGAGCGCACTAAGCGTGATTACAACTTGCGTGGCGAGTATCAACAGATTGATGAAGACTATCGCGCCGATATGGGCTATCAGCCCAAAGCTGATTTTCGCGAGTACGTGCTCGGTGGCGGGCAAACCTGGTACGGTGACGATGGCGCCCGCATCACTAAGTGGCAATATGATTTAGAGTGGGATAAAAGCTTTGATTTAGATGGCGATTTACTTGAGCAAGAATTTGAAGGCTATTTATATGCTGAAGGGCCCTTGGTCTCTACTTACGAGCTTGGTATGTGGCATAGCGAAGAGCTTTATTACGGCGAATACTTTATCCAAAATAATGGGTATGTGCAGTTCTCTATTCGCCCACATCAAGATTTAACCTATGTGCTTTATGCCGATTACGGTTCACGTATCGACTACAGCAATGCTCGCCTTGGTGAGGGAGCCGATATTGAAAACTCCCTGAGCTGGGATGTGAACCAACATTTGCAGCTTAAGGTGAATTACAATTACAGTGAGCTCGATGTTGATGAGCAATCCGTTTATCGTGCCCAGCAGTGGGACCTGCGACTTTACTATAAATTCAATATTCGCAGCATGCTTAAGGTCATCTGGCAGTTTGAAGATATTGACCGCAACCAGCAAGCCTACCTTTACTCGCAAGTGCATAAGCGCAATCGCGATTTTGGCTCGCAGGTGGTGTATTCCTACAAAATGAATCCGCAGTCGGTATTCTATCTCGGTTATTCCGACAGCGGCTATCAAGATGACTCACTGGATGAGCTGCAACGCACTGAGCGTACATTTTTTACCAAAATCAGCTACGCTTGGCAGCTTTAGCTTTGTTGTTGCGGTGATAATGCTAAATGAACATCATCACCGCGCCGCTGGGCGACTTCATTGACACGTTCAAGCATCTCATCAATACGCTTTCGTTCATACGGGTTAGTGATGTTGTGCTCGGCATCGAATACGGTGGCTTGTACATAGCGATACAAAGCATCGACGTAAGCCTTATTACCATCGCATACAAACAGAATGTTTTTTAGCGCCTCAAGAAGGTTCACTAAAATGGTGGTGTCTTCGCGCCCGTAGTGGCGGATTGGGTCAAAGTTATCTTCTAATAAAGTAGCGATACTGGGCTCATAGAACCACAATCTAGGGGCCGTTTCTTCCTCGCTGTGCGCCAAGGTGTAATTGTGATCGGCAATGCGCAGGCGAGTGATAATTAAAATACTCAACATGTCTACTGCTTTAACAGCGGTGCCGGGGTCGTTTATCCCTGGGCTTAACGCTTTAATGGCGATTTCAGCAATTTGGCGAATGCCGTAACTGTAATGATCGCCAATATACTCTTCGATATAAAAAACACTGCACTTACAAATTTGCTCACAAAGTTCACTGTCATCGCTGATATCTTTATTCACCGCTAAGTAGGGAAAGCCTTCGACACAAAAAAAGCCAGGTTCAATCTCAACCACCAGTTCAAGGTCATGTTGTGCCAAGATTTTACTTAATTGCTGCGTATGTACACCTTTAAAGTAGCCAGCTTGAGGGCTTTTTATATGATACCACTGGGTATAGTCAGGGCGTTTTTTCGCGATGTCGGGCTGTTGTGCTTGGGCGATGGCTTGCAGTTGTTGCTGAGTTTGCGAAAACAGTGTGTTAAGCACATTGTCCACTTGTATGGAGCGGGAAATAGAATGAATGAAAAATACAAATAGCGCCAAGGCGTACAGCCCGAGCATCAAGGCTATAAAGGTGCCCAGGGATGGCGGCTGGGTATCGCCATTTTCGGCGTGTATATTCATCAAAGTGACCAAGGTAAAGACAATACTGCCTAAGTACACCCCGAGCACATACTGGTGAGACTTCATGGTAATGAGCCCGGGTAACACCCGAGGCGAGAGGGTGGATGAGGCGTTGTTAAGTACCACCATCACCATAGAAAAACTAAACACCGTCAACGAGATAAGACCACCGGCGAGAATGTTAAGCACCGTTTTAGCGGTGTCTAAATCAGCAACAAACAACATCGGCCACTGTGATTTTAAGGCCATCACCAGCTCATGATATTCGATGCTCGCCAAAAGCATCGCTAAACACAGTAGCAAGGTGATGATAATAGCAGGGTAAAAGCCAATGCTGCTGACGATGGCCCGGTAGTGGGCAGCAAGTTTGCGAGGTGTACGCACTGAACAAGCCTCCATGGCGAATATTAAAAACTAACCCTAGCACAGCGCATCATGTGAGCCTAGGCAGACTTTGCTTTCGCTGCTGTGGATGCTAAACAAAGTTGGAAACGTCTAAATAAAGCTAGAAACAACAGAATAAAGTTCGAAAGTAGCGGTTTAGGCTAGTGATGCCTGACCAACTAACAGTCATGTCCATGACTCATTAGAGCAATAAAAAAACAGCTGCATTACGCCAAAACAGCTGCATTATGCCGCTGATTTTTGCATCTAAGTGAGTTAGTTCATAAGAGATCCGCCGGTTAGCTATGAGTGAGGATGAACGGTCGGGTCAGCTCGTTTTTGGACAAGAACACGTTAGAGTATTTATTCGGTAACGACCAAGCTCAGCCGAGGAGGTGCAACTGCGCCGATGTCGGCTGGAGCGCAGTGTTATGCTTTTTGCTCGTCATATTCTTCCCAACTTGCAAATCCAATTGGTCGCTTTGGCTGACTCAGATTTTCTCTTTTTAAAGCTACAAGCAGGATGCTGATTTGGGATACGTGCTGAATAAGCTCCACAGACTCGCCGTTTTCATTCTTTCCCCGAAAGGATATTAGGGACGGATTCCAGTACCCAATATCATCGATATGGAAGGTTACAGATTGGCCAAAACTTACCAGCCTAGCGCCCGCTTCATGCTCTTCATCGAGTAAACGGTGGAAGTCATTTATCCATTCAATTAAGCGTCTATGAAACTCATCAGCAAGATTTTGATCTCTAGGTATTATTGGCATTAAGTCAGCAGGATTAAATCTAGGCATCAAATCATTTGGGTCCATGTGCTCTTTCTCCTTGGGCAGAACATGTTTATAGCGAGCGAATCGCGCGTTTTTCTACTACGCTACAGTTCACTTTTCTGAATGATATATTTTTAACAGACTAGTTAACTCATTGCCAGTATCATTAAAAATAGCTATTGCTCGTTTTCTTGACTATGTGAGCGACTGCGCTAAAACTGTTTTAATATACAGTTTTGTATATTTTCAAAGGAATGGAGAGGTGGCCGTTAGCACTTATGCGATTGAAGTAATCTGATGTTGGATATCTCAAAAGAGTTTTTATTTCCAACTTTGATATATAAAAATGAGAGCGATTTTTGCTCACTAAAATGCTCGCGTTACTTTGTTTCTGACTTTCTTCTAACTGTGCTATTCACTTCGAATCATAACGTGACCTCATACGAGATTTTTGTATGCAACCTTGTTCAACATCCTCAGCTGCATACGCCAAAGGTAATGTGCCTTGAATTTATGTGGGCAAATACAAAAAAGCCGGCATGGGCCGGCTTTTCTTATTTAAGGTTGATAGTAGGTGGGCGAGCCTGGGCCTACTGGCATCCCGAGCACAAACACCCATAAATAGAACAAACATACCCAGCCAATAAAGAACAGCATACTGTAAGGCAGCATGGTCGCGACTAAGGTGCCAATCCCCATATTCTTTTTATATTTGGTTGCAACCGCAAGTATGAGACCGAAGTAACTCATCATCGGGGTGATAAGGTTCGTTACCGAGTCGCCAATGCGGTAGGCGGCTTGGATTGTTTCCGGGGCATAACCAATGAGCATCAGCATAGGAACGAAGATAGGTGCGGTTACTGCCCATTGCGCTGATGATGAACCGAGACTCAAGTTCACCATGGCACACATAAGAATAAAGAACACAAACACCTCAGGCCCGGTTAGATTCAGCGCTTGCAACAAGGCAGCGCCATTCACCGCTAAGATAGTCCCGAGGTTGGTCCATTTGAAGAAGGCGACAAACTGCGCAGCGAAAAACACCAGAACGATATACATGCCCATCGAGCCCATACTTTTGCTCATGGCATCAATAATATCGCGGTCATTTTTCATTGAGCCGACCACACGGCCGTAAACAAAACCAGGAATAGCGAAGGTGATAAATATGATCACCACAATGCCTTCTAAGAACGGTGAACCTTTTACTTCGCCGGTCTCTTGGTGGCGTAAGATACCGTCATCGGGGATAATGGTGAACGCTAAAATTACACCAATAAGCACAAACGAAAGACCTGCCCATTTGAGGCCGGTTTTTTCCTTTTTGCTCAGGTGGTCGATTTTATTCTCGCCCAAATCAATGCTGGCTTCACTGGGGTCATACTTACCCAAGCGCGGCTCAACGATTTTTTCAGTGACCCAAGTGCCTAAAATGGCAATCATGAACACCGAAACAAACATAAAGTAATAGTTGGCCTCGGCACCTACTTGGTAGTCAGGGTCAATCATTTGTGCCGCTGGGGTGGTGATCCCTGCTAACAATGGGTCAATGGTGCCCAATAAAAGGTTGGCGCTGTAGCCACCGGAAACCCCGGCAAAAGCCGCCGCTAAACCGGCCAGAGGGTGGCGTCCAAGGCTGTGGAAAATCATTGCTGCAAGGGGAATAAGTACCACATAACCAAGCTCTGATGCGGTATTTGATAATATCGCAGCAAACACCACCATAAACGTTACTAAGCGTTTAGAGGCGCCCATGACCATGCCACGCATGGCCGCTGACAGTAGCCCCGAGTGTTCAGCAACGCTCACCCCTAGTAAGGCCACTAATACTGTGCCTAGCGGCGCAAACCCGGTAAAGTTAGTTACTAACCCTTCAAAGATACGGCGTAAGCCTTCGGCACTAAATAAGCTCACGACTTCGATAACACCATCTGGGTCGCGTCCTTTAGCGCCCTCAGGGCGCGGGTCTATGGCACTGAGGCCGGCCCAGTCGGCTATGCCGCTGATAACCACAATGGCGACACAAAAAAGTGCGAACAGAGTGATAGGGTGAGGCAGCAGGTTGCCGAGAAACTCGACCGTTGCTAGAAAGCGATTAAACCACCCCTTTTGTTGTTCTGGCATGTCAGATGAGACTGCTTTACTCATACCTGTTATTGTCCTTGGAGTCACAAATGGCGCAAAAGATACCATTATTGCGCGCGGCGGTCATCGTTTATCGGTCAAAGCCGAGCAGCGCGCGATGGATAGCCAAAAAAAAAGCAGAGGTGGGCACCTCTGCTTGCCCGCTCAGGGGCATAATGCTTTAGGGAAAAGCAATAATAGTTACGCACCAACAGTGCTAAGGGATCAAAATAATCCCAGTTGTTTGCTTGATTTTGTTTTACTTGATGCCTTGCGCTGGCGTTTACGGGAACCATGTTGGTGGCCCACGCGCGCCGTCTCGCGGCTATTCACATGGCGCTGATAATAATCGGCAATGCGCGCTTTCGCTTGTCGCAGGGCAATGTCCGGAAGCACACTCGGGCGCGGGTAGGTGTCATGACTGAGGCCATTGTATAACCACGGGGTGTGCACATAGGCGCTCGGTACCTTGCTCAGCTCGGGCAGCCAGCGGCGAATAAAATGGCCGCGCGGGTCGTATTTTTGTCCTTGTGTCACCGGGTTGTACATTCGCCACGGATTGATACCGGTGCAGCCCGATTGCATTTGCACTTGGGGATAATGAATCCCGGGTTCGTAGTCGACAAACTGCGCTGCTAAAAACGCCGCTGGTTGACGCCAATCTAACCAGAGTTGGTAACTGGCATAGGCAATAAGCATGGCGCGCATACGAAAGTTAATCCAACCATAGTGATGCAAAAAACGCATGCAGGCGTCGATAAAGGGCACACCCGTTTGCCCCTGGCACCAGGCTAAAAATTGCTGCTCATCGAACTGCTCGGCGCGTAAATGAATGAGGTCGCGGTGCACTGCGTGTTCACAATAGCTCGGCTCTGACTCCAGCTTTTGTACAAAATGACTGTGCCAATGCAAACGGGCCAATACCGCCCGCTTATGGCCTGCGGCGCCTTTGATAGCACCCAGGCTCTGGATACTTTCGCGTAGGCTGATCACGCCATAGGCGAGGTAAGGGCTTAAACGAGAGCACCGGGTGGGGGCACTGAGTACCGAGGAAATGCCGCCGCGATAGTTGTGCATGCGCGTTGCTAAAAAGCTTTGCTGGGTGGCCAAGGCACAGGCGTGGGCGCCATGCTGGGCACCGCTGGCAATAAGGTTATCGTTGCCCGGATAGCGATCTAGTAATGCTAAACCATCATGATGGCCAAGCAAACTCGTTATATGTGTGGGGCTTTCTAGTTGCGGCTGCTTAAGCCAGTGCTGCGCCTTTGATTGCCAATGATCGCGTTCTATGGCGCCACGAAATACTGCCTGTTGGCGATAGGTGGCAATGGCAATGCTGCGCTCGCGACACCATGAAAACACCTGATTATCTCGGCTATACGTCCACGAATTGCCGGTTTCTTGGTGGCTATACAGGGTATGGATAGGCGCATGTTGATGGATGCGCGCTAAGATGTCGCACACCTCTCCGCGACGCACTAATAACCGCCCGCCGATACGCTCAAGTTGAGTTGCCAGGGAGTGCAATGCTTGAGCAATAAAACGAAACTGGCGCTCGCTGGTGTCGTCAAGGCACCAATATTCGGGCTCAATCACGTACAGACACAGCACCGGGCGCATGCTTTGCGCGGCAAAATGAATAGGGGCATGGTCATTAATGCGCAAATCACGCTTTAACCACACCAAGCTAATCATCCAATACCCCTTTGTAGAGCAGGGGATAACGGCGTAAGCGTTTGCCGATATAATCGTCGCGCAGCAGGGCATCGCAGATTTCGTCGACATCGCTGTGCGCGCTAAAAACCCAATCAAAACGCTCGATGGCTAGTAAAAAGCCGCGCTTAAGGTGGCGCTGCTGGCGGTAATATTCCAAGTTATTTTTGATCAGTTCGAGCTTACTCGGGTCCGCTTTTAGTGCGGCGACTACTTGCTCGCTATGGTGTTGTAATGTCTTGGGGGTCTTTCTTGGACCTCGAGGCCTGCGCACATTTATCTCCTTAAACTGCTATGAAAGGATATACGCAGGCACAGTGACGCAGCGATCAAGCTTGTTTAGCTATCGCCTCAATTTTTTTGATGAAATCTTCTTTGTTCTTATCACTTTGGTAGTCGAGGTGGTAAGTGTTGTGAAAACCAAAGCGCATTAACACACCACTTCCTTGTAGATAGACGGTATAGCCATCAACATCAGAAAATGCCGTGAGCCCCTCATAGAACTTGCCCTCGTCGGTTTGCTCACCATGCTTTTGAATATGTTCATAGACCCGCAGCAGGGTCTTACTGTCTATTTCGTTTTTCATCGCGGCTCTCACAATGTTGCTGTCGTTACTTATATTTTGGGGGTAAGGTGCGTAAAATCAACCAACACCTTCATTTGTTCAAGGAGGCCACAATGCAGGTCCAGGTTCTCGGTAGTAGTTCGGGCACACCGACATCAACGCGCAATGTCTCAGGCTATGCGGTGTTTCGAGAGGATAAAAAGCCTTGGTATTTGGTCGATTGTGGTGAAGCAACGCAGCATCAAATATTAAAAACCACGCTCAGTCTTTATCACCTTGAAGCGATATTTATTACCCATAAACATGGCGACCATTGCTATGGCTTGCCGGGACTGCTTGCCTCGGCCGGACTCAGTGGCCGCCAAGCGCCACTTACCATCATTGCCCCGGGGCAGGTGCTGGAGTTTGTCAGTGCCACCCTTAAGCTCAGTGATTGGCAATTGAACTTTCCCTTGCAGCTTTATGATTATGATGTGCTTGATGAGTACTCAGGCTCTTGGGCCTCAGTGCGCAGCTGCGCGCTACAACACCGGGTGCCAAGCAAGGCGTATCGCTTTGACGAGCATGCCATCCCATTAAAGCTGGATATTGCACAGCTTAAGCGCCACCATATCGGCTCAGGCCGCCATTATAATCAGCTGCAACGTGGTGAAGACGTAACCTTTGAGGGCCGCACCTTAACGGCCACCCAATATACCTACCCGTCGTGGCCAGCGCGCTGCGTTATGGTGTGTGGTGATAATGAAAAGCCGCAATGCTTAGACCCGCTTATCGAAGGGGTTCAGTTATTGGTTCATGAGGCGACTTTCACCGCCAAAGATTTGCACAAGGTTGGGTTTCACACTGGCCACAGCGACGTTGAGCGCATTTGTGACTATGCCCAACAGCGCCAGGTGCCGAGCCTGATACTCACCCATTTCAGTGCCCGATACGGGGGAGATGCAATGATGGCGCACATCGCTGACATTGCCACAGACAGGTATAGCGGAGCACTGTATTTGGCGGAAGATGGTTTATGTGTTGGTGTAGACAAACAGGGCCACAGTGCGCTGATACACGCGCGCTTTACTCAGCCCTTTAGGCCGAACGATTAGCCCATTTGAGTTGTTGATAATCACGCGGGCTGAGCCCAACCACTTGCTTAAACTGACGGCTAAAGTGAGCCTGATCGGCAAAATTGAGTGCATAACTCAACTCGGTTAAAGACGTTTGGCGCTGATGTTTTATGCGCTCGCGAGCGCGGGCCACTCGTTGCAGTTTATGAATGCTGCGCAAGGAAATGCCAATGTGGTGTTTGCAGTAGCGCTCGATAGTGCGCGGCGTTTTACCCAGTTGCTCGGCTAAATCGGCGGAGCTGGTGCACACCTCAATCGCGGCGCCGCTGAGCACTTGTTGCTGGCGGGGCAAATGGATGCTCAGGGTTTTAATCATATCAAAAAACGGTTGCGCGTCACTGAATCGCGCGGCGCGGTGCAGTTGCGGGGCGGTGTCGATATCATCAATGCGAATACATTGATTCACCATCTCTGCGGCGGGTTGTCTGATGAAACTGCCCTGTGCCGCCAAATGAAAACGGGCACCGAGCAAATGAGTGCCCGCTGCACAGCTCAACACCTTGCTATGCTGCTGACAACCGGTGATGTACAGCCCCGGCGTTAACAACTGCTCGCCTAAATAAGCCTGACCCTGCGTAAGTGCGAGCAAGCCCATGCGCGCATCAGCGTGTAACAATTGCTGCGAGTAGGGCTGTTCAGCGCCGGTTCGCGCCTGCCATACCTGCGCCACACCACCTACAGACAGTGCCTTTATTTGCAGGGCAAAGTCGCTTAAAGGACGATAATACTGGCTGCTCAATATACGTGTGGGCGAGGTCATGACATTGTCGGTTTTGTTCAAGCTTTGCCACCAGCATATTGCTAATTTAGGGCCATCGCAATAACTAGGTAGCAACAATGAAATACTTCGTACTTTTGACCTTTACATTCGTTTCTTGGTTCATCCACGCCGCGCCATTGCACAACATTCAGCTAAAAGAGCTAAAAGGCGGTACCTCAGTGTCTCTCGCGCACTTGCAGGGGGCGAAGCCTCTGTATGTAAAGATGTGGGCAAGCTGGTGCAGCCCGTGCATGCAACAGATGCCAAAATTGCAGCAGCATTATCAAGATTTTAGCGATAAATTAGCCTTTATTGCCGTTAACATCGACCTGAACGATGATGCGCAGGCCATTAACAAGGTGGTTGAGCGTTTTCAACTGGATATGACGATTGCTCAGGATGAGCATAAGCAATTAGCAACCCAGGTCGGCTTGCAAGGGACGCCATTGCATTTGCTGTTTAATCGCCAAGGGCAATTAGTCTATCGCAGCCATCAAAGCGATGAACAGTTGGCCCAGGCACTTACGGCATTAGCCAACGCGCAGCCACTGCCAGCCAAGATGCATCGAGAAAATGACCCATCGCCAACAAAGCTCCCTTTGGCAGATGCAGTGCTATTTAGCGCCACATGGTGCGAAAGTTACTGGCAAGAGCGCAAGGCGGATACGGCGCGCCAGTGTCAAGCGAGCCGTGAGCGGGTGAATAAGCTCGCCGAGCAAGGCAAAAAAGTGGTGGTGGTAGTGTCAAACTTGTGGACCACGCCGGCGGATGTGCAGGTGTTTGCACAGCAATTTCACCCCAGCATTGATATTATCATAGATAACGGCGGCCAACTTTTTAAAGCCTATCAGGTCAAAGCGTTGCCACACTTGCTACACAGTAATACCCACGCAGGCCAATAAGGCTATGTTGAGCGTGCCGGCAAGGCAATAGTGAGTTCGGCAATCTGTGCCGCGCTGACATAAAAAGTTTGTTGCGCCAGCACTTCGTTACCTTGCTCGTCATAGATTTTGATGATGTGCGCGCCAAGTGCGAGATGACGCTGTGTCCACGTTTGGGCACAACAACGTATCGGGGCGGCATCGTCGATGGCAATGGCATAACAGTAGGGACTGTGGCTAAATTCCACCTTAACATTCACCGCCCCAAGTTGGGCACTCGGTTGCGTGGTTGATGGCGCTGATATTGATTCGCTTGGCTGCGACGGTGCTTGGTATTGTTGGATAAGTTCACCGAGCAATTCATTGCCGGTGGCAAACTCTGACACCCATTGCCGAGTTTCGCTTTTTTGTAATTGTGCGGTGCGCGCTAAGTAGTGGCGCGACAAATCAAACAGGGCGCGTACATCGTCCTGTTGCAGTGGCTGTTGGCGGTGTAAAATATACTGTGACCAGTCGGCCTCAAAGCGTCGGCTGAGGCTTTCCATTTCTGTTACCGTGGAAATATAGCGGATCCAACCGCTGGACCAACCAAAAATACGATCTGCCGCTTGTAACAGTCCCGCCAGAGCAAGTGCTCCGACACCTGCTTGGGTTAGGTATAGACGCTGTTGGTAATGCTCAAATAGACCGGCAAAAATAGGCAGTAAAGCCCCAAGAATAACCAAAGAGAAAGTCAGAATGCGCACCGTTAATGAGGCGCGGCGTTTGGATTGAATACTGCGCCAATACCAGTTGCGAATGTCTTGGCTGCGAGCGCCTGCGCGCTGATAAATATCCGCTAGGGCCCGATTGGGCTCGCTCGCAATATAGTGATCCCAATCCGGTAGTAGCTCGGCAGTAACATCTTGCTTTGCACCCATGCGCAACCCTTCCTTAGTGTAAAATCCAATAGCGGCATATATGCGCTAAGTATGCTAGAAAACACCTTGATAATAAAGTGCTTAGCTTACGCCTTTAGCTGCGCAGCGCTTCGAACAATAGCGTACAGAAGGCCAGTTGTTGCGCCATTTTTTACGCCACGTAAAGCGCAAGCCACACACCGGACAATATTTATAAGGAAGGTTAACTTTTTTGTGCGCCACAGTGATCTTTCCCACCTTTGCCAAGGTTTAACTGCACCATGAGCCTTGTTGCCGTTATGGCTAATAGGCGTGGTTATTTTAATCAATGAGTAGGAGATACGATGGACAGAGGTGCTGGCGATCATTCGCGTATTATTGAAATGGCGTGGGAAGATAGAACCCCGTTTGAGGCCATTGAACGCCTCTACGGTCTCAATGAGCAAGCGGTAATAAAACTGATGCGTCGTGAACTAAAGGCGGGGAGTTTTCGTCTTTGGCGAGCGCGGGTTAGTGGTCGCAAAAGTAAACACCAAGCCTTGCGTGATCCGCGTATTGAACGCGGATACTGCAAGACTCAGTATAAGCACCGTTAACGCTTAACGGGCGTTGGTGCTTTCGAAGATCTTATCCGCAGAAGCGGCGACGAAGCCAGTGTAGATTTCGCCATCAGGCTTTAAGTAGCGCAGCGCAAACTCATAGAAGCAGCTTGGTACTGCCTTTTCACCGTCTGAAAAAGCCACCTTCGCATCGTCAGCTAGCGTTGATGACTGCTCTAGTAGCACTTCTGGAGAGCCTTTAATCTCACCGCCCGAGGTATTCAGTTTAAAGCCAGCATCTTTAAGCTTTTGATTCACCTGCTCAATGGTATCAAATTGCGCTAAGTGGTTAATACTCACTGTAAAGTGGTTAGCGCGATAACCCCAAGCCGACATCCAGGCAGCGTATTCACTTTCTGCCAACAGCTTTTGATAGGTTTCATAGCTGACATCCCAATGGGTGCCAGAGTATAAGAAGTTGTCTGCAGTGACAGCGTCTTCATCAATGCTATCAACCATCTCATGAACGGTCTTTTGTAGCTCATCTGAGAACTGTTCAACAAGCAGCTCAGAGATAAACACTTTAGGTTGAGTCGGGTCTTCGTGCTCAAAATGCTTGGCGTAGAGTTTCTTCGCTTCGAAGTGATACTCGCCACATTCTTTGTAACCCACGGCTTTAAAGTGCGCAGCGAGCTTTTCTAAGCCAACCTTAGGCAAGTTAAAGGTGCGCAGCGCAATATGGTCGTTAATAACGTCATCGCGTTGAGTCGAGCCTAGTAGCTCGTGCACTTTAACGGCTGATGGAGTCACTTCAAGGTAGTTGTCCCACAAGTGTTCAAATAGTGTGTTTACATTGTTATGCATAATAATTCCTTAACACATAGATGCGTTTGATTCTTTTAAAGTATTAAGCCCGGCGCAAGTTTTTCCGGCAAGGTAGACGTGGGTGCTTCCACCGACGCTACCGGGTAGGCACAGTAATCGGCAGCATAATAGGCACTGGCTCGGTGGTTGCCACTGGCGCCAATACCACCAAAAGGTGCGGCACTTGAGGCACCGGTGATGGGGCGGTTCCAGTTAACGATACCAGCGCGAATGCGTCCTAAAAAGTAGTCGTAATCAGCTTGGCTGTCGCCTAAAAGACCGGCTGATAGACCATATGAGGTATTGTTTGCTTCATTGATGGCGCTGTCGAAATCACTGTAGCGGTACACTTTTAACAGCGGCCCAAAGTGCTCTTCATCGGCCAGGTCGATGTTAGTGACATCAACAATGCCGGGGCTAACAAAACCGGTGTTTGTATCAAGGTGTTGCATTTCCAGCAGTGACGTAGCGCCTTGTGCAAGCAATTGCTCGTACGCTGCACGCATGCCCGCTGCCGCTTTTTTGCTGATCATCGCGCCCATAAATGGCTGCTCTTCGGCGAAGCTGTCGGCAATTTTAATGTTGCTGGTTACTTCAAGTAAACGCTTGATAATGGCATCGCCCTGTTCACCTTGCTCAATAAATAGGCGGCGAGCGCAAGTACAGCGTTGACCTGAGGTAATAAAGGCTGATTGCACGATATCATGAACCGTGGCGTCGATGTCGCTGACACCTTTGACAATCAATGGGTTATTGCCACCCATTTCCAGCGCCAAGATTTTGCCCGGATGACCACCAAATTGTTGGTGCAATAAGTGCCCGGTCTGTGAGCTGCCGGTAAAGAATAAGCCATCAATGTCTTGATGTGAGGCCAGGGCCTTACCCGTTTCAATCTCACCTTGTACTAGGTTGATAACCCCATCTGGCAAACCAGCTTGTTGCCAAAGTTTGAGAGTATGCTCGGCGACCTTAGGCGTTAACTCTGATGGTTTAAATACCACGGTATTGCCAGCCAATAAGGCAGGTACAATGTGACCATTGGGTAAATGACCTGGGAAGTTGTAAGGGCCAAAAACCGCCACCACGCCATGGGGCTTGTGACGAATAAAGGCTTTGGCTCCGGGCATCGGGTTTTCTACCGTGCCGGTGCGCTCCTTATAAGCGCGAATCGAGATAGCCACTTTACCGGTCATGGCGCCGACTTCGGTGCGCGTTTCCCAAATGGGCTTGCCCGTTTCTTCGGCGATGGTGGTGGCGAGCTCTTCGGCATTGGCCTTTAACTGCTCGACAAAGCGCTCGAGTACGGCAATACGGTCATCAAGTGCACTCTGTGACCAAGCAAATTGTGCGGCACGGGCGCTGGCGATAGCGGTATCGACTTGCTCTGGGCTGGCGCCTTGGCCTTGCCAAACAACGCTGTCTGTAGCGGGGTTTATCGATTCAAAACGCGGGCCTTCACCGGCCAGCCATTGGTTATTTATAAATTGAACATTCATAGCCATTCCTTAACGACTAGAGAGTGCGAAAAAGCGCACTGAATCACCTTGGCTGACGCCTAAAGTGTCAGCAGCCTCGGCACTGATATAAAGTTGGTGCTTGATGTCGCAATATTCAACGGCATCACTAAAGATAGCGCGAAAATCGGCGACCTTATCGTTACATAACGCCCAAGTGGTGGCCTGCGGTTCAAGCTGCTCTTTGATGAGAATAGGGCATACTTTCGATTGGCGAACGGTGCTGATATTGCCTAGCTTGGCCTCCACCGTTGGCCCAGCATCGAAGAGATCAACATAGCCACGGTGCTCAAAACCCTCGCGTTGCAGCAGTCGTAACGCCGGCTTGGTGTTGTCATGGACCTGGCCAATGACCGCTTGGGCCGCTTCACTGAGAAGGTTGACGTAAATGGGGTACTTCGGCATCAACTCACTAATAAAGGTCTTATCACCTAAGCCCACCAAGTGGTCGGCTTGAGGGAACTCGATGCTAAAAAAGTGTTGTTGCAACCATTGCCAAAAAGGTGAATGGCCGTGCTCGTCGCTGACCCCACGCATTTCTGCGATGATGGTGTCGCTAAAGCGGTCGCTGTGTTCGGCCATAAACAAAAAACGGATGCGCGATAAGAAGCGTCCGGTGAGTCCTCGCCGATACGGCTCACGCAAGAACAAGGTGCAGATCTCCGAACAGCCAGTGTAATCGTTACACATAGACAAAGTATCTACGCGGTTGTAAACGTCTAAGCTTGGACTGTGATGCACCGACGTGGAGCGCCGATAATGATACAGCGGTACACTCATACCGACTGCCGCCTCAATGCCGGTGGTGCCGACAATATCACCGCTTTCGGTATCTTGCAGTACGAATAAGTAGCCCTCGTCGCCGGGGCCATTGACATGCTTTTCAACACTGCGCTCAGAGCGCTCGATTTTTGCTTGTAACAACTCGTCATCGACAGGCAGCGAGGTAAAACCATGGCCCGATTCGATGGCGATTTGTTTTAGCGCGGCGAAGTCATCGCCGCGAATAGGTCTAAGTACTAACATAAGTAGGCTCTTAGCCGTGCGGTCACTAGGCGTTAACCAGCGAAGCAACGGCTTTTTCGAAGCGTGCAAGCCCTTCTTTGATATCTGCTTCAGGGATCACCAACGATGGCGTGAAGCGAACTACATCGGCACCTGCGACTAAGCTCATTAAGCCGTTTTCAACGCTCGCATTAAGGAAATCACGGGCGCGGCCTTGGTAGTCGGCGTTAAGAACCGCGCCTAATAGCAAGCCTTTACCACGCACTTCACTGAACACGTTGTACTTTTCATTGATAGCATTGAGACCGTCACGGAATAGCTGTTCACGCACTTTTACCCCTTCTAACACTTGCTGTGTGTTTACCGTGTCAAATGCTGCTTCAGCGACCGCACAGGCCAGTGGGTTACCGCCGTAGGTTGAACCATGCGTGCCCGGTTTTAAGTGTTTGGCAATCTCTTTAGTGGTGAGCATGGCACCAATAGGGAAGCCGCCGCCCAGTGCTTTAGCTGAGCTAAGAATGTCTGGTGTTACGCCTAGGCCTTGGTAGGCGTAAAGCTCACCCGTACGACCAACACCGGTTTGAACTTCATCAAAAATAAGTAACGCATTATGCTTATCGCACAGTTCACGTACGCCTTTAACAAAGTCCATATCAGGGGCAATGATCCCACCTTCACCTTGCAATGGCTCCATCATCACCGCACAGGTGTCGTCGTCAATAAACGACTTAAAAGTCTCAAGGTCGTTATAATCGCAGTGAACCACTTCACCCGGTTTTGGCCCAAAGCCATCAGAGTAAGCGGCTTGGCCACCCACGGTAACGGTAAAGAAGGTACGGCCATGGAAGCCTTTGTTAAACGCGATGATTTTTGCTTTCTTTTCGCCGAAATTATCCAACGCCCAACGACGAGCTAGTTTTAACGCCGCCTCATTGGCTTCAGCGCCGGAGTTAGCAAAATACACTTGATCGGCAAAGGTTGCGTCGGTGAGTTTTTTCGCTAAACGCAGAGCCGGTTCATTGGTCATAACGTTGGCAAGGTGCCAGATTTTACTACCTTGTTCTTTTAATGCAGTAACCAGAGCTGGGTGGCAATGGCCCAGGCAGTTTACCGCGATGCCGCCGGCGAAATCGATAAATTCATTACCTTGTTGGTCCCAAACGCGAGAGCCTTCCCCTTTTACCGGAATAACCGCTGACGGGTTGTAGTTTGGCACCATTACTTCATTAAATAGTTCACGATTTACTTGCATGACACACCTTTATTTTTACTGTGCTTGGCCGAGTCATTGCTGCACCAAGCATAGATTCATTAAAACTTATTGCTATGGTGCCGTTAATCAAGTTCAATTTGCAGTGCCATATTGTTAAAATTGATTATAATAGCCATCAAAATAACGAAAAAGGCATGCAAAATGGTTAACCCACAAGATGAAAAGTTGTTGTCCTTGCTGCGCACCAATGCTCGCGCCAGTATTTCTGACTTGGCCAGAGCACTGGATTTATCTCGTTCGACGGTACAAAGCCGGATGCAAAAGCTAGAAGAAAGTGGCGTTATCAAAGGTTATAGTGTCGAGTATGGTGACGCCTATTTATCATCCATGGTGTCAGCCCATGTGTCGATTAAGGTGAAACAAAAGCTCACCACTAAAACCAACATTGAACTCAAGCACATAGATGCGATTACCGACTTATATGCCATCAGTGGCGAGTTTGACCTGATCGCGGTAGTGCAAGCGCAAAATCTCGAAAAGCTTAGTCACTTGCTTGATGATATTGGCAACCTGGATGGCGTAGAGCGCACCAATTCATCAGTCATTTTAGAAACAAAATTTAAACGCTGATGTAGGAAAATGTTTCCTTGAGGTACAATAAATAACCATAAAGTGCTTGGTTTTTAATCATATGCACTAAAATATGACAAATTCATGCTTTAGTTGTAAAGAGATGTAAATGCTCTATTGAGTGTATGTTCCTATTTGCGTAAATTCGGTTCCTTCATTCACAATGAAGGAAGGTCAATGAACAACAATAAAATAAAATTAAGCGCCTTGACCAGCGCAATGCTTATCGCATTAAGTGGTTGTGGTGGCAGCGACAGCGACGATCAACCTGTAGTTGATACTGCACCGAAAGCTGGGGAAGTCAGTCTTGAGGGAGTGAAACAATGGCAGCCGGTGACCGGCACTTTGATTGCTCACGATCAAGATGGCGATGCTATCACGCTGACATTCTATGACGAAGAACAGGTGGTTGCGGCCGAAGACGGCATCTATACGTTTTCACACGGCACTTTAGCACTGGGTGAAGACAAAGAGTTTATCTACACCTCTTTATCAGGACAGCCTGCTGTTATCAATTACGATGTATCCGCCAATGGTAAAACGTCGGCTGGCAGCATCACTATCAGCGATGTTACTGGTGATCCCTTAGCAGCGCAGCAGTGGCACTTACATAATAATGAGCAGCGCGCTTTTGCTCAAAGTGATATCTTCAAAGAACAGCTTGCTGTGCTTAATGGCATCGCCGAGCAAGACCAAGAAGCGTACTTCGCCCAACTCGAGGATTCGTTCGTTTCTAGCCGCGCTGCCGGTGCGGACATGAACGTATTGGAAGCGTATAAACTGGGGATCACGGGTAAAGGCAGTATTGCTGTCGTGGTCGACCAAGGCGTGGAAATTGGCCATGAAGATTTGGCTGACAACGTGCTTGCTCACCGCTCTTTAAACCTGCGTGATGATGCCCTCGACCCAACTAACCCGACCATCACCGGCGATAAAACATCGCGTCATGGTACTGCGGTGGCTGGTCTAATTGCAGCCAAAGCACACAATGGTGTGGGTGGTCGTGGTGTGGCCCCTGATGCGGGAATTATCTCTATGAACTTCCTGGATATTCCCAACCAAAATGCCGCCCATGTGGGCGCTTTAATCAGTGGCTTACCTGCCAGTGGCATCCAAAACCATGAGCAAGTGGTGTTCAACCGTAGCTACGGCTATACCCCACCGGCGTTCTTACCAGAGGACCCGTTTGAAGAGGCCAACATGGCCTACGCCAGCGATGTGTTGCGCGATGGCAAAGGCGCTTTAAGCATTAACGCAGCGGGTAATGACTTCGAAGAAGGCCGCCACAACGGCAATTACTGTAGTTCTTCAGGTGTTAATGACATCGGCCTAAGCTGTATTGATATCAACGTTTCGCAGGCTAACCGTAGCTTACACAGTGTTTCTGTGGCGGCACTGAAAGCCAATGGCGAGCGTTCAAGCTATTCTATTGCCGGTAGTGCTATGTTTATTGCGGCCCCTGCTGGTGAAGACGGCAGCTGGGAGCCAGCAATGGTCACCACGGACGAAATGACTTGCTTGCAAGGTGCATCGGGACTGCCGATGATGGATGCCCTAGAGAGAGCATGGGGTGTGCCGCTTTCGTTCCTTGAAGGATATAAGAACTTTGACTTCCCGGGTCACCCAATGAACCCAAGCTGTCACTACAGTAACTCTATGAGTGGTACGTCATCTGCGGCGCCAAACACGGCGGGTGTGGTCGCGCTACTAATGGAAGCTAACCCAGATTTGAGCGCTCGCGACATTCAACATATTTTGGCGACAACGGCGAGCATGACTGACGCTGATAACGCCGCTGTTACGCTCAATACGGCTAACGGCGAGTTTGTCGCCCACCAAGGTTGGGTAGAAAATGCGGCAGGTTACCACTTCAATAACTTCTATGGCTTTGGCCGTGTGAATGCCGGTGAAGCGGTTAAAATGGCGCTGAACTATGATGTTGATTTAGGCGAGCGTCTGCAATCAGACTGGCTTTCAGCGGGTGTTCAAAATGATGATGCATCATTAGCCCTAGTGGTTCCAGATAATAACGCGGCAGGTGCAACGCACAGCATCGAAGTGGCGGATGACTATACTATCGAAGCAATGCAGTTTAGCTTCACAGTGGCTAACGAAGAAATGCGCTCCGATTACCGTCACCCAGAAATCCCGGGCCTGATTCAAAGCTCTGCGGGTTCAGACTTGGCTATCGAAGTGACTTCGCCAAGTGGCACTAAGAGTGTGGTTCTTGCGTCTCATCATGCGCAGCTTTACCCAGCATTGGATGCCAACTTCAACTTTGCTCAAGGTTATGTTCACTTGCCAACGGTGCATTTCCGCTCAAACGCTTTCTATGGCGAGAGTGCGAAAGGAACCTGGACTGTGAAAGTCGTTGATACGGCGCAGCCTAATCAAGTTGCGTTTAGTATGAACGGTCAAACCAGCGTAGTCTTCCCTAACGAGGCAGAATCTGTCCTCGAGGGATGGGGTTTACGTGTAACTGGTCGTCAATAAGGAGCATAATAATGAATAAGTTAACAACTCTTGCAATAGCGCTAAGCGCTGCGATTATGGCGCCAGTTCATGCTACAACGCTAAAATCGACTATGGACCAAGATAATAAGCTAAGCACTCAAGATGTGCCTGCGATCAGTGCCGCTAAGTTAGAGCGAAAAGCCAGCGTAGGTCTGTATGAAAAGGTGGACAATGTCCGTATCGTACCTGCTTACTTAGCCGATCCGGCTAAAACTGTGAGCGTGCAGGGTACTAATGCCTACGTGCAAGCCAATGATGGGGCGCTAACCAGTGACCGTGAGGGGCTGTGGCAAGGCGATGTAATGCGCCACTCATTGCGTGGTGAATTTGCAACAGTAAGCGGCAATTTAGTGCTCATCCCTGCGGGCGATATTGACGCAGTACTTAACACTTTCGACTTACAAATGGTTCAAGAGTTTGCTAATGGCACCGTTTTGGTTAAGCCAGCGACGGCCACAGAATTGCAGCAACTTAATGACCAGCTACAAGCTTCTGATTTGGTTAAAGCCAGTAAAGTAGAAGTGTTACACAAGGTCGTTGATGCTTTCTAAGCACATTTAAGCGAAGTAAAAAGCCCCACTAGTTGGGGCTTTTTTGTTGGCGAATATGCAACTCACCATCAATATGCACGTCTCGTTGTGGGAATGAGATAACCACATCATGCTCGGCAAATTTTTCACAAATTCCAAAACGGATATCGCTTTTTATTTTCCGTACGTTGGACTCGGCCTCCGCATTAACCCAAAAGACTGCATCGAAGATAAGCGCACTGTCGCCAAAATCTTCAAAAATAACGCTATGAGGTGGGTTATTGAGTACGGTGGGCACCTCTTCTAGCACTTCGGTGATAAGCTGAGCCACTAAATTCACATCACTGCCATAGGCCACGCCAACTCGAACATAGGTGCGCGCCATGGTATCGATCAGTGTCCAATTGGTTACGGTATTCTCTAGCAGCTGGCTGTTAGGAACCAGTAGGTGCACGCCATCGTTACGGCGAATACGGGTCGAACGGGTGTTAATCGTTTCCACAACGCCCTTGGCATCACCGACCTCTAAAAAGTCGCCGATACGGATGGGGCGCTCACCGATGAGGATCCAACCACTGATAAAGTTGTTAATGATATTCTGTGCCCCAAAACCGACGCCAATCGCCACGGCCCCTGAGACAAATGCGAATGCGGTGAGCGGAATATTAAGCACTTCAAGGGTGGTAAAGATGATAATAATGATGCACAGCACCAAATAGATACGTTTGAATAAAAGCGCCGCATCTGGCCCCATTCGCTTTTGTATAATCCGGCGATGGATAAGCCGACCAATGTAGCGCACAACGAGCCACACGCCGGCGATGATAAGTGGGATCTGAATCAAGGTCGCTAGGGTAAACGCGGAGCCGCCGTAGCTGAATATAACGGTATCCAAGGATTCGGTAATTTGTTTTAGCATAGGACTATCTAGCACCCTATTACTCCTTAAATAGGTGGTCAGTGAGGCGCTATACTACAAGGCTTTGGAGCCATCGCTGACACGCTCTCTTTGTTGTTGTGTTAATTTTATAACATAGACATTGCGGCCTATCCCATTAAATTCCTCATCGGTGATAACCAGGGTGTCATTGTCGTAAAACGTGACGGCTTCTTTTTGTGTTACCAAACCGAGATTGATCTTATCTATGGTACCGGAGAAAAAATTATCGCCTTGCCAGTTCTCGAACAGCCATAAATGGGTGGAGTCTAGCAATACCAGCTTTTTCCTATCTGGGCTCATGGCTGCGGATGTCACCCAACATAACTTTTCGGCGGTGGTACAGGTTTGAAACGAGGCGATAAATTGCGCTTCATAATTACCCGCGTGATTGCCAATACGGTACAAGTTCGTTTTACCATCAAATGGTTGAGTTCTATTTTTGGTAAATAAGTACAGTTGGTGTCGATACTCAACAAAGGCTTCTAAATCAAAGTTCTTACGCTCAGGCGTAAGCGGCTGCTCCCACAATTCTTTGTAGGTGAATTTAATGATCTCTGCGTTGGTTTCATCAGATTTAATATCAATGGGGTTTTCTATTTTATAAATTGTCAGCCAGCGGCGCAGATTATCGTTGTTACCAAAGTCGCCTAAAAAGAAATGGCCAAATTCGTTTTGGGTCATGTCTTCCCAATCAATGTTCTTGGCATTGACCACTTGCACGCGCCGTTGCACTTTGCCTTTGTCATCGACCTGATAGAGAAATGGGCCATCGCCACTGTCGTTAATGGCCCACAAGCAACCACGTTTATCAAACTCAATCCCCGACACCTCTTTAAGTTGTGGATCTAGGGTGACAAACTTGTTCTGATATAACTGATAACTCAACCAGATAGCGCCGCCGCCAAGGACGATTGCACTGAGGGAAATAAGGGTAATAAGCGTTTTTTTTATCATAATCTGGATGGTGTGGAAAAACGCTGGGCATTATAGCAGGGCCACAGTAGGGATGCCTGTACCTGAGTATGAATTTTTTCAATAAAAAACGCGGCACAAGGGCCGCGTTATGATGTGCATATAAAGCGTTTATTTACTCTTTGCTGTCTTCCACGAGACCACGGCGTTTAAGTAATGCGTCGGTGGTTGGCTTTTGACCACGGAATTCAATGTAGCTTTGCATTAAATCACGGCTGTTACCACGCGAGAGTACTTCTTTACGATAGTGATCACCGTTTTCACGGGTCAAGCCACCTTCATTTTGCATATGTGCGAACGAGTCCGCTGCAAACACTTCTGTCCAAAGGTAGGCGTAGTAGCCCGCGCTGTAACCGCCAGCAAAGATGTGGCTAAAGTAGCAGGTTTTATAGCGCGGCGGCACTGGGTAGTAATCAATGCCGTGTTTCTCAAGCGCGTTTTGCTCAAACTGGGCAAAGTCTTCAACCTTGGTACCCGGTGCAATAGAGTGCCATTCCATATCCAGCAACGCTGCGGCTAGGTATTCTGTGGTATCAAAACCTTGGTTAAAGGTATGCGACTTCAATAACTTATCTAACAGCTCTTGAGGGATAGGCTCGCCAGTTTTGTAGTGCTTAGCATAGTTAGCGAGTACGCTCGGCTCAATGTTCCAGTCCTCGTTAGCCTGAGACGGGAATTCAACGAAGTCACGCGCAGTGGCCGTACCGGCAAGCGATGGGTATTTTACATCGGAGAACAGACCGTGAATGGCATGACCAAACTCGTGGAACATAGTCGTAACTTCAGAGAAGGTCATCAGTGTTGGCTGACCTTCAGCTGGCTTGGGAATGTTCTGCGCGTTATAAATAACAGGCTTGGTTCCTTTAAGGTGGTTTTGCGATACATAGGCACTCATCCACGCGCCGCCACGCTTACCTTCGCGGGCATAAGGGTCAAGGTAGAATAGGCCAATTGAGCTGCCATCTTCATTGAACACTTCCCATACAAACACGTCTTCGTGGTAAGTTGGCAAGTCATTGCGCTCTTTCATGGTGATGCCATAAAGCTTATTCATAGCGAAGAACAGGCCGTCGTTAATAACGGTATTCATTTCGAAATAAGGCTTTACTAAGCTTGCATCAATGTCATATAGCTCGGCGCGCACCTTAGCTCCGTAATAAGCCCAATCCCAAGGCTTAAGCTCAAAGTCTTTACCGTCTTTTTTGATTGCTGCTTGAATGAGTTCAGCTTCAGATTTGGCTTTAGCGACCGCTTTCGGCGCAAGATCATCAAGCATAGTGAACACTGCATCCGGCGTTTTCGCCATGCGATCGTCTAGCTGGTAATGAGCCCATGATTCAAAACCAAGCAAAGCGGCTTTTTCTGCTCGAAGCTGCGCTTCTTTAATAGCAATTGGGCCATTGGTTTGTTGCGCGCGCTGTGATGACGTGCGCCACACTTTTTCACGTAGCTCACGATTTTCGAGGCTTGAAAGAATGGGCTGACGGGTGGTGTTGACCAAGGTGATCATGTAGCCGTCTTTTCCTGCTTTTTGTGCAGCTGCCTTTAAGCTGGCAATTTCATCTTCAGCTAAGCCCGCTAATTGCGCTTTGTCTGTGACTAAGATGGTGTCTTGTTTGAATGACTTTAAAATATTTTGCGAAAACTCAGTGCTGAGTTTAGAAAGCTCAGAGTTAATCTCACGCATACGTTGCTTTTGGCTTTCGTCGAGCTTTGCACCCGCACGCACAAAGCGTTTATAGTAATATTCAACGAGGCGCTGATCTTCCTTGTTTAGCGTGTCTTTATTGTCATAAACAGCAGCGACACGGTCAAAAAGGGCTTTGTTTAGATAAATATTGTCACGGTGCTCGGCTAATACCGGCGCCATTTTGGCATCGATACGCTGATATTCGTCGTTTGAGATCAGCCCTGAGAGATTGTTAAAGGCGGCGCGTACACGGTCCAAAATGGCGCCGGATTGTTCCATTGCCACCAAGGTGTTTTCAAAAGTAGGCGCTTCAGAATTGTTAGCGATAGCTTCAATCTCAACACGTTGCTCTTCAATCCCCGCATCAAATGCCGGCTCATATAAACTGGTATCAATCTTATCAAATTCGGGCGCCATATATTGCAATGGGCTCGGGCTTAAAAAGAGATTTTCTTGAACAGCGTCGGTGGTGGTTTTGGCTACTTGTTCGGTTTGAGCTTGGTTTTGTTCGTTGTTAGCAGGTTGCTCGCTACAGCCTGTAACTAGGGTAGTCGCAGCAATCGCTGCGGCAATCATAGATAAACGCATTGCTTACTCCATTATCAGGAAGTTATTGTTGTCAGTTATCGCATGAGCAAGCCATATCCCCGGGAGAATGCAGTGACTTGCACTGTGTAATCATGAAAAGAAGGGTGGGGCTCTTTCATTTTGATAGGCTGTAACATTACTGGCAAAGTGTGCTGACAACAAGTAACTTGGCCTTAATTCTGCGCTTTTTCGTCGATTTGTTGGTGTTTTTTTCATCTTCAGCCATGCTTAATACCCAGGTAAAGCGTTAAATTCTTCTCCAACCCTATGCTTTTGTTTGATTGTGAAGTTTTTTGCGGTGGGTATACTTGCGTCGTAGTGAAGATTGAGTGCGAATTTGGTAGCCGAGGAGAGCAGGGTTGGACGTTTTTGTAGCGCGCCAAGCAGTATTTAACAAGCAGCAGAAGGTGGTTGCTTATGAGTTGTTGTTTCGCGATGGTGAAGATAACCGCTTCCCGAATGTCGAGGATAAAACCGCGACAGCCAAACTGATCTATGACAATCAGCTCAATCAAGGTTTATCATTTCTCACCGGTGGGCGAAAAGCGCTGATCAATTTTGGTGAGCAATCGCTACATGCCCGTTTAGGGGAGTTTCTTCCTACCGATAAAGTGGTGATTGAGATACTCGAGACTGTTGAGCCCAGTGAGGAGCACTATCAGTTGTGTCGAGAGTTGTTTCATCGTGGCTTTCGTTTGGCGCTCGATGATTTTCAATACCACCCACAATGGGAAAAGTTTCTAAAGCTAGTGCGGCTTATTAAGTTTGACCTTATGCACAGCAGCTTTGAGGAAATAGACCAAACCCTCGCAGTGTTAAAAAAGTATCCAAATATAAAGTACCTAGCGGAAAAAGTAGAAACGCAAGAGCAATACGAGCAAGCTAAAGCACGCGGTTTTGATTTTTTTCAGGGCTATTATTTTGCTCGTCCGCAAATGGTTAAACAGCGCGATTGTGTTGCTCGCTCGGCATTGATCATGATGATTTACAGCATGACCCTCAAGCCCAATATTAATCTCAATAAACTCAGCGAGGTATTTTCTCAAGACACCGCCTTAGCCTACAAACTATTGCGCTTTATTAATTCTGGGCTGTTTCCGCTTAAAGAGCGTATGGACTCCATTAAGCAAGCTTTGGTGTATCTTGGTGAGCTGCGGGTGCGGCGTTTTGTGTCACTGATAGTGACCGCCCATATCGCCCATGAAAAACCGCTTGAGCTGACCAAAATGTCGTCAATTCGCGCCCGTTTCTGTGAGCTATTAGCAAAGCGTTATTTCCCTCATCTCAGTAGCAGTGCGTTCCTTGTGGGGCTCTTTTCACTCATTGATGCCATGCTCGATAGACCCATGCAAAGCATTGTAGAGCAATTGCCTTTCCCTGATGATATTGCCAATGCGCTAAATGGGGAAAACAACACCTTGTTTTATCTGCTCGAGCTAGTAAAAGCGTACGAGTCTGGCAGTTGGTGGGCGATGCAAAGAGCCTGTGTACCGCTCAACATCAGTGATGAGGGGTTGCCCAATTTACACCAATCGGCCATTACCTGGTCGCAAATGTTCGATGATTTGTAAAACGCGTCGATAGCGCTTAGCACCCTGTTGTTTGGCGTGCATATGTAGGTGGCTGATCGGCAGATTGCGCTTGTGTGTAAAGCACATAGCACTGGTCATCTTGCACCGCGCCGTCGTCATCAAAGTCATAGCCAATATAGGTAAAATCGATGCCTTGTTCTTCAAATACTAAGGCTTGGCTAAATTCCACCCGCTTGACGACATCGGTATTGTCTAAGAAAAACCATTTCAACCTCACATCCGGGCTGTCGTCGCTGAGGTCAATGACACCGTCTCGGTTTAAGTCAACATCAATCAGGTCATTGCGCCCGGTCACCGCAGTGGCTCGGTAACTAGGCATCTGCGCCTTCATCTGCATCAGTGTATTCGCCTGCTCGATACTGGTTTGCGCATTGGTCAACACGGCTATGCGCGCATCATTTTGTAAATTCAAAAAACGCGGCAACACGGTGATACTCAACACCGCCAGAATAACTATCACGATGATGAGTTCAATCAAGGTAAAACCCTTTTGCAAGCGGTGCTTATTAGAGGGGGAACAACAGATTAAAGAATGCATGAAACTGATACCGCGTATAAATACAACCGTGCTATGGTAATGTTTTTTATCGACAATGTCAGCGCTATTTGTTTCGTGGAGGGGGAGTGTCTAAGGCCAGTTTGTTCGCCGAACAAGGGTATTATCGACAATTAATCACCGATGCGCGCCGCACTGAAATTGATGCGTTGCGTGGGCTTGCCATCCTTGGCTTGTTGTTCTTGAATGCCCCTTTTTTCATTTATTTCGATTATGGTTACATCGCACCGCCCGGTACCCATTTAGCCGACTCGCTGCTCTATGGCATACAGGTTCTGCTGCTTGATGGGCGCTTCCGGGGACTTTTTGTGGCGCTCTTTGTGGTGGGGTTAATTGTCCAGTGGCAGCGCCGTGCCACGGACTCGCGCGACGAACCTATGCACTATTTACGCGCCAGACTCTATTGCTTAGCGGTCATTGGTCTGGTGCATGGGATGCTCTTGTGGGCGGGGGATATCTTACTCGGGTATGCCCTTGCCGGGCTGTTGTTAGTGACGATGTTAGATTCACCCGCGAAACAGCAGCTGCGCCAAGGCATACTGTTTACTATTGTTGGAAGTGCAGTGCTATTGACCTTAAGTGGGTTGTATATTGAACCTGCACTCACCTATGGCGACGAGCAATACCAAGGGTATCTCATTCAAGATAACTTTCACTTTTTAGCTACGCGCTCAAGCAACGCTATCAATATGCTGCTGATGACCTTGGTATCCCTATTTTCTGTGCTGTGGCTGGAGTTAGGGGCGATGCTGTTGATTGCAGCGACATGGCGCAGTGGTTTTTTATCATCGCCTTGGTCACATCAGGTGAAGCTGTCTGTCGGAGCTGGATTGCTGCTTTGCTTACTGCTAAGCGGCATTCATCTTGGCTATGGTAATAGCTTTACGGCAACGCTAAGCCTTATTGCGAACTCCATTAGTGGCACAATCACGGCGTTGATTGCTTTGCATTGGCTCAGTCGTAGACGCTTACGCATTGGTGTAGGAGTTAGGCTGCTTGCGAATGTTGGGCGCTTATCGCTCAGCTGTTATCTGGCACAGAGCGCATTGATGCTGGTCATTACCCATTACTTTGGATTGTATATCGCACAAAACTTTGCGCTAGCGCATTACGCGCTATTGGCCTTTGCCATTATCATTGTGCAATTGCTCGGTGCGAACGTGTATCTGCGTATCTTTACTCAAGGCCCCGCAGAATGGGCTTGGCGCAAAGCGGTAGAGCGATGGCGCTAATACCATCAACATAAACTATACTAAGCGCTAGCCAAGGAGTTCCTTTGAAAAACCATGTTATCTTATTTGCCATCCTTTATGTGTCATCTTGCTTTAGCGCACAGGGCGCAATGCGGGTGCTGTTTGTTAACCCATCTACAGCGGGCGACCCTTTTTGGCATAAAGTAGAGACTTTTGCGGTGCAAGCTGCCGGGGACTTAGACATCAATTTAGACATTGTTTATGGCGACGGTCATCGAGAGTTTCAGCATCGAGCCATTGCTCGGTATTTAGCCACTCATCCTGCGCCGGATTATGCGGTGCTTATCAATTACCCCGGCGGCAGTGGTCAGTCTATGCAGTTATTGGAGCAGCATGAGGTTTATTTTGTCACGTTGGAAGAGACACTGTCCCAACAAGAGCGGGAGCTTGTGCAAAAGCCTGGTGAGCGCTTCCATTATTGGTTGGCGGAGCTGTCCCATGACAACCAGCACGCAGGGCAGCAACTCGCTTCTTTTTTGCACAATAAAGCTATTGAGCAAGGCATAGAGTCACCGCTGGTGGCGGCGATAGGGGGCACTACGGAGGAGAAACAAACCTGCGTGTGAATGGATTGCGCGACTTTTTAGCAGACCACCCAGGACAACTAGTGCAAGTCGTGCATGGTCGTTGGCAGCAAGAAATTGCCCGTCAACAAACAGCCAAACTATTACGGCGCTATCCTGAGTTAAGTATCATCTGGTGCGCCTCGGACGCCATGGCGCTGGCGGCTGCACAACAAGCCCAGCAACATGGCAAAGTAGTCAATAAAGATATGTTTATCGGCGGTTTTGATTGGCTGGCCGACTCCTTGAGCGCTATAGCCGATGGTAGCCAGACGGCGTCAGTGGGTGGACACTTTTTGATGGGGGCTTGGGCTTTGGTCAAGGCCTATGATCACCGCTTTTCAGTGTCAAAAAGCAGCACTCAAGAAGTGCGCTTTAAACTGGCAATCGCGCATCAGGGAAACGTAAAGCGCATCCTCCCTTTGGTGGATCCCGATAATTGGCAGCAAATTGATTTTAAAAGCTACACAAAAACCCATAACAGCACACTTGATGAGTACCCCTTCGATGTGCAAAGTATCCTCAATCAACACTTTTAATTCTGATTTTTGTTGGTAACTGCTTTACAATGCGCAGGTGAAAAAGAAGCAATAAGTAGAACTATGAGTCAACCTACGCGCCTTAATAAATACATAAGTGAAACCGGATTTTGCTCGCGCCGTGAGGCGGATGCGCTGATCAGTGCGGGGCGAGTCAGCGTAAATGGTCATGCGCCACAAATGGGCGACAAAGTGACTGATGCCGACACCATTCACATTGATGGTAAAGCGCTTAAAACTAAGCCTAAACGTGTCTATATCGCCTACAACAAGCCAACGGGTATTACTTGCACCACTGAAAAGAAAATAAAAAGTAATATTGTGCGAGCGATTAATTATCCCGAGCGTATTTTCCCTATTGGCCGTTTAGATAGGCCCTCCGAAGGGCTTATCTTCCTCACCAACGAGGGCGATATCGTCAACAAGATATTGCGCTCAGGGAATAACCACGAGAAAGAGTACGAAGTGCGGGTTGATAAGCCCTTAAACCGGCGCTTTGTTGAGCGTATGAGCGCAGGTATTCCCATTCTTGGCACTGTTACCAAGAAATGTAAGGTTGAGCAAACCGGGTCGGATAGCTTTCGCATCATACTGACTCAAGGCCTGAATAGGCAAATTCGTCGCATGTGCGAGTATCTTGGCTATGAAGTAGTGACCCTCAAGCGCACGCGCATCATGAATGTGACATTAGCCGGGCTGAAAAGTGGTCAATGGCGCCATTTAAGTGATGCAGAAATGGCCACTATTAATGATCTAATAGCGGACTCTGGTAAAACCGAAGAGCATTCTAAAACTGAGCACAGTGTGCCCTCTGAGCGACATTCCAATACACCGAAGACTGCACCACCAAAGCGCAAAGCCGTACCTCGAGCTCGCACAGCGCCTGTACACAAGCCAAAAAGTAAGGCAAACAAGCGGGTGAGAGGAACATTGAGGCTAAAGAAATGATGCGCTTTATTGGCCTTGTGCTGCTTATTTTTATAACCGGTTGCTCGCAATCAGACAAAGTGACGTTGCGTGCTGGCGATTCTATTTTAGCGTTCGGTGATAGTTTAACCGTGTCGGTGGGTGCAAAAAGCAGCACCTATCCCGAGCAACTCGCTCAGCTAACAGGGCTGGAAGTGATAGCCAGTGGTGTCTCTGGCGAGCAAACAGCACAGGGCCTTGAGCGCTTTAAACGTGCACTCGACACGCACCAGGTTCAGGCGGTGGTGTTACTTGAAGGCGGAAACGATTTTTTGCGTAACCAAGATAGCGGGCAAACAAAAGCGAACCTAGGCGCGATGATAACGCATGCGCAAAGTAAAGGGGTTGCAGTGATCCTTGTGGCGGTGCCGACCAAGTCTTTGTTTTTGTCTGACGCGCCGCTATATCAACAATTAAGCGAGCAGTATCAGGTGGTGCTGGTGGCAGATATACTGTCTGAATTACTAGGCGATAACCGCTTTAAATCTGACGCTATTCATCTTAATGACCAAGGCTATCGACGCCTAGCGTTAGCCATAGCCGATGTGATAGAGGTTGAACGCTAACAAAAAAAGCCAGCTTAAGCTGGCTTTTTAATGACTGCTGATCTCATCCGTTGCGACGGTGGCTGTGTATGGCAAAGAACTTACAATAAAGCACCGGGACCACAACCAGCGTGAGTATGGTGGCAAAGCCGAGACCAAACATGATGGTCACCGCCATGGACTTAAAGAACACATCGAATAGCAGCGGGATCATCCCTAAAATTGTGGTGATAGCCGCCATGGAAACCGGCCTAACCCTGGAAACGCCAGAGTCAAACACCGCCTCGTAAGGGTCTTTACCTGCAGCTAACTCGATATTGATTTGATCCAGCAACACGATGCCGTTTTTAATTAACATGCCTGAGAGGCTCAATAGCCCCAGCAGTGACATAAAGCCAAAGGATGCGCCCATGGCCAGCAAGCCAGCGCTGACACCGACGATGGCCAAAGGCACCGTGGCCCAGATCACCAGAGGTTTACGCACTGAGTTAAACAGCAACACGGTGACCGCGAACATCGCTAGATAACCCAGCGGTAGCGAGCCAAAAATGGCTGAGCGTGCTTTGTTGGCAGACTCATACTCGCCACCCCATTGCAGTTCATAGCCTCGGGGCAGGGAGATGGCTTCGATATCGCCACGTACACGGGCGAACAACTTCGCAGGGGTTTCATCGCCAAGTAAATCATGATCCGCCATCACGGTAATGGTGCGCTTGCGGTCGCGACGCATGATGAGGGGGTCTTCCCAGCGTACGGTGAAGTCATCCACCACTTGCGTCACTGGCACAAACACGCCTAATACGGGACTGTAGATTTGCAAGTCGCGCAGTGATTCAACGTTTAAACGCTCGTCTTCTGGAGAGCGGGCAATGATTGGCAACAACTGGGTGCCATCGCGATAGAGTCCCACTTTCTTACCTGACACACTGGTGAGCAGCAACTCGTCTAAATCCGTTTTACTTATTCCCAAACGGCGGGCTTTTTGCTCATTGAGCTGTGGACGGATGAGCTTTGTGCGGTGGCGCCAATCATCGCGAATGTGAAAGGCTCCGGCGTCACTTGCGAGAATTTGCTTCGCTTGCTCAGCCAGTTGTCTTAGCACCACAGGGTCGGGGCCAGAAAAGCGTGCTTCGATTTTTGCATCGGTCGATGGCCCGATTTCCATGCGTTTGAGCTTTAGCTTGGCATCAACAATATGATTGCGCTCGTAGTCACGCACCTTAGCTATCATGGCCAATACAGCTTCTCGGTCCTTTACCCGAACAATGAGCTGACCATAAGCAGGGTATTGTTTTTCTGGCGCATAAGTCAGCATAAAGCGCGGGGCCCCTTGACCTATGGTGGCGGTGACCTCCTCAACCAACTCCTGCTCGAGTAAAAACTGCTCGAGTTTGGCGATACCTTTGCTGGTGGTGCGAATATCAGCGCCCTGATAATGCCAATAATCTATGTAAAACATAGGCGTGTTAGAGGCGGGGAAGAACGACTGTTTGACCGATTTAAAGCCCACTACCGCGCCGACTAAAAGGATTAGCATTAATACGATAGTGGTTTTGCCGTAATGCATGGCATGGCGCAAGATAAACTTATAGCCACTAAATAAAAACCCTTGGTAGGGATCTTCATCGCCTGCTTGGGCTTGGTTTTTGTTCTTTGGAGTGCGGAACATCACATCAGCAAAAAACGGCGTAAGGGTGATGGCGGTGATCCAGCTCAGTAATAGCGAGATCATCAACACCCAAAATAAGCTGCCGGCAAATTCACCACTGGCGTCCGAGCTCAGGCCAATGGGGGCAAAGGCGGTAATGGCGATAACCGTAGCCCCAAGTAAGGGCCATTTGGTTTGATTAACGATATTGACTGCTGCCTTTAGTTTGCTTTGCCCGCGCTTCATATTAATAAGAATGCCTTCGGTGATCACAATGGCATTATCCACCAACATCCCTAGTGCGATGATCAACGCCCCAAGGGAGACGCGTTGTAGGTTGATATCAAAGAGCACCATAAAGATAAAGGTGCCGAGCACGGTGAGCAGCAAAATACCACCAATTAAAATACCGCTTTTAACCCCCATAAACAGCAGCAACACCACTATAACTATGGCCACCGCTTCGACCAGGCTGATAATAAAACTGGACACCGACTTGTCGACTTCCTGGGGTTGGTTGTAAATGGCGGCGACTTCCATGCCATGGGGACGCTGATACTCCAGCTCTGCTAAATGGGCATCGATACGTTGACCCACGTCAACGACATTGACGTTGCTGGCAAAAGAAAGACCAATTAATAATGCCTGTTGTTGGTTGTAGCGCACCATATGCGAGGGCACCTCAGCATACTCGCGATAGACCTTGGCGACATCGCCGAGATAGATGAGCTCGCTGGCACCGGGCTTAGAAATAAGCACATGTTCAAGTTCAACAACATTGTCAAACTCGCCGGTGGGATGCAGGCGAATAGACTCGCCATCGACCATGACGCGACCGGCGTTAGAAACGGTGTTTTGCGCTTGCAACAAGGAAAAGATGCGCTCAGGACTGAGCCCCAGTTGTGCGAGCTTATGGGTCGACACCTCGACAATCACTTGGCTTTGCTGCTCGCCGGCTGCGGTGACTTTGCCAACGCCATCGACCAGCACCAGTTCACGCTTGAGAAAATCAACATAGTCTTTAAGCTCATCATAGGAGTAGCCATCACCGGTCACTGCAAGGGTGACACCATACACATCACCGAAGTCATCAATGACTTGGCTGGGATACACCCCCGGCGGCATAGATGCCGAAACATCATTAATCTTGCGGCGTAGTTCATCCCAAATTTGCCTTAGATCCTCTTTGCGATAGGTGCTTTTCATCTCCACCGTAATCTGGCTTTTGCCGTTAGAGGAAATAGAGGTGACATAGTCGACGTAGGGCAATTCTTGAATCGCATTTTCGATTGGGTATGTCACTTCTTCTTCGACCTGCTGCGGTGAGGCCCCAGGGTAGAGGGTAATCACCATGGCTTTTTTCAGAGTAAACTCTGGGTCTTCTAACTGTCCGAGAGAAAAGTAAGAGACCGTTCCACCGATGAGCAGAAACAGCGCAAACATCCAACTAATAACTTTGCGTTCAATGGCAAATGCAGCAAGATTCATTTATAGGCCTCGCTCTTTTTGCCATGGGCGCACCTGCATCCCTTCTTTGAGATAGTGTACGCCTGCGGCCACTACTTGCTCGCCGCTATTTAGGCCTGAGCGTATCTCTAGTCCGTCTCGGTGCATTTGCCCGACTTCCACCTGGCGTTTATGCACAGCGCCGTCTTTATAGACCCATACATAGCTGTTATTCGCTAGGCCTTGTTGCGAGTCAGAAAAGACCGCTTCCACCGGAATTTTATGCCATGACTCGGCATTTCCGGTGATTTTACTGATATCAATATACACATGGCCGCTCATCCCCGCTAACAAGTTAAAATCTTCGGGCACGGGTAATGAAAATACCACTTTGTAGGTGAGCGTAGCAGGATCGGCTTGGGTGTCGTATTCTTTGATGTTGAGCGTATAGGCCTTATCTGGGTAGCCGTCAAAGATCACCGTGGGTTGATACAAGGTATCCTTGTTGACGCGGGCCACCAACTTCTCGGGTACTTGGATAACTACGTCCATTAAATCTCGGGTTTCTAAGCGCAAAATATTTTGCTTTGCCTGAATGTTTTCAAAATTCTTAACGAATACTTTGGCAACGGTACCGGCGAAGGGCGCCCTTAACTCTGAGTTGTCTAAGTTAGTTTTAGCAATATTGAATGCCGATTCGGCAACTCGGGCGTTGGCGACTGCTTCATCGAGTTCTGCTTGGCTGGCAATGTTGCGCTCATACAGTGTTTTTACGCGCTTTAGCTGCGACTGAGCTAGGTCATAACGGGCCTTGCGCTCTTCATACTGTAGCTGGAAATCTTCAGGGTCGAGCTTAGCGAGTAGCTCGCCTTTTTCTACTTCCTGACCCGCTAACACGGGAAATTCTATGAGTTCTCCATTGACACGAAAGGCTAAGTAGGAGCCTTGGTGGGCGACTACTTCAGCAGGAAAGCTACGCATAACCTTTTCATCAGCGTGACCCACGCTAAAGAGTTTAACCGGTCTGATGGGCGGCTTTTTATCGGTTTTGGGCTGCTCTTGTGAGCACCCCGTTAGTGAAATCATCGCGAGCAAGACTAATACGAATAGACTGCGAGACATGAATGAGACTCCCTGTGAATAGTGTGTATGTATGCCAGTATAAGAGCACGCTGGTGCGTTAGCTTACTTTGCCGTAGACTAAAATAAAAATTATAAATTACTTATAACTTCATAAGGTAATGTTATGAAGCTGGAATGGCTAAAAGTACTTGATGTGTTATCTCAGTGTCGCTCGCTCAGTGAGGCGGCAAAGCGTTTACATAAGACCCAGCCGGCGCTGACGATGATGGTCAAGAAAATAGAGCAGAGCGTCGGTTTTGCTGTGGTCAATCGTGAAGGTTATCGGTTTTCACTCACTGAACAAGGTCAGGCGTTTTGTCGGCGTGCTCAATATGTGCTGCGCGATATGGACGAATTGAGTGAGTTCTCCAGCGAGCTCGCCAACGGTAATGAGCCAAAGTTTCGCATCAGCTACGAGCAAGTGTGTGTTGGCGAAGAGCTCAGTATTTTGCTGCGCGATTGCTATCATGCCTTTGCTCACACCGAGTTTGAGATTGACAGTGGTCGGCGATTCACCGCGCTAGAGCAAGTTAATAGCGGTAACAGTGATTTAGGGATTGGCCCCTGGTTTGATATTTTTCACGCCACTGGCGACTTAGAAAGTTTGCCGCTCGGAGACATTGAAGTGGGTGTTGTGGTTTCACCGGAGCTTATTCAACAAACTCAGATCAGTTACCGAGAGCTCCAAAGTTACCCCTGTGTGGCGATGTTTGAAAGTGATCTGCATTTTGAAAGTGGGCGGATGCCGTTTTTAAATCAAGCGGCGATGATGAAGCTCGACGATATATTCGCGCTGCGCTCCATGTTGCTTGCGGGGGCGGGCTGGGCCTTAATGTGTCTCGATTTGTGTCAACAAGAAATAGCGACCGGGCAACTGCAAGTGATTCATCTGAGCGATAGGGAGCACGCGTTCCGTGCGCAGATTCGTGCGTTTCGTCGACATTCCCGTCATCACGGTCCCGTAGCTCGACATGTGTGGGCAAAATTGCAGGAAATAGCCCATGGATAAAGCCGCGATGATTTATCAAGTGGTCGCCGCCATTCCTAAAGGCAAGGTATGCAGTTATGGCGAAGTAGCCAAACGAGCTGGCTTACCTGGCTATGCCCGTTATGTGGGTCATACCCTTAAAAACCTACCCTCTGACTCTCGCTTGCCTTGGCATCGGGTGGTAAACAGCCAAGGCAAAATATCGTTTGCGCAAGGCAGTGAAGGGTTCACACGACAACAACAAGCACTGCTTGGCGAAGGCGTGCTTGTAATCGACGGGAAGATCAATATGCGCCGATTTTCTTGGCATATCTAACAGCGAGTTTGCGTTATTGGCAACTAAATAATGTATAGGTAAATGGCCAAAAAGTGGCAGGTACAGGCAACCAGCACGAATAAATGCCAGATTGCATGGCTGAGGTGGCGATGTTTGGCGCTGTAGAACAAGGTACCCACACTGAATAATACCCCACCCAATACCAACAACCACATCGCGCCCCCGGGCAGTGCAAGATAAAGTGGATAGATAAACGCAAGCGCTATCCATCCCATCACTAAGTAGGTGGCCAAAGAAATTCTCGGTCGCGGGATTTTTGCAGTTAATTTGAATATCACGCCAAATAAAGCAAACCCCCAAATAGCAAACATGCCTATCCAGGCCCAGTATCCGCCTAGCGCAAGTAATAAAAAGGGCGTGTACGTACCGGCAATTAATAGGTAGATGGCACTGTGGTCAAGCTTTTTTAGGACGCGTTTGGCCTTGTCACTTACACTGGCGTGGTAAAGGGTTGAACTGACGAACATTAAAATGAGGCTGGCACCGTATACGCTGGTCGCTACCACAGCGGTTATGGATTCGCTGACGAGCACCATAGCGACCAAGGCCACAATAGCGAGTAAGGCACCAAGACCATGGCTTAACCAGTTTAACTTTTCTTCAAACGGGGAATAACCACTCACTTGCATCTGTTTTAACTCATTATTACTTGCTACGACGAACCAACTATAACCGTTCAGCGTACACATGTACACCCAAATAGAGGTGTTAATTCGGAACAAAAATTCGGTTGGTTTAATTCGCTAATTGCAGTGTGAAAAAAGCTAAAAAATAGTTTTTATTTTATGTGGCTAATTTTCCATTTTGCCTGTTGGGAAATAAAAGTTCATTTATTACATGCACTTAAAAAATTTATTGGTTCTGGCACAACCTTTGTAATAGATGATGCGACTAATTAAACAATACCTTAACAACAGGAACATCATCATGAAAACGTTAACCAAGGCAACAATTCTGACTTCCGCTTTATTTGTAAGTTCAATGGCAAATGCGAACTCACTCACTCAAGAAATTGAACAGGCTGTTCGCTCTGCTGCAAACGAAGCGTATTCATCACTCATCCAGTCACAGAAACAGGCACTACGTGATGCAACTCAGATGTTATTTTCCGAGCAGCGCCAAGCAGCGGATAAAGCGTCTGATAAAACGAATGCGAAGGAGCAGGGTGATGACGCTTAATTTTGCCTTACTAGGGCTTATGCTGCTACCCGTAGCAAGTTTGTTTGGTACCTACCTAGGCATTAGTGTCTGCCGTAATTTCGGTTGGTGGGGAGAGTAGTTGTCCTCACCCTAACTATTTCACTGGCGAGTTGATCGGCATTAACAGACATGACGTAGTATACGCACTACTCACCGTCCTAGGATTATTATGAAGTATGCCGTGTTCCCTCTGCCGCTGGTGTTGTTGCCGCAGGGCGTGACCAAGCTCAAAATTTTCGAGCAGCGATACATTCACATGGTAAAAGAGTGTCTGCGCGAACAACGCGGCTTTGTGATTACCCCTTTAGCCAAGGAAAATGACGACCAGATAAGCGAATTTGGTTGCCTAGTTAAAATTATTGATTTTGATCAAGACCCGACTGGCCAGTTGTTGATCACTGTGCAAGGTGAAAGCCTGATGCGCATAGACAACATAACCTACCTCGATAACGGCTTACGCTATTGTACTCATCCCATTGAAATAGAGACTGCGACCGTGCCTGAGGTTGAACTAAGCGATTTGGCGCAGGCTTTAAAATGGGTGTTAGACAATAATCCAGAGCTCAAATGCCTATATGATTGCCCTAACTACGACGATGCTAAGTGGGTCGCTTATCGTTGGTTAGAGATATTACCTGTTGATTATAATCAAAAAAAGTTAATAATCCGTGATCACAACTTTGAACAACTGCTCGACTTCCTCCATACTGTAATTAATTTCAACGAGCGATGATCTATCGCGCCACTCCTTGCGTAAATCTCACAAATAAAAGTATTACTGAGGCAGCCAATGGGATTGCAAAGCGTGTTAGACAAGCCGTGTAACAAGTCTCCGCAGCAAAGTATTGCACCAAGCGGTGGCAATCAAAGCAAAGGAAGAAACATGGGCAGTGAAACTGAGCATTTGTCGGATGCGTTAGTGCGCGTCGCAGAGCATCGGGACAGAAGCGCATTCGCAACGCTGTTTTCTTATTTCGCACCAAAGATAAAACGCTTTGGCATTAAGCAATACAACAATGAAGCGTCGGCGATGGAGTTGGTGCAAGACACCATGACTTCAGTTTGGCGTAAAGCTCACCTTTACCACCCCAGCAAAGGCGCGGCGACGACTTGGGTTTATACCGTAATGCGTAATGCATCCTTCGATGCGCTGCGCAAGATGCGCAGCAACAAAGAAGATACCTTAAGTGAAGATATCTGGCCGTTGGTGCAGCATCATGAAGAAGAGCAAGAAGTGTTTGGCGATCATTTGCAGAGCCAACTCTTGCAGCAGCATATAGACAAGCTTCCCATCGCCCAGCAGGAAGTGGTTAAGGGAGTGTACTTTCAAGAAATGTCGCAAGAGCAACTTGCGAAGCAGTTAGGCGTACCAGTCGGAACCGTGAAGTCGCGGTTAAGATTGGCGCTCTCAAAGCTAAGAAATCATCTGGGAGCAGAGCATGATTAAATTTCACCCGAACACACAGTTGTTAGAACAACATGTGCTTGGCGCATTGCCAGCTTCGCTGAGCGTGGCAATTTCAGCTCACCTTGAGCTTTGCGATAGCTGTTGCGACACCGTCGCAGCGTTAGAGCAGCGCATTGGTGAACAAACGTTTACAGACGACGCCGGTGAGGAGCTTGCCGGGTCACAAGAACTGCTTGATGCGCAGATGAGCGCCATGCTCAGTGATATTACTGCAGATACAGACGTCGATGATTTTGCCATTCAAAGCGCAAAGCAAATATCCGTCGGTGGTAGAAACATCACGTTACCACGAGCATTGAGCCATGTGGGCATGTCGAGGTTTGTTCAGGCCGGGAAGCTCGCGCGTTCGCGCCTGGAGCTTGATGAGGGCAGTATCCGCACCAGCTTATTGTACATCGCTCCAGGGGGGACCATTCCCGAGCATACGCACACAGGTTTTGAGTTGACGCTATTGCTTGATGGCACCTTTACCGACGAAGAAGGAGAGTATCAACCGGGCGATTTTATATGGCTTGATCATAAGCACGACCATACTCCTTACACCGAACAGGGGTGTTTGTGCTTGGCAGTAGTCAATAGTGCACTACACTTCAATAAAGGCTTAAGTAAATTGCTGAACCCCATTGGCGAGCTTATATATTAATGGATAAATCGTTGAAAATAGGTATTAGCGCGTGTCTTACCGGCGAAAAAGTTCGCTTTGATTCTGGGCATAAGCGCTCTAACTTTTGCATGGATGAGCTGGCAAAGCACGTCCAGTACGTGCCCTTTTGTCCAGAAGTGGCGATTGGTTTACCCATTCCTAGGCCGACCATTCGCCAGGTGCGCAAAGACGATGTGATAACGGTGTGTCGCCCTGATGGCAGTGGCGAGGTTGGCAACGATCTTAAAAACTATGGGCAGCAGGTGGCTCAGAATCAAGGCCAACATCTCGATGGGTTTATATTCTGTGCCAAAAGTCCTAGCTGTGGCATGGAACGAGTCAAGGTCTTTAATGAAGCTGGGACGGGCAATACATCAGAGGGTGTCGGCTTTTTCAGCGCCGAAATAATGAAGGCTAATCCGCTGCTACCTTGTGAGGAAAATGGCCGACTCAATGACATGCACCTACGCGAAAACTTTGTTATGCGGGTTTATGTTTACCATAGCTGGCGCAAGCTGCGCGAGTCAGGATTAAGCGCTCATCGGCTGACTACTTTTCATTCTTTGCATAAATACCTATTGATGAGTCACAACTATCAAGCCTACCGTGATTTAGGGCGGTTGCTTGGTAGTATAGAAGGGGATGACATCGAAGCTATTGCCGATGAGTATATCCTTGGCTTAATGAATGCGTTGAAAAAGCCTGCTTCGCGTAAGGCACACACCAATACTTTGATGCATTTGCAAGGGTATTTTAAACAGCACCTAGGTAGAGAGGAAAAGCAAGAATTACGTGCGGCAATCGAAGACTACCGCCAGGGGCTTGTGCCTTTATATGTGCCACTGACGCTATTGCGTCACCACCTTACGGTGCACCCAAATCCCTATTTAGCGCAACAAGTCTACTTTAATCCCCACCCAAACGATTTAAAGCTGAGGTATGGTATTTAAATGAGTTCATTGTTCTGGTTTCGGCGCGACTTGCGCCATTATGCAAACGAAGCTTTAATTGAAGCATTAAACAACGGCGCAAAAGACGCCGTTTTCTTTGTCTGCGAGAAACAGTGGCAACGGCACGACATGGCACCCATTCAACGGGATCTCATGCTGCGACGTGTCGATTATTTGGGTCAGCGCCTGAGTGAGCAAGGTATTCGCTTGCATGTATTGGATGTTGATGAATTTAGTGACATACCCGCATCGTTACAAGGGTTATGTAACAGCTTGAGCGTCAAGCATGTTTATGCCAACCGTGAATATGAAGTGAATGAACGCCAGCGTGACAGCCAATGTGCGCAATTAGCTATTGAATTTCATTGGTTTGATGGCGATGTAATTGCCCCGCCAGGCTCGGTGTGTACAAAAAGCGGCGACATGTTTCGCGTGTTTACCCCATTTAAGCGTCAATGGCTAAAGCAGTATGAGCAAAGCCACTTTTCATTGCCGTCATGGCCGTCGTTACATAACGCGATAAAGTGGCAGACCCCTCGTTGTTTGCAAAGTGACGGTGAGTCGCAAAAATGGCCGGTTGACGATGACTCACTTAGCGCCATTGTTGAGCGCTTTATTGACGATAAGCTCACCACCTATGAACAGCAGCGAGACTTTCCAGCGATTAAAGGCACCTCCGGGTTGAGCCCATACTTGGCACTCGGAATAATCAGCGTTAAACAACTGCTCGTTAATGTACAGCAGCGCCACCCTGATATTTTGCAAAGCGCAAAAAGTAACCTCTTTAGTTGGGTCAACGAATTGATCTGGCGAGAATTTTATCGCCATCTTATTGTTGCTTATCCGCGTTTATGCAAACACGCTAACTTTAACGCCAAGTACGACGCCGTGAAATGGCGGCAAAGCGATAAAGATTTTAACGCTTGGTGCGAAGGAAGAACGGGTTACCCCCTGGTGGATGCAGCGATGCGACAATTAGTGCAAACAGGGTGGATGCACAATCGCCTACGTATGGTGGTGGCAAGCTTTCTGACCAAGCATTTACTCATCGATTGGCGCGCTGGTGAGCAGTTTTTTATGCGTCACCTGATTGATGGTGACTTGGCGTCAAACAATGGCGGATGGCAATGGGCGGCAAGCACCGGCTGTGACGCGCAGCCTTACTTTCGTATTTTTAACCCGATAACGCAAAGTGAACGTTTTGATCCAGATGGCGAATTCATCCGTAAGTACCTACCAGAGTTAGAAAAAGTGCCTGCTAAGCAGATCCACTTTCCGCACCAATATCTAGCAGCAACTCAAAGCAACAGGTATTGGCCAGCGATAGTTGATCATAAAGCAGCACGCGAACGTGCCTTAGCACGATTTAAGGTGGACGATGAATAACGCGCTTGAGCAATTTGTGTCAGTTTATCAGCGTTTGGATAAGCATAACCTAGACTTGCTGCAGGAAGTTTATGGCGAAGCCATTCATTTCCAAGACCCCCTTCATGAAGTTAAAGGGTTGCAACAACTAAGGCGATATTTCGCCAACATGTATGCCAATGTTAATCACTGCACATTTGATATTAGCCAACAATTTGCTTTTGATAATCATGCATTCTTGTATTGGACCATGCGCTTTTCACACCCTAAGTTAAATGGTGGCAATGAGGTCGCGGTTGCAGGGCACAGCTTTTTGCAATTTGATCAAGGCAAAGTCATCCACCATCGCGATTACTTTGATGTAGGCGCTATGTTATACCGACATATTCCTTTGCTTGGCAAAGTAATCAAGCTCGTTGACCACAAAGCAGGGAGTTAGGCTATGAAAGTATTAATCACAGGGGCAACATCGGGTATCGGTGAAGCCCTAGCTAAGCGCTATGCGCAGCAACACGATGTTATTGCGTGTGGGCGAGACGAACAAAAGCTTAAAGAGCTAGAAGACAGTCAAGGCCAAGGGCGTATTAAAGGGTTATCCTTTGATGTCACCGAATTAGAGGCTATTAAATCAGCCACAACTGACATAGACGAGCTTGACTTGGTGGTGCTCAACGCCGGTAACTGCGAATACGTCGATGATGCGCGTCATTTTGACAGTGCATTATTCGAGCGTGTTATTACTATCAACCTTCTAAGCCTTGGTTATTGTCTTGAGGCGCTATTGCCGAAACTTAAATCCGGTGCCCACCTCGCCATTGTTTCCTCCAGTGTCACATATTTACCACTGACGCGGAGCGAGGCATATGGCGCATCGAAATCAGGCGCCACTTATTTGGCAAAATCCCTGGCTGTGGATCTTAAAGACATTGACGTAAGCGTTATCCACCCTGGTTTTGTGAAAACGCCATTGACCGATAATAATGATTTCCCTATGCCCATGGCCGTCAGTGCAGAGCAAGCCGCTGAGTACATGTATAAGGGCCTGCAAAAACGGCGTAAAGAGATTCATTTTCCAAAAAGATTCACATTTATTTTAAAACTGCTGCGCGTGCTGCCTTGGCCGCTGTGGCGCAAAATTGCAAAAGGAATGGTGCGGTGAAGAAAATCGCAGTAATAGGTAGTGGTATCGCGGGCCTCAGTAGTGCCTATTTGTTGAGTAAAAAGTATCATGTTGATGTTTTCGAAAAGAACGATTATATCGGTGGGCACACCGCCACAGTAGATGTTGAAGTCGGCGGACAGCAACACAGCGTCGATACTGGTTTTATTGTTTTTAATGATCGCACCTATCCACGTTTTGAAAAGTTGCTCGCTGAAATTGGCATAGGTCGCAAGCCTACACAAATGAGCTTTAGCGTGCACAACGTGGACACAGGTTTTGAATACAATGGCCATACATTGACCACTTTGTTTGCCCAGCGTCGCAATTTATTGCGACCTAAGTTTTGGCATTTGTTGTGGCAAATAGTCCGTTTCAACCGGTTGTGTAAGGATCTTTATCACAGCGGCGAATATGAACAAGGCGACACCTTAGGTCGCTTCCTTGATAGGCATGGGTTTAACGACTTCTTCCGCAATCATTATATTTTGCCTATGGGGGCGGCGATTTGGTCTACGTCGATCAAAAAGATGCAAGACTTTGGCATCGAGTTTTTCATCCGCTTCTTTTACAACCATGGCCTGTTAGATATTACCAATCGCCCGCAGTGGTATGTGATCCCTGGCGGTTCTCGTGAATACATCGGTCCGCTAACGAAACCCTTTAAAGACAATATCTACCTAAACGCGAATATAGAAAAGGTGTTTAGGCACCCAGATGGCGTGACGATTCATATGCAAGGTGGTGAGATTTACCACTATGACGCGGTGGTGTTTGCGTGCCACTCCGATCAGGCCCTAGCGTTATTAGGCGATGCCACCGAAAGCGAGCAGCAAGTGCTAGGCGCGATGCCTTATACTGCCAACTCTGTTGTCCTACATACTGATACTAGCTTGTTACCTGAGCGTCGTGCAGCGTGGGCGAGTTGGAATTATCGCCTTGATAACAACACCGAGCAAGCCGCAGTTGTCACTTATCAAATGAATATCCTCCAAGGTTTGCACAGCAACCCACCGTTGTGTGTGACTCTCAATTGTGATGACGCTATTGATGATAGTAAGGTGCTGCGCCGTTTCACGTATCATCACCCTGTATTCAACAGCGACAGCATCGCTGCGCAACAACGCCGAGATGAGGTTAACCTCGCAGCTACTTACTATTGCGGCGCATACTGGTACAACGGTTTTCATGAAGATGGCGTGCGCAGTGCTGTGGATGTGGCCAAAGCGCTAGGGGTCGACTTTGAGGACTGAGACCGTGCAGGAACCGTTACTGACCCAAGGGTGCGCGATCATGCTTGGCGATGTGCGTCATCGGCGCTTCGAGCCCGTGTTCCATGGTTTTAACTATCCACTGTACATGATGTGGGTTGACACTCAGCACCCAGAGCAGCTTGATGGTATCCACCCTTTGGTTGGGACGCATGGCTGGAAGGTGCTGCGGTTTAACCAAGGCGATTACTTGCGTGATGAGCAAGGCTCGCTGTTTGAACGCGCTGTGCATAAAGCACAGCAACTGGGCGTAGAGCAAGAGATAGCCCAAGTTTACATGTTGGTGCAGCTGCGCTGTTGCGGTATTTACTTTTCTCCGGCCAATTTTTACTTCTATCGTTATCGTGGTGACAGCGATTTCAGTGTCATGGTTGCCGAAGTGAGTAATACTCCTTGGAATGAGCGTCACTATTATTTAGTTGATTTACAAACTAAAGTGAACTTTAAAAAGCAGTTTCACGTATCGCCTTTTATGAATTTGGATATGCATTACCATTGGCGAGTGAAAGCCAAGAACCGGGCGATGTTTATTCATATTGAGAACAAACGCCAGCGGCAGAAATTATTTGATGCCACCATGCGATTGCAACATCGAGGGTTAGAGCGCCGTGCGTTCACTAAGGTGTTGCGGCGTTTTCCTATAATGACACTGAGTGTCATGCGCGGGATATACTGGCAAGCATTAAGGTTATTGTTAAAGCGTGTGCCGTTTTACGCTCACCCAGGAAAGAAAGATGGATAGAGTTACCCAAGTAGAAGCAAAAAAATCAATCAGTTGGAAGTCTCAGATCGCTAAACGCTTTGTCTTGGCAGCATTGAGAACCTTAAAGCACGGCTTTGTAGAAATGCATTTTCGTGATCAGAGCTATCAGTTTGGCAATAACACCTCTTCGCTTAGAGCTCGCGTGGATATAAGCGATGCGCGTATGTTCGATGCGTTTGCCTTTGGCGGCAGTATTGGTGCGGCGGAGTCCTTTATAGACGGCCATTGGCAATGCGATAACTTGACTGCCTTGGTGGAGATTTTTGTTCTCAATCAAGATCAGCTCGATGAATTTGAAGGTCGCTTCGCCTTTTTCAGCGCAATCGCCTACCGACTCAAGCACTTGCGTAACCGTAACAGCACGCAAGGCTCGAAAAGAAACATTGTTGCTCACTATGACTTGGGCAATGAACTATACGAGTCGTTTTTAAGTGATGAAATGCTTTACTCCTGTGCCGTTTATCCTCAAGCAGATGCAACCCTTGAGCAAGCGCAGGCACATAAATTAAAGCTGATATGCGAACGTGTGCAGTTGGCCGATGGCGATCAGGTTGTCGAGATTGGCACAGGGTGGGGCGCCTTTGCTATCTATGCCGCTACCCACTATGATGTGCATGTAACGACTACAACCATCTCAGATCAACAACATGCCTATGTGCAGCAAAAAATCGCGCAGCACGGCTTAGAAGATAAAATTACCCTCTTAAAGAAAGACTATCGACTGCTTGAAGGACACTACGACAAGCTTGTCTCTATAGAAATGATTGAGGCGGTAGGTCATGAGTACCTCGGTGAGTTCTTCAGCAAATGCAACAGCCTTCTAAAGCCCAGTGGTGCCATGCTTATTCAGGCTATCACCATTAATGACCAGCGCTACAGTAAATACGTAAAAGAAACTGACTTTATTCAACAGTACATCTTCCCTGGCGGGTGTTTGGTGTGTGTTGATGAAATGAGTAAGCATTTGCGTAAAAACACAGACCTGGTCATGCATGAATTACATGATATTGGCCTTCATTATGCTCGGACGTTAGCTGATTGGCGCGCTCGCTTTGAAAAGGCGTGGCCGCAATTGCAAGGAGCTAAATTCAACAGCGCCTTCTATCGCCTTTGGTTGTATTATCTGGCTTATTGCGAAGGGGCATTTCGCCAGCGGGCAATTAGCACTGTGCACCTAAGCGCGCGTAAGCAAGGCTTCAACGGCGGTGATGATCATGTGGCGCTTAGCTACTAATTTTATTTTGTTTCAAAGCTGCTGGTGGGCAGCTTTTTTTTGGCAAAACGATGCGTTGCCAATGATGGCGGCGCTGATTGTGATGATGCTTGCGCTCTCTGAAAAGCGCAAGCAAGACATACTGTTACTTGCCAGTCTACCCATTGCTTTATTACTCGAAACGAGTGCTGCGCAATTTGCGCTACTGCAATTTGAAGGCGCTTGGATACCCTGGTGGCTCGTCTTATTATGGGTTTCCCTCCTGTTAACTATCAATCATTCATTGCGGTTCATTACGCGATTGCCGCTGTGGCAATGCTTTTTCTTGTGCTGGGTGTGTGCACCATTTAGCTACCTAGGTGCTGCTCGCTTTGAAGTGCTGTCAACGCCCTTGCCTTGGTGGCAATTTTACCTTGTGTATGGGCTGCTTTGGGCCAGTGCTTTTACCGTGATTATTGTGATCAATCGCCTTGCAGGACGCGTAGAAGATAATACCTAGTTATTACGGATGATTTTTCATGAAATACCTTCCTATCATTATGGCATTAACCCTGGGTGGTATGGCGCCATCACCGGCGTGGGCACAGGTCTCCTTCAAGGTGGTTGGTGAAGGGGTTATGAGCTATATGTTCTGGGACCTATACCGCGCGAAATTAGCAACGACAGATGGCGACTACCAAGGCGGAGAGCATCCAGTGCGCTTGACCCTCACCTATCTCAGAGATATAGAAGCAAGCGACATTGTTAAAGCTACATTTGATCAGTGGCGACACCTTGATAAGGCGCAGTACGTCAGTGAATATGGCGATACGTTACAAGGCTTATGGCCGGATATCACAAAAGGGGATTCATTGGCTTTTGAGACCAATGAGCAGGGCGTGGGTACTTTTTATTATAACGGTGAAAAGTTACAAACCATCGAGCAACAGGCTTTTAGCGAAGCCTTTTTGGCAATATGGTTGTCGCCGGACACCAGCGAGCCAAAACTGCGTCAGAAATTAATAGGAGCAAGTGAATGAAGTCATTACGCGTTTATTTAGGTGTGTTTGTATTGGCGATGTTGACTGCCTGTTCGGCCTCCATCGAGGATTATGAAGGAACTGAACCGAAATTTGATTTTAAACAGTTTTTTTCTGGCGAGTTAGTTGCCTATGGCATAGTGCAAGATTACTCAGGTGAGGTCACACGGCGTTTTCGCGTTGATATGCAGGCCTCATGGCAGGGAAACAAAGGCGTTATTGACGAGCAATTCTATTATCAGGACGGCGAGCAGGACACGCGTGTATGGCGTATCGAGTTGGGTGAAAATGGCACCCTTACCGGGACCGCCAATGATGTGGTTGGCACCGCGCAAGGGGTGACCAGAGGCAGTGCCTTCAATTGGAAGTACACTCTCGAAATTCCTTATGACGGTGATACTATGACGGTAGACCTAGACGATTGGATGTACCTTGTCACAGAATCGAGGTTGATCAACCGCACCGCAATTGATAAGTTGGGATTGGAGGTTGGCGAAATCACGCTGGTGATAGAAAAACGCTAAAACTCTGTGCCTAAGGGCTCTCCAGAGGAGAACTTTTTCAGAAAATGTGTGATTTGCGGTTGCCAAGTCAGTAAAAATGCATAATGATAGATTTGCTAAGGCAAAAAAATAACGAATAGGAATCAAACAATGAACAAAGCTCAATTAGTCGAAAAGATCGCCAGTGATGCAGAAATTTCAAAAGCAGCGGCGAGCCGTGCACTGGACGCGTTCACAGGTGCGGTGACTAACTCTTTGAAAGATGGTAACTCTGTCGCGCTAGTAGGCTTCGGTACTTTTTCAGTTAAAGAGCGTGCAGCTCGTACCGGCCGCAACCCTCAAACAGGCGCAGAAATCCAAATCGCTGCTGCGAATATCCCAAGCTTCAAAGCGGGTAAAGGTCTAAAAGACTCAGTAAACTCATAATCAGTTTACTAACAATTGTGAAAAAAAGGGCGGTTTCGCCCTTTTTTACGTTTAAAGCTCTGCAATTCATAATTAGTCAATGAAATGCCAGCCGCCTTGTTGCTATCCTTTCAAGGCTTTATCGCCACGTCCTAAACCAATAGCTCCAGAACGCACCATTTCTATGACCTCTGTTTCATGGCGCAAGGTATCCAAAAACGATTCTAGCTTCTCAGTACTTGCGGCGAGTTGTAATGAATAGCTGATCCGCCCCATATCCAAAATGGCGCCGCCAAATACATCAACAACTCGGGTTACTGCTGCGCGTGTGCTCTCATCTTGGGCTACAACCTTAACTAAGAGTAATTCACGTTCAATATGACTTTGTTCGGTTAGATCAATGACCTTGAGCACATCCACTAATTTATTAACTTGTTTGAGGATTTGCTCAAGGATACGATCGCCGCCCTGCGTGGTAATAGTAATGCGCGATAACGATGCATCATCGGTGGTGCCCACCGCGAGACTATCGATGTTATAAGCTCGCTGGGAAAATAAGCCGACGATGCGTGAAAGTGAGCCAGGCTCGTTTTCTAATAAGATTGATAATATTCTACGCATTATGCTTTCACTCCTTTTTTCAGCCACATATCATCAATTGCGCCTAGTTTGATTTGCATCGGGTAAACATGCTCTAACTCATCAACACGCACATCTAAAAAGACCAATCTATCGCTGATATTGAGCATCTCTTCAATGGCGCTATCAAGCTCATCGGGATGATCAACGCGTATACCGACATGACCATAGCTTTGCGCCAGTTTGACAAAATCAGGTAGAGACTCCATGTAAGACGACGAGTGACGACCGCTGTACATCATATCTTGCCATTGACGCACCATGCCTAAGGAACGATTGTTCAGTGATACAACTTTGACCGCCAAGTTATACTGCAAACAAGTTGATAGCTCTTGTATGTTCATCTGAATGGAGCCGTCTCCAGTGATACATATTGACTCGCTATCACGATAAGCAAGCTTAACGCCCATCGCTGCAGGAAGACCAAACCCCATGGTTCCAAGGCCTCCGGAATTGATCCATTGGCGAGGTTTTTTAAAGGGGTAGTACTGGGCAGCAAACATTTGGTGCTGACCCACATCGGAGCTGATGTAGGCATCGCCGTTAGTGGCTTTATAAAGCTTTTGAATAACAGTCTGTGGCTTGATTTTTTCACTGCCTGCACTGAAGCTAAGGCATTTTTGTTCACGCCAACGATTGATTTGCTGCCACCAATCCTCTTGGGCACTTCTATCAATGGCAATGTTCGATGTGTTGATAGCGGTTAATAATTGTGTCAGTACGGTGTCTAAGCAGCCAACCACCGGAATATGGGCGCTGATAGTTTTAGAAATCGAGGTTGGGTCAACATCAACATGGACTATGGTTGCGTCTGGGCAGAACTTATTCACGTTATTGGTAACCCGATCATCAAAACGAGCACCTAAAGCTAAAATAAGATCGGCATTGGCCATCGCTTTGTTTGCTTCTAAAGTGCCATGCATGCCTAGCATACCAATAAAGTTTGGATGTTCACCGCTCAACCCACCGAGTCCCATTAACGTATTAGTACAAGGGGCGTTAAGCGTCTCTACCAGTTCGGTAAGCTTATCGCTGGTGTCGGAAAGAACGATACCCCCCCCTGAATAAATGACCAATTTTTTAGCGTTAAGAACTGCATTGACCGCTTTTTTAATTTGTTTTGGGTGGCCTTTCTTGTTGGGATTATAGGTTCTGATCTGGATGTCACCTGGAAATTCAAATGGGAACTTCTGGGTTGGGTTAAGTACGTCCTTAGGGAGTTCAACAACAACCGGACCCGGGCGACCGCTACTAGCAATGTAAAATGCTTTGGCAAGCATAGTCGGAATATCTTTTGCGCTACGGCAGTTGAAACTGTGTTTAACGATAGGCCGTGAGCAACCGACAATATCCGTTTCTTGAAAGGCATCGTCACCGATAAGGTTGCTGGGTACTTGTCCAGAGATCACCACCATGGGGATTGAGTCCATGTAGGCAGTAGCAATACCGGTTACGCAATTAGCCGCTCCGGGACCGGAAGTGGCCAAGACCACACCCACTTTTCCGGTCGCACGGGCGTATCCGTCAGCCATGTGCGTAGCTGCCTGCTCGTGACGCACAAGAATATGCTCAAGGTCCTGCTGTTCAAAGAGCGCATCGTATAAATCTAATACCGACCCCCCTGGATAACCAAATATATATTGAACGCCTAGTTCTTTTAGCGCGGCGACGACTAACTCTCCACCGTTAAACTGTTGCTCATTCATCCTCATTCCTTAAAAAAAAACCCCCGCTTAAGGGCGGGGGTTTGTTAGCGTTATATGCTCGCTCACGTAGGCCCCGCAGTCTTGGTTAAGACCACCACGAGAATCACAACGAGAACGACGACATTAAACATGGGTAAACACTTTTATACTCAACAATGGTTTCTATTGTTAAGCTTTTGAAAGCACACTGTCAACCCCGAACAAGACTAAATTTGAATAAAAAATACGTAATGAGAGTTTAAATTAACCTGCTCAGAATAAAGTTGTCCTAATGGTAAAGTTTTTAGCAAAAAAAAGACCGGTATCGAACCGGTCTTAGTCAGGTTATTCAATCATCATGACCACCTGTATGCAGTGTTTTTTTCCTGCTTACAGACGCTCAATAACGGCAGCGGTAAAGTCTGTGGTGCCGTGCTCGCCACCCAAGTCGCGAGTGGTGCGGTCGCCACTTTTAATGACATCAGCAACTGCTGCGCGAATTCGCTCTGCTTTGTCACCCATGTCTAAGTATTCAAGCATTTGAATGGCTGCGAGAATAACTGAGGTTGGGTTTGCCAGGTTTTTGCCTGCAATATCTGGAGCACTGCCGTGAACAGCTTCAAAAATAGCCGCGTCTTCGCCAATGTTAGCGCCTGGGGCCATACCTAGACCACCTACTAAACCAGCACATAAGTCCGAAAGGATGTCACCGAACAGGTTAGTGGTTACGATAACGTCAAATTCCTCAGGATTCATGACCAGTTTCATACACGTTGCATCAACGATCATTTCCGATGATTCAATATCAGGGTAACGTTCACCCACTTCACGAGCCACTTTTAAGAACAGCCCTGAGGTTGATTTCAAGATGTTTGCTTTGTGTACTGCAGTGACTTTTTTACGGCCTTCACGACGTGCTAACTCGTAAGCAAAGGTGACGATTTTCTCAGCGCCATCGCGCGTGATTTTAGACATCGCTTCGGCTTCGTTACCGTCCTCTGAAACCACCTGGCCTAGACCAGAGTACATACCCTGAGTATTTTCACGAATGGTGATAATGTCGATGTCGTCATAGCGCGCCTTGGTGCCAGCAAAAGATTTTACTGGGCGCACATTAGCGTAAAGGCCAAACTGTTTACGAAGTGTGACGTTAATTGAAGTAAAACCTTCGCCTACAGGTGTAGTTAATGGACCCTTTAACGTGATTTTATTACGGGAAATGGCTTCGAGCGTTTCTGGTGGTAAAAGTTCACCAGTTTTTTCAAGCGCGGCTAGACCAGCATCAATGTATTCGTAATCAAACTCACAACCGACGGCATCAAGAATTTCAATTGCCGCGTCGATAATGCTTGGACCGATGCCATCGCCTTTGATGACGCTAATGGTTTGCTTAGCCATGTAACCTATTCCTTAAAACTGATAGATGTGTCCACCAACGACGCCAACGCTGCTGCTAAGAACAGTAAAATGAACGTTTAGGGTGGATAAATTTACGTGAGAATTCAGGGGCGTTTTATAGCAGCAAAGGCGTTATTTTTCCAGTATATGGCTTTTAAATATACCTTATACCGACTATAAATATGGTGAATTAAGCTCAGTTAGATGCCATTGTGTGGTGCGCAAGATAAGGCACGATCGACCAGCCGCTCGATTTTGGTGCTGGGCCCTTGCCAATCGACCATAGTTTGCTTAACTAACTGCTGTTGCCAAGCACTTGCCGTCGCCGGCCCGGAGAAGGTGTAAAACAAGATGATTTTTAACGTACAGCATAGCCGCGCATTGCTGTTCAACTGGTCGAATGGTTGTTGTTCGCTGTTTAATAACGCATTGACCCACTCATTGCTGCCAATATGACGGGTCAAATAATGGCGCAACGCTTCGTTATCATAGTGTTGTACTCCAAGGAGCGTCGCCAACGGGCGTGCTATGTCTTGTTGCATGGGTGTTTTCAACGGGTTTAACGCAATGGTACGAGATAACCGCTGTGGGCACTCAAAAATAAAGAAATTGAAGTAACATAGCAATAAGGCTGATAGTCGCTCATGCTGGAGGTCTTTTGTTTGCCTTGCGATATCTTCAACGATGCGAATGGCACTGTGTACTCGAGCTTGTAGAAACTGTGCCATAGGGTGACACAGTTGCAGCATCTTTTCTTCCAACATCACTCGGGCAATAAAATCCCTAACGCTGTAAAGCCCTACCATGGAAAGCGCGTGCCGCAAAGAGCTGGCCTTTTGTGCACCGCGATTATACTGGCTCGCTTGCATCATGATTTGCGCAACGAGCGTGTCGTCTTGTGCGATGACTTTCTCAATATCGCTATAACCATGGGCACCACGAATTTGTGCGACGATGGCATCATGATCGCGCTGCGCCTGAGGGTCGGGGCTGGCGCGTTGCACAGGGACACTGGCGCGGGCACTCACTGACGACCAATTGCGGTAACGCACCGGTTGGCGGTATTGCCAGTGAGGGTTGGCGAGCAGTCGAAAACGAGACTTAGTCGCCTGCGCATCGGTGAAAATATACTGACCATCAGGGTGGCAGCCCATGTATAAATAGTCATTCTCTTCAAAGCGCTGTCGCGAACCAAGAAGTTGTGGAGAATAGAAGTCAACCAACGTATCGCAGTCTTGCTGTATGGCAACATTATGAGTGGCTTTATACAACTGCGCGCAGGCATTAAAGAGGTGTAACGGCCGTGCTGCTGTCATTTGCTCTGCTAAAATGCTGGCGCAGGCCACAATACGCGTATAACCATCATATAACGGTGCGCGTTGATGGCTGATAATTTCGCGGCGATAGCGTTTTAGCTTGGCAATGATCTGCGTTAGCGCAGGTTGCTCTTCGCCACTGAGCGACAGCATCTTCAGGCTCAGTAATGCGCTTTGGCTAAACCGTTGGCGCTCTGCACTGCTTAGAGCCTCGCCATTATGGCGCTTATTGAGCAGTGATAGTACTGATATGTCAGCGCTGAGCGCCGCCATCATCATTACTTGCGTATCACTGCGGTGGTAATTGTGAGCGCGGCACAATCCGGCCACGATGGCGACGCGTTTTAGACGTAGGCTCTGCGCATAAGCAAGGTTTTGTATGTGGGTTGATAGCAGCCATTGAAATAAACCGTTTTGCTTATGGGCTAACACACTTAAGCGCTCACTGAGACCGAGCAGGGCAGGGTATAAGCTAGACCACTGCGAGCGCGACAGTGCGGCTTTATCAAAGCGTACTATATAGTCAATAACGCGGTCGAACTGCTCGACGTATTTAGGATTGTAAGTCGACTTTGTCATAGGCAAGCTCGGCTTGCTGCCCCCATACTAAAAGCTTTTTATTTTTAAACAGCAGCCCGGTGCATTCATCTTTGGTGGTGATGCCATCGGCCTTTTTGTGCTGAGTGCGATAAAAGACTATTTGGTAAATATCATCGCCTCGGCGTTTTACAAAGGTTAGATCCGGTGTACCCAAGGTATCAAGAACCTCCTCAATGGGCATTGAATCGGCAGAGTCGAGGCTCGCGATAAACCGTTTGTTATAGGCTTCTCTGTCCTGCCATACCATGGAGCCAGGGTCATCCTTGTAAAAGGTCATCACGAGTGTCGCTATCAGGGCATACACACCGATACCTAACACCACATAACGTAATACTTTTTTTAACATTGTGATACTGCGTCCACCAGCCAATTTAACTCAGTATACCGGGCTTGGCGCTGCTTTGCGAAGTCGAGTGCGGTGGAAGAACAATTTGCTGCGCCCCGTTGTGCACTCGAAACTGCTTTAGGCTTACGCCAAGATCAATATCACAGCGCAGCGATACCAAATGTAAAGCGCGCACATACTGTGGCAAATTATTGGTTAATTGTCGCTGAATTTTATTTTCAGGTGCTTGCGCTAGGGCGTGTTGAACGCTGTCGTACTGGGTGAGTAATGCCTTTGCTGATTTTATACCTATGCCATTTACACCTGGGATATCATTGGTTTTGTCGCCGACCAAGGCGAAATACTGGGTCAGTTGCGCCACGCTAACGCCGTATTTGTCCTGTACCTGCTGAGCATCGCGAAAAGATTTGCCAAAGTAGTCATATACTTTGATTTGCTCACTTAACAGTGGCAAATAGCCTTTGTCGGTAGACACAATAATACATTGCATGGTCTGCGGCGCTTTACTGGCCAAGGTCGCTAATACGTCATCCGCTTCCTCGTTATCTACACTCAAGGTGCTTATTTGGGCGGCGTGAAACGCGTGCGCAAAACGGCCCAAATTGGTTTTTAGGCGCTCTGGCATCGGTTTGCGCGATATCTTGTAATCAGGGTAGTAAGCATGACGCCAGCTGCTTTGTCCATCGAAGGCCGCAACCGCATAATGGGGCTGATATTGGTGCATTAGCTTATTAATGGCGTTGCTGGTTCGCTGCAGCGCTGCTTCAATGGCAGCATCGCTATCACTACCATGTTGAGACTCGCACACCGCATAAATGCGCCGAATCAAGTTCAGCGCATCAATAAGTAGAAAGTGCATCATGTCTTAATGGTATAACAAGGGATGTAGGTGCTGCCTGGCAACTTCATGCGCCCTTGGGCCACAAAGGCACTTAACAAGGTATCCATCTTACGCATTAACTCAGGATCGCCAGATAGCTCAAACACACCATGCTGTTTGATAGCGCGGATCCCTTCATCTTTAACATTGCCAGCAACAATCCCCGAGAAAGCACGGCGTAAGTTGGCGGCAAGTTGTTGCTTAGGCTGCTCTAAATGCAAGTTCAAAGACGCCATATTCTCATGGGTTGGGGCAAACGGTGCCTGGAATTCAGGCTCAATACGCAGCGTCCAATTGAAGTAGTAGGCATCACCCTGTTGGCGACGATAGTCGCGCACATCTTGCATTTGCGCTTTTAATTTACTGGCGACTAATGCCGGGTCGTCAATGATCACCTCAAACTTATCTAATGCTTGCTCGCCTAAGGTGTCGCGTACAAAGCTGACTATTTCATCGAAATAGTCCTTACTTTGTGCCGGCCCGGTAAGTATCACCGGCAGCTGTTGCTTTTGATTCTCAGGGTGCAACAAGATGCCAAGTAAATATAACAACTCTTCTGCAGTGCCTGCGCCACCTGGGAAAATAATAATGCCATGGGCAACGCGAACGAAGGCTTCCAGGCGTTTTTCAATGTCCGGTAGAATGACCAGCTCGTTAACAATTGGGTTGGGTGGCTCTGCAGCGATAATACTGGGTTCGGTGAGGCCGAGATAACGCGGGTTGTCAACGCGTTGCTTGGCATGGCCTATCGTTGCGCCTTTCATTGGCCCTTTCATGGCACCTGGACCGCACCCTGTACAAATATTCAGGCCACGCAGACCGAGTTGATAGCCCACTTCTTTGGTGTATTTATACTCGATTTCATTAATAGAATGGCCACCCCAACACACTATCATGTTCGGATCGGTGTTCACTGGCATGGCATCGGCATTGCGAAGCATGTCGAAGACCATGTGGGTTATCGCTTTTGGATCGGGTTCTACCATCGCTTGGTGTTTTTGACAAATGAATAAGATATCGCGAATGACTGAAAAAATATGCTCATGGATACCACGAATGATATCGCCATCGACAAAAGCGGTTTCAGGGGGGTTAGTCAGCTCTATTTTGATTCCTCGCTCGCGGGCGACTAAACGAATGTCGAAGTCTTGAAAGCGATCGTAAATCTCGGCGCTGGAATCGGTATGACTGCCCACGTTAAGGACCGCGAGCGCACAATTGCGAAAGAGCCGATAACGGTCAGTGGTCGATTGCGCGAGCAAATCTACTTCTAATTGTGAAAGAAGGTTTAATACGCCAGTAGGATTAAGCTGTACTTGCATTGCTGCTCCTTAATTTAATGCATGTGGCGAGTGCTAAAAATAGCTAGCACTTAAAAATAGATGGTCAGCTTGAGTTGTTTTTGACACAGTCACAGCAATAACGCAATGCCTTGGCGGTTAACTGGACAAAATTAACCGGTCTCTCCCTGCATTCTTCGCCTCATACAGCGCTTTATCAGCGCGGTCGAAAGCACTGAGTGCAGTGTCGTCGGCGTTAATTTGGGTGACCCCAATAGACACCGTGATTTGCACCTGCTCATTTTTGAACTTAAAAGGAATACTACGAATAGTGTGGCGCAGCTTCTCTAGCGGACGAACAACGTTATTGATGGATACGTTTGGCATAAGCATTACGAACTCTTCACCGCCAAAGCGAGCAATAAAGTCGGTACTGCGAATCGATTTTTTCATCGCCGTGGCCAAAACCTGTAGGGTTTTATCACCGGCACTGTGGCCATAATTATCATTAATGGACTTGAAGTGGTCGACATCAATGACCACCAAGCACAACGGGGTCTGATGGCGTTTAAAGTGTTTCAGCTCAAGATCCATGCGCTCATCAAAGGCAATACGATTTGGCAATTTAGTCAGCCCGTCTTGCAATGACACCAGACGTTGACGCTCAAGCTTGGTTTCATATTGTGCAACTTGCTGCTCCAACGCCTCAACCTGAGATTGCATACTGTGCAACGCTTGGCTTAGGGTATCCCGTTGCTGCGCCTCTAATTTCTCTTTACTCAGTAATTGCTCGGTCAGCGCAGAGAGCTTAGATTCAACAGTTTCTTTGAGCGTTTGAATATCGGTCGCTTGCGCGGTTTGCTCACTCAAGTGATTGATGTTTTCATCAATTTGGCGATATACAGCACTGATTTTGCTATCTAATTGCTTAGAGCGGTCGCTGGTTTTAGCGATGGCTTGCTGCAATTCCGACAGGTTGTGATTTAACGCGGCAAGAAAGTGCTGAGCAGACTGGCGCTCTTTACTCAGGCTCAAGACGATGACGCGCATGATTTCAACACTGGCATTCAGTAAGCTATCGATTGTGCTGGCAGCATTAATTTGTGATTTTAATTGCCGTAGATGCTCAGCCAATTCCCCTTCTAAGGAGATCTCACTGCTCAGTGCGTTAAGCTCATCAATTAAGGGTTGCAGTTGAGTGTTATCGCTTGGGTCACCATCCTCTTGCTGACTACGACTGGCCATCACTTGGTCGTATATGGTGACTAACCGCTCTAGTATCGGCAAAAAGTCGACGGCAGTTTGTGCGTCGACCAGCTCAGTATTAAGTAGGTGGCGCAAGGTGCGTCTAAGCTCGGCGGGAATACCTTTGCGCTTTTGCAAATTAATGCCGGCCGCCTGCACACCCTGATGCAAGGCACGAAAACGCGCTTCCAGATTGGCTTCATGGCGAGACAGTAAGTCAGTGAGCTCGTCTATCACAGGGAGCAGGTCTTGATAGTTGGCGCCTTTGTGTAACAACTTTCTAAATGCGGCAAGACGGTTATCTAGCTCGATATCCATGCCTTTACACACCAAGGATAACTTGGCAATAAATTGCGCGAGGGTACGAACTTGCTCTTGGCGGGTGTTCTCGATTGTTTGCCGTTGGGAGACGGCGGAATTAAGCTTTTTTCTTAACGCGTCGAGCTGCTCAGACACACCCGTTTTCCTTCTGTTTTACTCTAGATTTTAGTGTACAACAATTTTCTTCGCTTTTCTGAACTACTCACCGATTTTTTGTTGTGAATCAGTAATTGGGCGCAAATGCTTGTTGTTTGTGCGTCCGACTTGGTAGGGTGGCGGCCATAGTATCATTTCTCTTTAGGTTTCAACGTGAAAAAAGCTTTACTGGGGGCCACTATGGTTGCCCTTAGCCACTGCGCGCTGGCAGATACGCAATACACATTAACTATCGATGACGGTACACATCATTTGGGTGATGTACAGGTGCAATTTGATAAAACCGGACAAAGCTATATCGATGCCAAGCTACCAGCATGGCGCACAGGGCGCTACGACATATTAAATCTCGCCAATGGTGTGCGTTATTTTGAGGCCCTAGACAGTGAAGGTGATACGCTGAAATGGCAAAAAGTAGATAAAAGCACGTGGCGCATCTTTTTGGATAAACCCACAGCGGTGACCTTGAATTACCAAGTGTATGCCAATCAACTAGGCCTGCGTTCGCGCCACATTGACGACAGTCACGCTTTTATTGATGCCTCTGGCTTTTTTATGTTTAGTGAGGCAACCCGCAACGAGCCTGTTTCTGTGCAGCTTGATGTTCCTAAGCAATGGCGCTCCGTATCGGGAATGGATAATGGCGACAATGACCATCACTTTATCGCCAATAATTACGATGTATTGGTGGACTCCCCCATTGAGAGCGGTATTAACAGCCATTATGAATTTACCGTTGACGGGCGCGATTATGAGCTCGTGATTTGGGGCCAAGGTAACTATGACGCCGAGAAAATGGTCACGGATTTAACCACCTTGGTAAAGACCGGTGATGTCATTTGGGATGATTACCCGTACCAGCGCTATGTGTTTATGGTGCATGCAACGTCCGGCGCTCGCGGTGCTACTGAACACTTGAACTCGACCATCATTCAACGCCATCGCGACAAATTCGCCAAGCGTGAAGACTATTTGGGCTTTATTGCCACCGCAGCCCATGAATTCATTCACACCTGGAACGTTAAAGCTTATCGCCCTGAAGGGTTAGTGCCTTATGATTACCTAGCGCCTAATTACTCGCGTTTATTGTGGCTTGCTGAAGGGTCGACCAGCTATCTTGAGGATCACCTTCTGCTGCGCAGTGACTTAATGAGCAAAGAAGAATTTTTTAAGGATTTGGGTAAGCGCATAGACCGCCATTTAAAGACGCCCGGACGCGAGGTGCAAAGTGCAGCACATACCAGTTTTGATAAATGGATTAATGCTGGCGGCGATCATGGTCGTAACTTTAGTACCAATATCTACTCTGAAGGCTCGCTGATCTCCATGGTGTTAGATTTAAAGCTGCTAAGCGACTCTGATGGCGCGGTAAGTTACCGTGATGTACATCGTGAACTGTATAAGCGCCATCGTCTGCCTGAAGGGTTTAACGAGGCGGATGTGTTGGCCATTCTCAACGATATCAGCGGCCAAGATTACACGCAGTGGTGGCAAAACCATGTTGATAGCCCATTGCAGGTCGATTTCGATACGTTATTGGCGACGGTGGGGCTGCAGCGTACCTACTCAGAAGATGCCAAACAAAGCCCATCGCTAGATGTGCAAGGTAAGCTTGACAATGGCTTGATTGAGTTAACCCATGTGCGCAGAAATGGCGCTGCTTGGCAAGCGAACCTCACAGCAGGGGACAGCATCGTGGCTATCAACGGCAAGCGAGTTAGCAGCGATTTAGCTACCTTGGTTGAGCAATTCGCGGTGGGAGAGCAAGTTGAGATCACTTACTTTCGCAGAGATAACCTAAGAACCACCACGCTTACACTCGGTGGCGAATACAATGAGGCAGCGACTATCAAGGCCGTTGATAACCCGACAGCGGCGCAACAAGCGCTTTTCGAAGCCTGGATGGGAGTTGATTTAATCTAGTCGCATTAATGTGGCGTGCGCTTTACCTGCACGCCACTCTTATTAATGAGAGCGAGAGTCTAAGTGCTGAGCATGGCTCTTGAGATTTTTAATCAAGTTTTTTCTCGCCATGATTTGTGCTGGCAAGGTGGTCAGCGCCAGCCACTGTTTTTGCAGTGGGTAGGGCTTGGGTTTATTTCGTCCTTTTGCGGCGATATCGCTGTCAAAAAAGTTATCTTGAGCGACGGGATAAGGCTTAATACTGACAACGTCAACACCGGTTTCCCAGCAATATTGAATATCGGTATCTACCGGGCGGCTGATCTTGGTACTATGAGCTAATAGCTGTTTCGCACCTTGGCGGCTAATGACATAAGCACAGCAGCCACTCATGGGCTTATCATGCACCACTAAGTGCTGTTCACCACTGATTTGGGTGCTGTACTTCACTGGCCGCTCCCGGCCTTGATAACTGCATAACTTAACGATATCGATAGCCATGTTGGTGTTTATGATTGCCGAAATACTGTCGGCTAAATCACCACACAAGGTAAAGTCGTCCTCTAAAATTACCGCATACTCAGCACCGCTTTGTATCAAGGTTTGCCAACAGCGGCGATGGCTTAAATAACAACCAATTTCACCGGCACTAAGAGGGCGATAAAAATGACGGCGATTAGCCGCCTCGCTGTAAACAGCGGACACTTGCTCTGCAGTTAGGGCTTTGCCGTTAACCGCTTCTATGCGTTCAAAGTCAAGTTGTTGGGCGTGGAGCTGTTGCTTGGCGCGAGCCAGGCGTTCTTGGCTGCCAGCCAAGTTAATGACATAGATAGGAACCATCATCCTCTCCTGTGATGGGTATGGGGCCAGTGTGGCGAATATTTAAGGCAGTAATATGTAGAAAAAATGACAACCAGATGACATCAGCGGCCGCTGTCCTTTTTAAGAGGCCGCTGCAGCAATGGTCTTTATGCCTTATTTAACGCTAGTTCCTACCTCATAAGAGGTCATCCATGGGGTTCGTTTTGATAAAGATTTACCAGTATGTATAGAAACAACGGGGGCAGACTCATCAAGCACAAAGGTCGTGCGTAGTGAGTTGGCAGACTCTTTTTGCTTTTCAAACCAATTTTCGCCCAAGCACTGACGAGTGAACTCCACCGCCTTGTTATGAATGCTAAGGGCTTGGGTTTTATCCTTATAACTTTCTTGGCAATGATAGTTCATGGTTTTATCATTAAGGGCGCTTATTTGGCAGCTTTCACCAATTAAGTTATAGCGTGATTGCCAGCTATCCATGTACTTTGATTGAATGCGTCCAAGCTTCAACCCCTCAAATTGGTTGTCATATGCACCAACAAGCGCTTCTATTTTGTCGCAGGGACTGAGTTGGTCGACATATGCTTGATTCTCTTTTTGTTGCGGGCTGGTGCAACCACTAATAACAACCAGCGCCGCTAAGGTAGGATAAATTGCCTTCATGCCAATGAGTTCCTTAATTGGGGTACCCACAGGATACCCAACCAAAGGCCATGCTGGCAATATTTACTGTCAATTAATAGGTCTTAGTGACGTGATTGTAAACAACTGACCACCTCAGACAACGACAAGCCTTGTCGTTGCAACAGCACGATTAGGTGATAAAGCAAGTCAGCGGCTTCGTTGGTCAGTTCCTGGTTATCATTTTTCATGGCAGCCAGGGCCACTTCGACGCCTTCTTCGCCCACTTTTTGACAGCTGCGGCTGAGCTCTTTGGCAAATAACGAGGCGGTGTAACTGCTTTGCGGGTCGCTGTCCTTACGGGCAACGATAATTTGCTCCAGCTCGGCTAAAAACCCTAAGTTGGGTTTTGCATCGCCAAAACAACTTTGTGTGCCTAAATGACAAGTGGGCCCATCTGGGCGAGCAAAGACTAAAATGGAGTCTTGGTCGCAATCAGTGTACACGCGCTCAACGTGGAGATAATGCCCTGAACTTTCTCCTTTGGTCCACAGGCGCTGTTTCGAGCGTGAATAGAAGGTGACCTTTTTACTTTCTAAGGTGTGCGTTAACGCCGCTTGATCCATAAACCCTTGCATAAGAATTTGTCCGGTATCAACATCTTGAATCAGCGCAGGAATTAACGGCGCCTTGGCAAAATTTACTTCGTTTACATTGCTAATATCTAATCGCATAATCGAGTCGCTATGTTGTTATCGGCGAGGTGACGTTTTAAATCGCCAATATTAATAAGGTTTTTGTGAAACACGCTGGCCGCCAAAGCGCCGTCAACATTGGCTTGGTTAAAGACATCGCTAAAGTCGCTGATGGTCCCTGCGCCTCCTGAGGCGATCAGCGGCACATCGCAACGTTGGCGTACCTTGCTTAGCTGGTCTATATCATAGCCGTTGCGCACACCGTCCTGATTCATACAGTTTAGTACGATTTCTCCGGCTCCGAGCTGCTGCACGCGCTCGACCCATTCCAAGGTGGTGTAGCGGGTACGCGACGAAGCATTGGGATCGCCGGTCAGTTGATACACCAAGTATTGATCGCTGTCCTTATCGTAAAAACTGTCGATGCCCACCACCACACATTGTTTGCCGAATTCATCGTGTAATTCGCGAATAAGCTCGGGACGTGCGATGGCCGGGCTATTGATGCTGATTTTATCGGCGCCGCGCTCCAAGACGCGGGCCGCATCAGCCACTGATTTTATACCGCCGGCAACACAAAAGGGGATATCGATGTGCCGGGCGATGCTCTCTACCCAGTTCACATCTAGCAGGCGTTTTTCGACACTGGCACTGATCTCATAAAATACCAGTTCATCGGCGCCTGCTGCACTATAAGCTTCTGCCAAAGCGAGTATATCACCGACCACCTCATGCCCTTTGAACTGCACGCCCTTAACTACTTGGCCGTCTTTGACGTCTAAACAGGGGATTATGCGTTTTGATAGCATGCCAATGCCTCCTCAACGTGGAACGCGCCATCGAGCAAGGACTTACCTAGAATAACGCCTTGCGTACCTATGGCCTTGAGTTTGGCAATGTCTTCTAAGGAGCTTACGCCCCCTGAGGCTTGGATGCGTAAACGGCTGTTATGCTCTTGCAATTGCTGATATAGCGCAAACGAAGGCCCGCTCATGGTGCCGTCTTTGGAGATATCGGTGCATAAGAAATCCTGCACCCCGAGATCACTGTAGTAGTCAACTAAGCTAAACAACGAGACATCTGCACTTTGCAGCCAACCGTGTGTTGCAGGGGCCCAGCCAGTGTCCGTTTTATTTACATCTAGGGCGATAACGAAGTGCTGCGCGCCATATTCACGGATCCACTGGGCAACTTGCTGTTGCTCGTTCACCGCCTTGGAGCCGATAACCACTTGCGCTGCACCGGCTTCTAGCCACTGCTTGACATCGGCGCTGCTACGCACACCGCCGCCGATTTGATAGGGAACCTTTAGCTGTGCGGTCGCTGCTTGGATTTGCTGCCATTGCTTTTTACTTGGGTCGCGCGCGCCTTCTAAATCGACTAAGTGTAACTTTTGTGCCCCTTGATCCTGATATTCGCTTAATCGCGCTTGCAAATCAAAGGGGTAGAACTGGGCTGTATCGTACTTGCCTTGAAATAAGCGCACGATTTGTTGTTGTAATATATCTAATGCTGGAATAATCATACTCAATCCTTAGACTTGCCAATCAATGAAGTTCTGCAATAACCGGGCGCCGACTTTTGCGCTGCGCTCAGGGTGAAACTGCATGCCGGCAAAGTTATTGTTGGCGACAATCGCGGAAAACGGTTGTCCGTATTCACTTGAGGCCAAGGTCGCCTGATTACAGGCATGGGCAAAGCTATGTACAAAATACACTTGGTCGTCACTGCGTACCCCTTTAGTTAACGGGTGTTCACGCTCGATATGTAGGCGATTCCAGCCCATATGCGGTGCACTGAGCGTACCCACCTGCAGCTCACTAACGTGCCCAGGAATAACCCCTAAACACGGCGTATCTCCCTCATTGGTATAGTCACACTGCATTTGCATGCCTAAACAAATGCCAAGCAGTGGCCGCTGAAACTCGCTGATCGCTTGCTGCCAGCCGCCTTGCTTTAAGCGCTGCATAGCTACCTTGGCATGGCCGACGCCCGGTAACACCGCGCGCTCAAAAGTGACCAACTGCTCCGGGGAAGTGATCACTTCGACATCTTGCCCTAAGCGCTCAAAGGCGAAGCGCACCGAATTAATGTTGGCGCAGCCGGTATTAATGATGGCAATCATAACACCCCCTTTGAGCTTGCCATTTGCTGAGAGCTATCAAGGGCGATGGCCATGCGCAGGGCCCGAGAGAAGGCCTTGAACAGCCCCTCCACCTGGTGGTGGCAATTGCCCGGTGAAACAGACAAAATCAGCGAAATCGCGGCATTGTCACTGAGACTTTTGAAAAAGTGCTCGACCATTTGCACATCCAAATCACCGACTTTATCGCGGCTAAAGTCGGCATTCAGCACGAACGATGCACGACCAGAAAGGTCAATTTGCGCCTCGGCTTTGCACTCATCCATCGGCAGAGCAAAGCCGTAGCGAGCAATTTGTGCTTTCGTTCCGAAGGCTTGGCGCAGCGCTTGACCAAGGGCAATGCCAACATCTTCCACGAGGTGATGCTCATCAATGTGTAAGTCGCCACTGGCATTAATATCCAACGCGATATTGGCGTGGGTACGAATTTGCTCCAACATATGGTCGAAGAAACCAAGCCCAGTGCTGATAGTGCCTTGGGCGTTACTATCTAGATTGACTGCCACCGAAATTTGCGTTTCTTTGGTATCGCGCGATACCGCGCCGCTGCGATTAGCGGTGGTTAACTCGGTGACAATCTGCGGCCAATTATTGTTATAAAGAATACCGCGTATACATAGGTTTTCTGCCAACCCAAGATCGGTCTGGCGGTCGCCAATCACATAAGAGCGATTCAGATCCACTTTACCTGAGCGCATCAGCTGCGTCAGTAAACCGGTTTTCGGTTTACGACAGTTGCAATTATCGCTATCGAAGTGAGGACAAATTAATACCTCGTCAAAGTGGATACCTTGCGAGCTAAAAATCTCCATCATAGCGTTATGGGGCAGACTGAAGTCTGCTTGTGGAAAGCTCTCAGTTCCTAGGCCATCTTGGTTCGATACCATGACTAACCGATAGCCGGCATTTTGCAGCGCTAATAACGCCACAATAACATCCGGCAGCAGCTTAAGCTTTTCCAGTGAGTCGACTTGTTTATCGCTGCTTGGCTCCTCAATCAGGGTGCCATCACGGTCAATGAATAAATACGGGTTGCTCATTGTGGTTCCTTGGTTGTTGGCGCTGGGCTGGTTAAGCTGTCCAGCCAGGCTTTTACTTCATTTAACTCTTGTTCATTGCCAATGGAAATACGTAGCCAATTATCCTCGCCAAATAAGGTAAAAGGGCGCATTACCAAGCCGCGCTCATAGGCCAAGCCTATCGCGGCTTTATCCCTGAGCTGGAGGGTGACAAAATTTCCTTCCCCAGTGAGTACTTGGCTAATCGCCGCGCTGCTTTGCAGCCAATCGACCAGCTGGGCCTTCAACGTATTGAGAATACTCACTTGTCGGCGCATGGAAATGATGTTGGCACTACTTACGGCTTGCTCAGCAATGTCAGCGATAACAGTGGCGACGGGGTAGGGGGCAATCACCTTGCGCAGCGGTGCTAAGGTATCTTGCTGCGCCAAGGTAAAGCCGGTGCGCAGCCCCGCTAAAGCAAAGGCCTTGGAAAGGGTGCGCAGCACCACGACATTGGCGTTCGTGTTAATGAGCCGCGCAGCACTGTGCTGATAACAAAAATCGATATAGGCTTCATCGACCACAACAAGGGCGCGCTTGGCTAAACGCTGAGCCAATTCGGCGATTTTGTCAACGCTGATAACAGCGCCAGTGGGGTTGTTGGGGTTACAAATAAACACCAACTTAGCCTCACCGATTAACTCGCTGAGCTCGCTGGCACTGGCTTGTTGTAGTTGTGCTTGGCTAAGCTCATTAATGGCGATGTTATGGGTGTCGGCGCTGACTTTATACATGCCATAGGTGGGCGTAAACAGCGCAATACTGTCAACTCCGCTTTGGCAGTAGGTGCGCATCAGTAGTTCAATGCCCTCGTCAGCCCCTCGGGTCATTAACACTTGCTCTGGTTGCAGCTCGCTGTAGCGTGCATAGGCCTCAATCACCGCTGGCGGTTGTGGGTCAGGATAACGATTCAAATTGGATGCGTTGACGTTGTAGCTTTTGCTATACGGGCTTTCGTTGGCGTTGAGCCACGTAGTGCCGCTGAGCTTTTCACTTTTTGCCGAGCTGTACGCCTTTAATGCGGCGATATTATCCGGTAATAACTCTGTAGTCATGAGGACGCTCCTAAACGTACGCGAACTGCATTGGCATGTGCATCCAAGCCTTCAGCTTCGGCGATTGGAATAATGGCGTTGGCCAAATCAACGAGACCATTTTTAGTCACTGTTTGCACCGTGTAGGTGCGGTAAAAATCGAGCAAGCTAAGGCTCGAATATACTTTTGAATACCCATAGGTCGGTAATACATGGTTGGTGCCCGAGGCATAGTCACCGGCAGATTCAGGGGTATAATCGCCGACAAAGATGGAGCCAACATTCTTTATGTTGTTTAGGTACGGGGTGCTGTCGCCAAGTTGCAAAATTAAGTGCTCGGGGCCGTAAAGATTCGAGATGCGCACCGCTTGGTCAATATCGGTCACTTTAATTAGCGCCGAGTGTGCAAGCGCCTGACGGGCAATATCGGCGCGACTAAGGGTGGCCAGCTGTCGCTCTAAGGCACGCTCAGTGGCGGCAATGACCTCATCGCTGTCACTGAGCAAAATTACTTGCGAGTCCGGGCCATGCTCGGCCTGCGACAGCAAATCGGCGGCAACGTATTCACCATTGGCGCGACTATCGGCAATAATCAGCACTTCGGAGGGCCCGGCAGGCATGTCGATGGCAAGACCAGGCACCTGTTGTGCAGCGAGCTGTTTGGCCATGGTGACATACGCATTGCCCGGGCCAAAAATTTTATTCACTTGCGGGATAGATTCACTGCCAAAGGCCATCGCCGCAATCGCTGCGGCTCCGCCGATTTGCATGATTTGCGTGATGCCACATAGCTTAGCGGCATAGCGAATAGCCGGGTGTACTTGCTCATCGCCTTTGACTGGGGTGGCCAATACCACGGTGCTGGCACCACTGAGTTGTGCCAACACCCCTTGCATTAGCACCGAAGAGGGCAGCGGCGCACTGCCGCCGGGTACATAAATGCCCACCGCGTCAATGGCCTCATAGCGCAGCTCACAAGAAACACCCGGTTGCGTACTCAGGCTGATTGACTTCGGTTGTTGCGCTTGGTGAAAGCGTTTGATGTTGGTGTACGCTTGCTCAATAGCCGCTTTTAGTTCTTCGCTCAACTGTTGCTGGGCATCGATGATATCCTGTTGTGGACATAAAATTTCCGCCTCAGGCGAGCGTTTATCAAGCTTTGCGGCAATGGCTTTGAGTGCGCTATCACCATGTTGTTGCACCTTGGCCATAATGTCTTCACAGATGGGGCGCACATTATCGGCAGCAGCAACCCCTGGGCGCTGTAATAGCGCCTGCTGTTGTTCGCCGCTCAAAGAGTTCCACACAATCATGCTAATTACTCCATCATCTTTTCAATGGGCATGACTAAGATAGAGTTAGCGCCGAGAGCCTTGAGCGACTCCATGGTTTCCCAAAATAGTGTCTCGCTGCTAACCATGTGCAGGGCCACGTAATCATCGCTGCCAGCGAGTGCAAGCAAGGTGGGTTGTCCGGTCCCCGGAAGTAAAGCGCAGATATCATCAAGTTTGGCCTTCGGCGCGTGCATCATGATGTATTTGCTTTCCTTCGCTTGTTTGACACCGCGTAGGCGCGGCATCAGCTTGTCGATTAGCGCCAGCTTGTCGTCATCAGCGAGCTCTTGATTTTGAATCAGGCAGGCATTGGACTCTAAAATAGTGTCGCCTTGCATCAGGCCGTTGGCCTCTAGGGTGGCACCGGTCGATACCAAGTCACAGATGGCATCAGCCAGTCCAGCACGCGGCGCAACCTCGACCGAGCCGGTGAGCATAACTACACTGGCGTCAATGTTCTCACGCTCTAGGTACTGGCTTAAGATTTCAGGGTAGGTGGTGGCGATACGTTTGCCGTTGAACCACTGCTTGTCTTGTGCGCCGAGCTCCTGGGGCCAGGCTAAAGCAAGACGACAGTAACCGAAGTCTAATTTTGCCAGTTTCTTAACGGCAAAGCTGGCGCTGCTGTTGCGGCGTTCGGCTTGCACCTCTTCGAGCACGTTCTCGCCTACGATCCCCAAATCGCATACGCCATCCATAACTAAACCAGGGATATCGTCATCACGTACCCGCAGCACGTCGATAGGCATGTTGGTGGCGTGAGCAATTAAGCGCTGCTCACGCAGATTTAGTTTAACGCCAAGTTGCTTAAGCAGGTTTTGGCAATCTTTGGAAAGACGCCCTGACTTTTGGATTGCGATACGTAAACGTTTGTTATTGCTCATAATTCATTTCCTTAATAGATAAAACTAAAAACCCCGAGGGGAAACCTCGGGGCGAAAATGAATCTTGCTATATCGTCGCCAGAGGTTCCTTTTAGGAATAACCCCCCAGCGAAAGACCTGACAGGCTATTCGGTGCTGTGGTGATGATGATGAATAGTTGTCAGAATCGTTGTCATGGTCGTATGCTCTTTAGTGTGTTTGCGTTGTTTGTTGACTACGCATATAGATAATCATAGTTTTTATAAGTAGTGCAACTACTTTTTTACAAAAATTAAAGTATAAGGTATAACGGCCGATAATAGTCTGTAGGTACAACTACTTTGTTAGTGTTGATAAAAGGAAAGCGGTATGGATGTTATGATCCCTTTTTTAGGGCGGATAACGCGCCTAGAAGTGCACCACAATGGCGCTTTTCACGTTGCCGGTGTTAAAGATAACAAAGTTGCGAAGGTGCGCAACGAGCGCAAACAAGACAAGGAAGCGCGTGGGCAGGAAACATTTGTTGAAGACACGCAAAAGAAAAAAGGCAAGGACTCATCGCCTCACCTCGATACCTGGGCCTAGTGCTTAGAAGTAAAGGTGCTCTTTGATTTCACCAGCTACTTTAATCTCACACTTGTCCCCAGACTTATTATTGGAGCCTTGGATCACCCCGGCAATAGCGCCAAAAGCACCGCCTTGCTCCTGAAGTACCGAACCGAAGTAGCAGTAGCTGGAAAACTCCTCGCCTTTGTACTTGGTACTCATATTTAACGTAGGCGTATATGGAGGGAAACTGCCCTTCATCGCTGGGTCGCCATTAATACTAAGCTCTAATTTATTTTTATCGACATTGTATACGCCACCGAATACATAATCGGTGCCGTTTACTGAAACCGTTTTATCTTGGGCAACACGTGGTGGGGTCGATTTACAGCCACTGAGAAGTGCAGCGGCGACAACAGCAGAGACAACGACTAATTGTTTCATTGTTAAGTCCTTTTAGAGGGTTGTTTTAGCGCCAGAATATTAACCGAGCGTTGCCAAAATGACAACATAATATTGGCCTGTTGGTAGCAACTGATTTTTTCGTTATTATGTGCGCCTGTCCACCGAGCGCAATATCCATGACCATCGAGCAGTTATTCTCGCAAACCGGGCCTTTGGCTCTCGCACTGAAAGGCTACCAACCTCGCCAAGCGCAAATAGATATGGCGCAGGTGTGTGACTCGGCATTAAAGCATTCTCAACAAGCGATTGTTGAAGCAGAAACTGGCACCGGTAAAACCTTTGCTTACTTGCTTCCTGCGTTGGTGAACAAGGGCAAATATATTATCTCCACCGGTTCAAAGGCGTTACAAGAACAGCTCTATCACCGCGATTTACCCACTGTATACAAAGCGTTGGGCAGTGCTAAAAAGAAAGCTCTATTAAAAGGGCGCGCTAATTATGTGTGCCATTATCGCCTTAATCAACATGTTGCTCATGTTCCAAGTGACGACGCCGATATCATGCATCAGTTAGCCATGGTGGCAAAATTTGCAGCACAAACACGCAGTGGCGATATTGCCGATTGCGTCGGCATCGAAGATGATGCCAAGGTTCTGCCATACGTCACTTCCACTGCTGATAACTGCCTTGGGCGCGAGTGCCCTGATTTCGACAGTTGTTTTATTCGTAAAGCCCGTCAACGTGCCGCAGATGCCGATATCGTCGTCATTAACCATCACTTATTCTTTGCTGATATGGCGGTGAAAGACAGTGGTTTTGCCGAGTTGTTACCTGGGGCCGATGGCTATATTTTTGACGAGGCCCATCAATTGGCCGATATTGCCAGTGACTACTTTGGCGAAACAATATCGACGAAGAAGATTCTCGCTTTTATCACCGACGCGCGAATGCTTTATCGCAGTGAATTACGTGATATGTTGCAACTGGGAAAGACGCTGGACAAATTAGAATCGGCAACCAAGGACATGCGTTTGGCCTTTGGCAGTGACGGCGGGCGCGGAGACTGGCGAAAAGCGCTGACTGATAAAGCCCTGTGTGATGCGATTCACCGTGTTAATAAAGACTTAGCATTTTTGAACCAAGTACTTAAGTTATGCTTAGAGCGCAGTGAATTGGTGGAGCCGATGTTAGAGCGCTTGATGACATTGAAAGGCCAACTCGATCGCGCTTTTGATGTGTCAGTGCGTGGCTATAGTTACTGGTATGAAGCCACTCGCTACCATTTAACCATTCACATTACCCCGTTGAACATAGCGGCCAAATTCAAAGAGATGCTCAGCGAGCGAGAGGCAGGTTTCGTCTTTACTTCTGCGACATTATCGGTCAATGACAGCTTACAACACTTTAGTGATGCGCTAGGTTTATCTCCTTCGCGTACATTGATGCTGGCCAGTCCTTTTGACTATCAACATCAGGCACTGCTTTGTCTACCTCGCTATCTACCTGAGGCTAATTCCGATGCCATGCCAAGGGCGCTGGTGGGCATTTGTCAGCAAGTTATCCGCGCCGCAAAAGGGCGCTGTTTTTTGCTCTTTACTTCCTATCGTGTCATGCACATGGTCGCTGAGGTATTATGCCAACAGATGGACTATCCAGTGTTTGTGCAAGGGCAAATGTCCAAGCGCTTGTTGCTTGAGCGCTTTACTCGTCATGGCAATGCGGTATTAATGGGCACCGCGTCGTTTTGGGAAGGGGTAGATGTGCGTGGCAGCGCACTGAGCTGCGTGGTGATAGATAAACTGCCTTTTGTGGCCCCCGACGACCCATTGTTACAGGCGAGAATGCAGGACTGTGAGCAAAGTGGCGGCGAACCGTTTGCGCAGATTCAACTGCCAAGAGCAGTTATAGCGCTCAAACAAGGGGTTGGCCGGCTGATCCGTGATAGCCAAGATCGCGGTGTTTTAGTATTATGTGATAATAGAGTGATCACCCGCGACTACGGCCAAGTCTTTCTAAAAAGCTTGCCGAATATGCGTCGTAGCCGTGATATGAATGAAGTAAACGCCTTTTTAGCAGCAATAGATTAACCATGACCAACACCATTTTAGCCATCGATGCTTCCACAGAAGCGCTGTCTATCGCCTTAACCCACCAAGGACAGCAATATTGTTTCTTTGATGTCTGCCCACAGCAGCACAGCCAACGTATTTTAACTGAAATAGATACGCTACTTGCCAAGGCCAATTGCTCGCTAAAAGAGGTGGATGTTATCGGCTATTGCGAAGGACCTGGTAGCTTCACTGGCGTGCGCATCAGCGTCTCAGTGGCTCAAGGGTTGGCATTTTCAGCGCAAAAGCCCGTTGTCGGTATCTCTTCGCTGGCAATGATGGCGCAGCAAGCCATAGAGCAACGTGGTGTAAACCAAGTCGTCTCGGCCATTGATGCGCGTATGGGCGAGCTTTATGTGGGTGCTTTTGAGAATATCAATGGCCTTGCCACGCTGGTAGGCACGCAGCAAGTGGTGAAGCCAGAAGCACTCGCAGTTCCTTTTGATGCCGCCTTTGCGGTTGGCACAGGGTGGCAAAGTTACCCCGATTTAGCTCACTCAGTAGCCGGCATTAGCGTTGATGAGCATATTACGTTACCGAATAGTCAGTTTATGCTGGCGCTGGTGGCAGAGCAATTTGCACAAGGCCAACATCACAGTGCCAGTGAAGCGCAGCCAGTGTATGTTCGCGACACGGTAACGTGGAAGAAATTACCCGGACGCGAATAAAGATTGCGCAAACTCGCAGTTTATATCACACTCAATAAGTCGCTAGATTTTTATATATTAATGGTATGACGATACGTACGGTCAATTCACTCACGACTAACCCAGCGCTGGAACTGAAAAGAAATCAACAGCCTGTCGGAGATGGGCGCGCTCAAGAAAAACCCGCTGTAGAGCAGTCGGCGTCGTCTGTTAAAGACTCCAGCCAAGGTCGTCGCTTAGCAGATGCCTTATATCGTCAGACTATTTACGACCAACCTGCCAATACCCGCACCAGTAATGCGATTGCCACGTATAAAGAATACGCGTTTTTAGAGCGTCGCCAAGAAGTGCAGTCCATGCTTAGCGTGAGTGTCTACGCGTAACCTGAGCGACGTTTTTAAATTATGGACATCACCTCTCATTAACGTTAACTTAACTGCTCTTAGAAAATAATAATAAAAGTTGATTAACTCGTGCTTCACCGCGTATTTGATGTACTTGCTCGCGGCGCTGCCAAGTTAGCGGCGAACACCGTTATTCTCTCGCTGCGAGAAGGGTACATAGCCCTCATCCCATTCTTTATTATGGCGGCGCTAGTTTCTTTGGTGACTCACTGGCTTGGCTACGAGCATTTACAGGGCCCTTATGCCTATTTGTATTCTTTTAATAACCTAATATGGACGTTATTTCCGATAACGACATTGCTGTCATTTAGTTACTATTTGGCGAAGAACCTCAAGTTAAATACCTTCGCCGCACCGATTTTAGTGCTTACTTGTTTTTGTGTCGCTACGGGCTATATCTACGCGCTCGATAGCGGTGGGGTGGGTATAAATAATCGCGCCGGTGTGCTGTACACCATTCTTATGCCGATATTTTGTTGTTACCTGCTGCGCTCCGCATTGAGCTTACGTTGGCTTAGAATTATGTCTGTGGGCAATGTCAGCTTGTTTTTGGTCAAGCATCTTAATTTGATGCTGCCCTATGTGCTGACCGTTTTTGTGACCTTTGTTTTATTTCCTTACGTTGACTCTGGTTTGGCCGCTTGCTTGTCGTGGCTGAGCGCAAGTCACAGCGATTGGAGCCAATGGCAGCAGTTAATGTCGCAAATTATATTTAGCCATGTGTTTTGGCTCTTTGGTATCCATGGCGATAACACTTATCACATACTTGCCTCAGCAGAGCTCACAGGCTACGAAGTGGTGCCTGGCCTGGATAACTACAGCTTCTTATCGACCTTTGTGGCTTTAGGTGGCAGTGGTGGCATTTGGGGCCTGCTAATCGCTTGTTTATTACAAGGAAAACAAAGCCATGAGAGCCAGATTGCTAAACTAAGCGCGCCATTTTCATTTTTCAATATCAGTGAAATAATGATGTATGCAGTGCCTGTGGTGTTTAATCCATTTTTCATTATTCCTTTTTTACTTTGTCCATTGGTAAATGCAGCTATTGCCTATGCGCTACTACAAAGTGGCGCTTTACCCCTAAGCAATATTGATTCGATACCCTGGTTCACTCCGGTGCTATTGAGCGGCTACTTATTAACTGGTAGCTTTATTGGCGTGGCACTGCAAGCGGGATTGGTGGCTATCAATACACTTGTTTATTTACCCTTTGTACGCGCCAATAGTGCCCATAATATTAGCGGGCGTGAGCTCGATATTCTAGTGAAACGAGTCAGCGCAGGACGGCAACTAGAGCGCCACGTTGAAGCGCAATTCGCAAAGCGTAACACCGCGCAGTTTGCAGACCAGCGCCAGCTACATAAGGTGATCAGTGCCCTCAAAGAAGGCACTCTGTGTTTGTACTACCAGCCCAAAGTCGATAACACCACGCATAAAATCATTGGCTTCGAAGCGCTACTACGCTTAAAGCAAGCGGACGGTCAAATCAAAGCTCCATGGTTTATTGATGTGCTTGAGCGCTTTGAGATGATGGATGTGGTGGACAGCTTTGTGATTGACCAGTTAGAGCTTGATTTATTGCAGTTTCAGCGCCATCAGATGAGCCCTAAAATTAGTTTTAATATTTCTCCCGATAATTTGATTAACCGTCGTTACCGCCGCGTGCTCAAGGCGTTCTCTAAGTTTCCTGGGCAAGTTGAGGTTGAGATTCTTGAGTCGTCCTACAACAACAATTTTGAACGCACCAAAGAAATTGTCGATAAATTGCGTGCCGCTCAGATTCTATGTGCGGTAGATGATTTTGGTACCGGCTACTCATGTTTAAACATTTTAAGTAAGCTAAATGTCGATACCATTAAGTTTGACCGCAGCTTGCTTCCGGTTAACGCCGAAGACAAAGCCACCTATTTATATGAAAATATGTCACAGCTTTGTAACAAGTTAGGGTTCAGTGTTGTCGCTGAGGGGGTAGAGTCGCCATTTCACGTTGACTACATAGCAACGCTTCCTGTGAATCTAATGCAAGGCTATTATTTTGACATGCCACTCACGCTTGAACAGGCGATGCGCAGATACAGTAGCTCTTAAGCTGTGATTTAAAGCAATAAAAAAGCCGCTCCAAGAGCGGCTTTTGAGTCTTCAGTTTTCAGTAGGGTTGTTAAACTATGTTAACAAGCAATAAAACATTAACGCATGATTACAATAAGATCAACAATGTTATTTATTGTTAATAAAGTTGATTAGCTTCTGTGCGATGTCAGTGTTGTTTTGCGACCCTATAAATTGTTCTGCGCCGTTGCCATAGGCAAACACAGGAACATCAATAGCAGTGTGACCAGAGGTAGTCCATCCGGTAAAACTTGCTTCATTGATTAACTTTTTAACCGTCATGACCAGCGCATCTTCACCTACATTCTTCGCTTGGGTAAGTAAAACCTTACGTGCTTCGGTGAATTCCAGTGCCGTGGTTTGTTGCCATACCGTGGCCATATCGTCGCTTGCCAGCAATCGCTCAGCAATGACACCCGCTGTGGCCGTGACGCCTGTAACCACATCGGCGTGCCACAAATATTGGCCATTGGCACCTATGGTCAAGCCACCGGTGGAGTGATCGGCTGTGATCACCAACAGTGTGTCTGGGTGGGCATCAACATAGGCTTTGGCTTTATCAATGGCGTGGGCGAAATCGTCCATTTCTGCCATGGCACAAGCAATATCATTGGCATGACCGCACCAGTCTATTTGACTGCCTTCGATCATCACAAAGAACGGATTCTCATTGGCTGCGAGTAACGACAGTGCCTTATCGGTCATTTTCGTTAATCGTTTACTCTCTCCATCGAGAGCAAAGGGTAGACCCTTAGCGGCATACAGACCCAGGGCTGGAATTTGTTGTAATTGTTCTAATTGACTGAGGTTATCGCTGTATTGGTAGCCTTGAGCGATAAACTCATTCACTAGATTTCTATCTTCGCGAATAAAGTACTGGGTACCTCCGCCAAGCATTAAATCCACTGGCAGAGCACCGTTGATTTTATTATCGAAGAAGTCATTGGCAATGTCATCGTAGTTACGGCGAGACTCGTTATGTGCAGCAAAGCTTGCGGGGGTCGCATGGTTGATCTGCGATGTGGCGACAAGCGCGGTCGTCATTTTGCGTTCTTTGGCTATCTCAAGCATCGTTTTAAGATCATGCTTTTGAGTATCCACAGCGATGGCGCCATTGTAGCTTTTCGTTGCGGTGGACAGAGCCGTTGCGCCAGCCGCGCTGTCAGTGACGATGGTATCGTCATCAGGATAGGTGTGTGCCATGCCCACGAGGATGGAATCGAATACGGTGGGCTCTACCACCTTGGTGCTTTTATCATCAACGTAGTAGCGATAAGCGCTGGTGTAGGCAGGGCCCATACCATCGCCAATCATATAAATAATGTTCTTAGGTGCTGCTTGCTCTGCGTTGGCAAAAAAACTTGCGCAGATCATCGAAGCGAATGTTAGAGTGCGTTTCATAATGTAGTCCTGTTGTGGCTTGGCAACATTTTAAACCCACAAATCAATAAATAAACCGCAATGCGGCAAAAAGGAGTTCAAGTGCCTAGTTTTTCGGTCAAACTGCGCCATCTTCGGCTGCAAGGACAAAGCAACACAGAGTTGGCAATCACAAATAACACTGACACCGTGGTGATCGCCGTGCATGGATGGCAGGATAACAGCAACAGTTTTTTGCCTCTAATGTCTGCCCTAGGTAAGGACTTACCGATTTATGCAATTGATTGGCCCGGACACGGTTTATCGCAGTGGCGAGGCCAAGACGCACACTATTATTTTATTGATTATGTTGATGACCTTCATCAACTTGTGATGCGTTGCAAGGCCAAATATGTGCACATCATCGGACACTCCCTCGGCGCTATGGTGGCTTCATTGTACTGTGCGTGTTTTCCAGAGCGTATCACCTCACTTTCGCTCATTGAAGGCGTTGGCCTGGTCACCGCAGAGGAGTCCGACACTAAAAATGTATTGATTCAGGCGCTTAAACATCGAGCCCGCGCCAAAAAAGGGGGGATTTATGAAAGTGCTGAACAGCTCTATGAGCGCCGCGAGGCCGTGAGTGACTTCAATATTGATATCGCTCGGCAGCTAATGGCGCGCAATATTGTTAAAAAAGAGCGAAGTGTGATGTTAACAACAGATCCGCGATTAAAGCATTATTCCGCTTTTCGCTACACTAAAGCGCAAGCGCATGCTTTGTTAACACCTATAAAAGTACCCACCTTATTGATAAAGGGGGCGCAAGGTTATTCCATGGTGCACCAAAATGAACAGGAATTTAGTAAGTGCTACAACGACTTAGTTACAGATACAGTCGACGGCGGCCATCATTGCCATATGCAAAGCCCGAAGGAATGCGCGCGCCTTATTGGTGCGCACTTGCATCAAAATAGCGCAGAATAATTGTAACTTTGCGATAAATGTGGGAATATCAAAGCAATTTAGAGCAATTGCTCAATTGTGAAAGATAGCAACTTAGATTAAGGTTAGTACTGTTGTGGCGGTGAACTCTCAAGCCTGCTAAAAGCGTGGCAATGTTTATCACTCTACAGCGAACTATATGGGCATTGGTTAAGTGTCGTGCTTACTATTTGCCAAACTTATGACTGCTAAGACAAATCATTATAAGAACAAATTAATAGGAGCTTAGTGTGGAAAAAATCTGGCTAAAGCGATATCCAAAAGGTTGCCCAGAGACCATCGATCCCGCTCATTACGACTCTTTACTGTCATTATTCGAGAAAAGTTTTGCGGATTACGCCCAACTACCTGCATTCAAAAATATGGGGGTTACGCTAAGCTATGCTGAGCTAGACCAAGCAACTAAGAAAGTTGCGTCTTACATAAATAATGATCTGGGCTTAAAGCCAGGTGCAAAAGTGGCAGTAATGATGCCCAACTTATTGCAAACACCGGTATCCATACTCGGTATTTTACGGGCAGGGTGCGTGGTTGTTAACGTTAACCCTCTTTATACTGCGCGTGAACTAGAGCATCAGCTAAATGACTCCGAAGCGGATGCCATTTTTATTCTTGCCAACTTTGCCCACACCTTGGAAAAAGCACTGGGAAAAACCAATGTTAAACACATAGTGGTAACCCAAGTAGGTGACATGGTGGGCGGCCTTAAAAAGCATCTGGTCAACTTCGTTGTTAAGCATATCAAAAAGATGGTACCGAGCTTTGAGCTGCCTAATCCCATCGCTTTCACGGATGTGTTAAAAAACGGTGACGCCAGCCGTTATACTCGCCCAGAGATCACCTTGGACGACCTCGCGTTTTTACAATACACGGGTGGTACGACTGGGGTGTCTAAAGGCGCCATGCTTACCCACGGTAACATGGTGGGCAACTTAGAACAGGTATCCGGTTGTCTCGACAATATTTTAGATAAAGGCAAAGAAATTGTGGTTACTGCGCTGCCGCTTTACCACATCTTTGCACTGACGGCGAACTGCTTAACCTTTATGAAGTATGGAGGGTTGAACCTACTCATTACCAACCCACGCGACATGAAAGGCTTCGTAAAAGAGTTGAACGACAATAAATTCACCGTTATGACTGGGGTAAACACCTTATTTAATGGTCTTCTTAATACCGATGGTTTCGCCGACGTAGACTTTTCCAACTTAAAAATGTCGCTCGGTGGCGGTATGGCGGTTCAGCGTCCAGTTGCTGAACGCTGGCAGAAAGTAACCGGTACGCGTTTGGTGGAAGGTTACGGTCTTACTGAGTGTGCACCGTTGGTTACAGTTTGCCCATATGACTTGGAAGGCTACAACGGCTCTATCGGTTTGCCGGCACCAAGCACAGACATCAAATTGATGCTTGAAGATGGTCAAGAAGCACCCGCTGGCGAGCCCGGTGAACTCTGGGTTAAAGGCCCACAAGTAATGAAAGGGTACTACAACCGCCCTGATGCCACCGCAGAGTGTCTGCGCGACGGCTGGTTTGCCACCGGCGATATTGCCACTTACGATGACCAAGGTTTTTTCTATATTGTTGATCGGAAAAAGGATATGATTCTGGTATCCGGTTTTAACGTGTTCCCGAACGAAATAGAAGAAGTGGTCGCATCAATGGATGGCGTGCTTGAAGTCGCCGCTGTTGGCGTCCCTCATGATGTCAGTGGTGAGCAAGTTAAATTGTTCGTGGTGAAAAAGGATGCAGCCATTAGTGAGCAAGACATCATTAAGCATTGCCGCGAAAACCTGACCAATTACAAGGTGCCTAAATTAGTTGAGTTTAGAGAGGAATTACCGAAAACCAATGTCGGTAAAATACTCAGACGCGCACTTAAAGACGAATAAGAATAAGCAAACAAACCGGCAATCGCCGGTTTGTTTTTTAAGGAGTACAAGTGGATTACCAGTTAATCACTGAACAGGCTGAACTAGATAGCTTTGTCAATGCTATTAGTCAGGCTGAGACCTTGGCAATAGACACTGAATTTATGCGTCGGCGCACGCTTTATCCCGAAATCGCACTCCTGCAAATTTTTGATGGTCAACATCTTGGTCTTATTGACCCGTTACAGCCTCTTGATTTCACCCAACTTTGGCAGTTACTTAAATGCGAACAAGTGTTAAAAGTGCTGCATTCTCCCTCTGAGGACATCGAAGTTTTCCAAAACTTTGCTGGCTTTGTGCCAGCGCCGCTTTTCGATACCCAGTTTGCATTGCAATTGTTAGGGCAGGGGAACTGCGTAGGGTTTGCGGCGATGGTGAATTCACGCCTTAATATAGAGATTGATAAAAGCGAGTCGCGAACCAATTGGCTACAGCGGCCGTTAAGAGAAAGCCAGTTAGCCTACGCCGCCGCTGATGTTGCGCATCTATTGCCTTGCTATAACGAATTAGTGACACAGATCAGGGCGCAGGGGTGGTTTGATTTGGTGATTGCAGAGTCGCAGTTGTTGTCGGAAAAGCGCGCCCATCAAATACCCGATGAGCAGTTATACCGCGAGGTGAAAGGGGCTTGGCAGTTAGCTCCACGGGATCTAGCGATATTAAAAGAGTTGGCCATGTGGCGCCGAAAAAAGGCACAACGAAAGAATTTAGCGCTTAACTTCGTGTTGAAAGAAGCCAATATGGTGGAGATCGCCAAGCGCCGGCCTGGCTCACTCAATAGTATGCGTAATATCCCAGGCGTTGAGCCGATGGAAGTGAATCGTTCAGGTAAAGAAATCCTCGCTTGCATCGAGCGGGGCAAAGCGGTGCCTGAGCAGAGCCTTCCTAGTCGCGTAATGCGATTAATGGACTATCGTGGCTACAAACAAACGGCAAAAGATATTAAGCAAAAGATAGCCACCGTTGCCAAGCAAACCGGTATACCTGCCGACGTATTTGCCAGTAAAAAACAAATTAATCAACTTATCAGTTGGCATTGGAAGTACGACGAGCATGAACGCGAGCAGCTATTAGCACCTGATTTATTACAACCTTGGCGTTTTGATTATGTGCGCGACGCACTTGCTGATTGGGTGCTCACTTCCAACGAATGACGGTCACTGAGGTCGTTATGCCTACGTGGTTGCTAGTGGTATTGCTTATCGGGCAAATATTTATTGGGTTCTTTGCTGCGATGGCGATGATGTTCATGGCCTGCGCCGAGAATGCACCGACTCTTTCTAAGGGGTTGAACCGCGTTTTAGTCAGCTTATGGGTTATGTTTATAATCGCCTTGGCAGTGAGTGTGGGCATCATCATTGTCGGGCTTATCAACGCCACGCAATACAGCTTTGCGTTGCTCATCCCTTGGCCTTTGCTGTTGCTGATATCGCTTATTTGGAGCTGGGTCAGTCTGCGAGCAAAAAGACACAGGGATAAAAAAAGAGGCTAACTGAGCCTCTTTCTTGTGATTTGCGCTGATAAGTTATTTTTCGTCATCAGGTAGCGTGACATTGAGCTCCAACACCGCTAAGTCGTCTTCATTTTGCTCTAGCTGCACTTGCACTGCTTCGGCATCAATGGCCACGTATTTACGGATCACTTCAAGGATGTCTTGTTTTAGCTGCGGCAAGTAATCAGGCGTGCCGCGCTGTGAGCGCTCATGAGCGACGATAATTTGCAGCCGCTCTTTCGCCAGCGATGCGCTGGATTTTTTTTGCGAACGAAAATAATCTAGTAATGACACCTTATCCTCCAAAAATCCGTTTGAATAGACCACGCTTCTCAACGTCCAAGAAGCGGAATTCAATTTGCTCACCGAGTAGACGGTTGATGGCATCTAAATAGGCTTGACCGGCATCTGACTCAGCGTCCAATACCACAGGCTGACCTTGGTTTGAGGCATTAAGCACCGCTTGTGACTCCGGGATAACACCCAACAAATCAATAGCCAAAATTTCGTTAACGTCTTCAACTGAAAGCATTTCACCTTTTTGCACGCGCTCAGGGTTATAACGGGTAAGCAGCAAATGCTCTTTGACTGGCTCTAAACCTTCCTCTGCACGACGTGACTTGCTCTGTAAAATACCAAGGATACGGTCCGAATCGCGTACTGATGATACCTCAGGGTTGGTGGTTACAATGGCTTCATCTGCAAAATATAAGGCCATCATCGCACCGGCTTCAATACCTGCTGGCGAATCACACACAATATAGTCAAAGCTCTCTTTCATTTCATTGAGGACTTTTTCGACACCTTCTTTGGTTAACGCGTCTTTGTCGCGAGTTTGCGAAGCGGGGAGCAAAAACAGCTTATCAACACGCTTGTCTTTAATAAGCGCTTGGTTGAGGTTTGCTTCACCATTGATCACATTAACAAAATCATAGACCACGCGGCGCTCACAGCCCATGATTAAATCAAGGTTGCGCAGGCCAATGTCAAAGTCAATGATCGCCGTTTTAAAGCCTTTAAGGGCAAGGCCTGTGCCGATTGCGGCGCTTGAAGTTGTTTTACCAACGCCACCTTTACCTGAAGTAACGACAATAATTTTTGCCATGTGTTTTATCCTTTAACCAAAGCTGATAAATGAAGTGAGTCATCGCGTTGGCGAACTTGGGCTGGCTGGCCCCATAAGTCCCCTTGTAACGAATCACTGATCCAATAGCTGCCATTGACTGAAACAAGTTCGGCTTCAAGTTTTTGGCAGAAGATTGTGGCGTTTGCGTCACCTTGCGCACCGGCAATAGCACGGCCTCGCAAAGTGCCATAAATATGAACATGTCCGTCAGCAATGACCTCGGCGCCATGGCTGACAGAGCCCAAGATAATCAAATCACGTCCTTTAGCATACACCTGCTGACCTGAACGCACGGTGCCTTCTACAACCAAGGTTGGTTCATTTTCTACTTTGGCTGTAGCTTGAGGGGAAGGGGCTTTTTGTTGACTTTGTTGTACGTCTTTGGCGTAGTTAAGCACCGACAAGCCGGCTTCTTTTGCACTGTTATGTTGACTATCACTGCCACTGCATACCCCAACCGGGTTAAAAGCAAGGCGTTTTAATGTGTCTCTTAGCTGGGTGAAATCAAGCGTTGCATCTTGGATTGCTTCAAGATTGATAACGATGGGCGCGCCTGCGAAAAACTTCGGAGCTTGCGCTATTTTAGCATCAAGCTGTTCAGATAAGGCTGCAAGATCCGGTGTTAATAACCGCAACACGGATAACGTGAAGAGATTCCCTTTTAATTCGAATAATTGTTCCGACATAAGCGCTCGTATTCGTGTGGCCGAATTATTTGTTATCGCATATCTGTGGCGTCGCCATTTTAACTTGGCAGTCGCAAACAGTGATGAGCGTTGAGCTTTGGCCACTAAACTTACCACATAGATTAGCTCTCATGGTATAGTGTCAAGGTGTGTTTCGCAACAATTTAAAGGCCTTAAGATGCTGTGTGCCATATACAAGAGCAAGAAAAAAGCAGATACCTATTTATATGTACCCAAACGTGATCATTTTGACGATGTTCCTGAGCCGCTGATGGACAGTTTTGGGTCGCCAGAATTTGTGATGTTGATTAATTTAGCGACAAAAGAGCGCTTGGCGCTTGCCGATATTGACAAGGTTAAGGCTGAATTAAGCGACAACGGGTTCTATTTGCAACTACCACCGCCAACTGAGAATATGTTGGACGAATTAAGACAGCAAAATGGAGTAGAGCGTGATTAACACCATCAGCAAGTATATAGCCAGCGCCTTCAAGCCTGTTGCCTTATCCACTTTATGTGTGGCTGGCGCAGCAACAATTACTTTTCCGTCTCTGGCAAACTCGCAGGTAGCAAGTGTTGAACAACAACAGGTGCAGTTTGACGCCTATGTTAAAAAACTGCGCTCAGAAGCGCTGGAAAAAGGCTATGACGCAGCCTTAATTGATTCGGCGTTCGCCACTATAGAGTTTAAGCCTAAGGTGATCAGCGCCGATAAAAACCAGCCTGAGGTCAAAGAAACCTTAGAGACTTATCTACCAAAACGGGTGCCTCAGTGGAAAATAGACCGCGCCCGTAAACTCTATAAAGAGCATAAACAGACACTGGAAGAAGTGGCTGATAAATTTGGCGTGCAAGCCCGCTTTATCGTTGCGTTGTGGGGGTTGGAAAGTAACTTCGGTCGTATTCAAGGTGGCCACCCAGTGATCTCAAGTTTAGTGACACTGGCTTACGATGGCCGCCGTGAGGCGCTATATAAACGCCAACTTTGGGCAGCGTTAGACATTCTTAAAGACGGCCATATCGACCTTGAACATTTCAAGGGTTCTTGGGCCGGGGCTATGGGGCAAACACAGTTTATGCCAAGCTCCTTTAATGCCTATGCCGTAGATTACAACGGCGATGGCCGCAAGGATATCTGGACCACCGAGGAAGACGCGTTCGCCTCCATTGCTAATTACTTAAAAAGCGTGGGCTGGAATGACTCGCTGACCTGGGGACGACAGGTAAAATTACCCGAGGATTTTGACAGCAACGCTATATTGCAGCGCGGTACGCGCAGCCATAAGCAATGGTTGCAGTACTGGCGTGAGTCCGAGCGCAGTTTAGCGCAGTGGCAAGCACTTGGTGTTAGGCGCATGGATGGCAGCGACTTACCGCAACGTGATATCACTGCGGCGATGGTGATGCCAGATAATGTGGATGGGCGTATGTATTTAGCCTACGATAATTATAAAGCATTAATGAACTGGAACCGTTCATATTATTTCGCCACCAGTGTCGGCTATTTATCCGACCGCATCGGTTACCCACCGGTGGAGTAACTTCACACTGGCGTGGCAACACGCTAATTTGCTACACTACGCCCCGGTTCAAAGGGGCGTTTTTATGTTAGAAGATAAGTTTTGGCAGACCAAGTCGTTGGCACAGATGAGTGACCAAGAGTGGGAAGCGATTTGTGATGGCTGTGGTAAATGCTGTTTAAATACCTTTATTGACAGCGACGAAGAACAACAAGAAGACTTCGCTGCCACCACCGAGCTGCGTCCCGGCGAGCAGCTTATCTATACCAACATTGTGTGTCAGTATTTGGATAACAAAACCTGCAACTGCACCGAGTATGCAAACCGCCAGCGCTTAGTTCCTTCATGTGTGAAGCTCACCAAAGACAACATTGACGATATCTTCTTTATGCCTAACAGTTGCAGTTACCGACGACTGCAAGAGGGTCGTGGGTTGGCCAGTTGGCACCCGCTACTTAATAAGGGCAAAAAGTCGAAGATGCACAGCGTCGGGATCAGCGTACGCAACAAAACAGTAAAAGACTGTGATGTTGATCTCGAGTACTTCGAAGACCATATCGCTCAATGGCCACAAAACGACTGCGATTAACGCTTTAGACTCAAAGCGGTGATGAAAGCTGAGCGCAAGCGCTCACCCTCAGTGGTGACAACGGCTGTTCGGGCTTAGTCTACTCAATGTCGAGTTGCTAATTTCATTGGCCGATATGTTTGCTTAGCCGTTACTTTCCTGTCGCAGACTCATTCGTAGCAATACAAAAGCCGAATATTAGTTGTATATAATTTGGAACGTTCCAGTAAATATTCTGTGATCTTGTTATGTGGATGTGTAGAATCCGAGACAACAAGTAGAAGGAGAACAACACGTGAGTGAGATGAATAATAATCAGGCTTACGTTGCATCGGCAGATAAACAAAGCAACTATACTTTGCCGCTTGTAGCGATGACCACCTTGTTTTTTCTGTGGGGTTTTATCACCGTTTTGAACGATTTACTGATCCCCAGATTGAAAGCAGTTTTTGACTTAACCTATACCGAAGCCATGCTGATCCAGTTCTGCTTCTTTGGCGCGTATTTCATTATGTCGTTGCCAGCGGGTTACTTAGTTAAGCGATTTGGCTATAAGAACGGTGTTGTCAGTGGCTTAATCGTTGCCTCTATCGGCTGCTTACTGTTTTACCCAGCCGTCGCCGTACACGAGTATTGGTTGTTTTTAGGCGCACTATTTGTGTTAGCTTCTGGGGTGACCATTCTACAAGTGTCTGCTAACCCCTATGTGGCCGCATTAGGCCCGGCGCAAACCGCCTCTAGTCGATTAAACTTGGCGCAGGCTCTTAATTCATTAGGCACCACTGTGGGGCCTATTATCGGCAAAATTTTATTGTTTGGCGGCAGTGCTGCGCTGGTTACCGAGGCTGCAACGGCGGACACGGTAAAAATTCCTTATTTAATGCTCGCCGCTGCGTTATTAACGATTGCCGTTGTCTTTGCAGCGTTGAAGCTGCCCGTGATCAAAGAGCACACTGAGGAATTCGACTGCAAAGCCAAAAACCACTCTTTATTAGAAGCCCCTCACTTGGTTTTCGGTGTTGGCGCTATCTTTTGTTATGTTGGCGGCGAAGTGGCCATTGGTAGTTTTCTTGTTAATTACTTTGGCGAAGCGCATATTGCTGGTCTAGCTGAGCACGAGGCGGCCCACCTCATTTCTTATTACTGGGGCGGTGCCATGGTCGGGCGCTTTATTGGCTCGGCAGCATTACAAAAAATTGCGCCGCATAAAGCGCTCCTCTTTAATGCTGTGGCCACCATTGTATTGCTGCTTGTCACTATTAATAGCCAAGGGATGGTGGCCATGTGGTCTGTACTGGCTATCGGCTTGTTTAACTCCATTATGTTCCCCACCATTTTCACACTTGCTATTGCGGCGCTTAGCTCACTCACCAGTCGTGGCTCTGGGTGGTTATGCTTGGCCATTGTTGGTGGTGCGTTAATTCCTCTCGTCCAAGGTTATGTAGCCGACACTGTGAGTTTGCAGTTAAGCTTCTACGTGCCGCTTGTGTGCTACGTATATATCGCTTGGTATGCGATGAGTACACCCAAGTTACAAGGAAAGTGGCAAGAGAAAATCGAAAAATAGCAGTACGATATATTTAAGCTTTGAAACACCGCCCTGATGCTTGTCAGGGCGGTTTTGTTTTAAGGTCGGTGAATACGTATTCATTACTCCTATTTACCAATATCCGCTGGAACGTTCCATTTTATCTTTCACCTATTTTGGGTTCCCAACTAGCTTGCTACTAAACATTCCGCTTTATAATAAAGGTTATACGCAGATGAGCTCGCGCACGTACGCATCTGCGGTCAGTTAACGTCACTTGTATGGCACAATTGTTACAGCTGTAATTAAACTGTATTAATAGCGCAACACCACTGTCACTTTCCTTCTCTACACTTTCGCACATCTTACATTCGTGTCGGATTTCCGGCTAAGCATTCGAGCTAAACATAAGGTGTATGCGATGAAAGGCGTTAAACCCCTGATATTAGCCACAGTTGTGGCGGCCACCAGCCCCGTGCTGATGGCTAATGAACTGGACACTGTTAAAAACAAAAGCAGTGAAATTAATGAGTTAGCGAAAAAATCTCAAAATAAAATCGATAACATCGCTGATTCAATGCAAAACCGCTTGCAAAAGTTTAAGGCACTCAACAAAGAAATAGACGGCCTCAGCGTCTATAACGCGCAGTTGCAAAAGCAAATTGCCAATCAAGTTGAAGAAATGGACAACCTTAACGCGTCGATGGACCAAGTATCGGTGATCGAGCGACAAATCACGCCACTGATGTTGCGAATGATCAATGGCCTTGAGCAGTTTGTTGCCCTAGATGTGCCTTTTTTACAGCAAGAGCGCAGCGAGCGCATTGCTAAGTTGCATGCTTTGATGGACCGCGCTGACGTGGCATCAAGTGAAAAGTTCCGCCGTGTGCTCGAAGCCTATCAGGTTGAGGTCGACTATGGTCGCACCATCGAGGCTTATACCGCTTTACAGGATGTAGATGGCAAAGAACGCGAGGTTGATTTCCTGCGCATTGGTCGCTTAGAGCTTATTTATTTGACCCGTGACGGCCAGCAAGCCGGCGCCTGGGATAAAGAACAAAAAGCGTTTGTAAAACTTGATGATTCGGCCATTAGCCAAATTAACAAAGGCTTGCGTATTGCGCGTAAACAGCTAGCCCCAGACATGTTAACCCTGCCTATCCAAGCTGCGGAATAAGAGGTACCGACAATGAAATTAATGAAACAGTTTACCCGAAGCGCAGCCTTGGTTGCCACTTTGGCGTTATCGCACTCTGCTTTAGCCGCAGACGCCATGGATTTAGATGCGCTATTAAAAACACTCGAGCAGGGTAAAGTCGCGCAGTCTGCGGAAAATAAAGAGCGTGAGCAGGCATTTATGGCCCGCGAAAACGAACAATTACAGATGTTGCGTCAGGCCGAGCAAACTCGCAACGCCAAGCTTCAAGAGTCTGAACAATTAGAAACGCGTTTCGAAGAAAACGAAGTAAAACTTGCACAGCTATCCGATACCTTGCAAAACCGCATGGGCACACTCAAAGAATTGTTTGGTGTGCTGCAGCAAGAAGCAGGTGAGAGTGCCAATAAGTTTGCTACCTCTGTTATCTCTGCACAGCTTCCAGGGCGTGATGAGTTCATGGAAGAGATGGCCCAAAAAATGGGTTCAAGTTCGAAACTTGCTTCTATCGAAGACATCGAGAAGGTGTGGTTTGAGCTGCAGCGAGAGATGACCGAGCAGGGTAAAGTCACGCGCTTTAATACCGAAGTGATCGTTGCCGGCGGCGCTAAAGAAAACAAAGAAGTGTTGCGTGTCGGCGCATTTAACCTTATTGCCGATGGCAAGTACCTTGAGTACAACAATGTCACCGATACCTTATCTGAATTGACTCGCCAGCCAGTTGATCGTTACACCGCCAGTGCTCAAGACTTACAACAAGCCACTGACGGCTTTGTGCAGTTCGCGCTGGACCCAACAGGCGGCTCTATTTTGGGCCTACTAGTGCAGGCTCCAGGTACTGAAGAGCGAGTGCATCAAGGCGGCACTGTGGGTTATGTGATTCTCGCGGTTGGCGCATTGGCGCTATTAATTGCCATTGAGCGATTCATTTCTTTGCTTATTATTGGCAGCAAAATTCGTCGCCAGCTTAAAGACGATGTTGCCCGCGACGATAACCCGCTTGGACGTGTGATGAAGGTGAAAGACCAATACCCTCACGTGGCGCACGATACTCTTGAGCTGAAACTGTCCGAAGCAATTTTACGCGAGATGCCAAAAATCACGCGTAACCTCACGCTTATTAAAATCATCTCTGTGGTGGCGCCGCTGCTGGGCTTACTCGGTACGGTCACCGGTATGATTAATACCTTCCAAGCGATTACCTTGTTCGGCACCGGCGACCCTAAGTTAATGGCTGGGGGCATATCTCAAGCCTTGGTGACAACGGTACTAGGTTTGGTCGTCGCCATACCGACGGTATTCCTTTATACCCTGCTTAATACACGCTCAAAGAACTTGTTGCTCATTTTGCAAGAGCAAAGTGCCGGTCTTATTGCTGAGCGCAGCGAAAAGGGAGCGTAAATCATGGTGCTATTGATTGATTGGATCAATGCAATTCGTGATTTTCTCGATACGGGTGGCCAGGTGCTCCTGGTCATCGGCATCCTCATCTTTGCTATGTGGTTGCTGATTTTGGAGCGCTTTATGTACTTCTTCCATGGCTATGGTAAGTACAAAAAATCGGTGCGCACGCAGTGGCAAAACCGCAGTGAGCGTAACAGCTGGAATGCCGAGCAAATTCGCCAAGCGATGATCTCACGGGCGGGAATGAAGCTTAACGCTAATCTTGCTCTGATCAATGTCATGGTTGCACTGTGTCCGCTGCTCGGTCTACTAGGTACAGTAACTGGCATGATTGAGGTATTTGACGTTATGGCTATTACTGGCACCGGCAGTGCCCGTTCCATGGCCTCTGGGGTGTCGAAAGCGACTATCCCCACCATGGCCGGGATGGTCGGCGCGTTGTCTGGGGTGTTTGCCTCTACATTTTTACAGCGCCGCGCCAAACGAGAAGTCGAATTGTTAGAAGATAAAATGGTCTTGGACCACTAGTTGCGATGATGCCTGTGCTTGGGCACAGGCAAGGAGAAAAAAATGAGAGCCCCTTTAGGTAAAATATTTCAAGAAGAAGAAGCAGAAGAAATTAACATGACGCCGATGCTGGATGTGGTCTTCATCATGCTTATTTTCTTTATCGTTACCGCGTCTTTTGTCAAAGAGTCAGGTATTGATGTAAACCGCCCAGAAGCGGCAACGGCGGTGAAAAAAGAGCGCGCCAATATTCTTGTCGCTATCTCCGATAAGGGCGAGGTGTGGATCAATAAACGGGAAGTAGACGTGCGCGCGGTGCAAGCGAATATCGAGCGTTTAAAAGCCGAAAACCCGCAAGGCAGCGTGGTGATTCAAGCGGATAAGAAAGCCACTACTGATACCCTGATCAAGGTGATGGATGCCGCCAGAGCTGCGGGCGTATTTGACGTGTCGATTGCGGCTCAAGAGGCCTAAGGAGCTGCCATCATGCGTTATTTTATCGCCCTGATAATCGCTGCGGTGGTGACCTTTATGCTGTTTTTAGGCATGCAGGCATTAATCTCCGGTGGCGAGGGAGCCATGACTGAGCCAGCTAAAGGCAACGTACTTGATTTTGTGCGCCTTAAGCAAGAAGAAACCGTCGAGAAAAAAGAGCGTAAACCGCAGAAACCACCGAAGCCAAAAGAGCCGCCACCACCGATGGACTCGCCGCAAACACAAAGCAGCGATCCTAACGCCAGCAGCGGTAATTTCGACTTTGCTGCCGATGTCAGTGCTGATGTCGACATTGGTAAAGGCTTAGCGCTAGAAAGCAGCGACGGTGAGTATTTGCCCATTGTTAAAGTCTCGCCTGTGTATCCACGCCGAGCTTTATCACGCGGTATTGAAGGTTATGTCATTGTCGAATTTACAGTGACTAAACAAGGCACCGTACGCGACCCGAAGGTACTTAAAGCCGAGCCTGAGAGTATTTTCGATAGAGCTGCAATGGATGCGGCTAAAAAATTCAAATACAAGCCGCGTATCGTTAATGGCGAGGCGGTAGAAGTGGCAGGGGTGCAAAACCGCATCACCTTCCAAATCAACGGTTAATGAGTGTGCCCCGCAGTGGGCACCTGTTGCGATTAAGAGGTTTACCATGACAAAACTGAACTCATTGCTGCTATTTGCAGGGTTAACATCGGCGACGTTAGTGTTGCCGAGCATGGCCAGTATGATCCCATCGGTGGCGCTCGCCAGCGCCCATGCAGAGCAAAAAACCAAACGCGTGCCGGCGCTGCGCGATAAGGTTTATAGCCAATTAGCACGGGCACAGAAGCTCGCTGATGACGGGGATGTAAAAGGCGGGCTAGCGGCACTTGACTCTGTTAAAGAGCGTGCTTCAAGCATGAATAGCTACGAAAAGGCCATGATGTACAATTTTTATGGCTTCATTTACTACAACGAAAACCGCTTGGGTGAAGCCATTGATGCTTTTGAAAACGTTGTTGCTCAGACGGACATCCCCGAGAGTTTAACGCTCAGCACGCTGTTCTCATTGGCGCAGCTGTCGATGGCCAACGATGATTATCAAGGGGTGATTGATTACCTGGCCCGTTGGGATAAGGTTAATACCAAAGCGCAGCCTGACAGTTATTACGTACTGAAATCTCAAGCCTATTACCAAATGAGCCAATATCAGGATGCATTGGCAGCGATAAACACAGCTATTGCACTTGCTGAAAAAGACGGGAAAACACCGAAGGAAAATTGGCTGGTATTGCAACGCGCTTTGTATTACTCATTACAACAACCAGAGCAGGTTGTGGCGGTGATTGAAAAAATGATTGCGCTGTACAACAAGCCGGAGTACTGGCTGCAATTAAGCGGTATGTATGGCGAGGTTGGACGAGAGAAAGAGCAACTGGCTACTATTGAGGCTGCTTATCAGCAAGGCTTTGTAACCAGCAAATCGGATTTACGTAACTTAGCCCAAGTTTATATGTTCAACGGCTTACCTTATAAGGCTGCGAAAGTTATGAAAACCGCTCAAGCCAAAGGTGTCGTCGCAGATAATGTTAAAAACAATGCCTTCATAGCAGAAGCTTTTGTACAAGCCAAAGAAGAGCGCAAGTCCCTTGCTTACTTTGAAAAAGCGGCTAAGCAAAGCCAAGAAGGTATTTATGACCAACGCCTTGCTGAGGTGCACTTGAATCTCGAGCAATATACAGAGGCGGCGGATGCGGCCAGGGCAGCTCTGGAAAAAGGGAGCCTACAGCATGAGTCTAATGCTTATGTGGCGTTAGGGATGGCGCAGTTTAACTTACAGAACTTTGACGCTTCTATTTTGGCCTTCGAACAGGCGGAGAAACACAAGCGCTCTGAGCGCTTGGCGCAACAATGGATAAAATATGTAAAAAATGAAAAGCTGCATGCTGAGACATTAAAGCAGGCGCTTTTATAAAGTGTTTATGATTAGGTATAATAGAGTTATTTAATATAAATATTAAATAACCTTGCCTGGTCTTTAACAACCATAATCGCAACACCAAAGCCGCCCTCGGGTGGCTTTTATCTTTTTAAGTAATAATATTAATAACTTAATCATGTCATCATATGTTTAAATAAGTGTCACTTCATTGTCATAAAGCCATCGTATTGTATGTCGTAACTTTTAAATGCGTTAACAATAATTGACATTCAACGGAGTATAACAATGAAACTATCTGACTTATTCAAGGTCAGCCTAGTGGCTTCAGCAGTCACACTGGCAGCATGTGGCGGCGACATCGAAATCACCCCAACTGTAAATGACAACAGCACAAATACAGATAACAGTGTTAATAATTCAAACAATACATCTGGTGGTGACAACTCCGATGATTTTGAATGTGCCAGCTACGAGTCTGACTCTGGTACGGTCCAAGGTGTATTTGATGGTCGTGATTGTATTTACAATGACTCCTTTGCCAGTAAAACTATTGAAATCACCAGTAACATTACGTTCTCTGAAATCCCAGATGATGGTGTGCACTTATTTGAGCAAGCACTGTTAATCGGTGAAGATGGCAACACCACAGAAGGTTTTGAAATTCCAGCAAATGGCCCAACGCTAACAGTTGAGCCTGGTGCTACCTTGGCCTTCCAATCTGGCGAAGCCATTATTCGTATCGCTCGTGGCGCAAAAATTCAAGCTAATGGCACCGAAGAGAAACCTATTACTTTCACTTCAGCTAATGCCTTCGACCGTTTTGATAGCGCAGGTGAAGGTGCTCGCTATGCAGATTGGGGCGGTATCATTATTAACGGTAATGGTATCACTGACCAATGTACTGATGCAGAGCGTGATGCAAGCACGTGTAACGTTGCCTCTGAGGGGATCACTAGCTACTTCGGTGGTGACGACAATACCGATTCTAGCGGTAGTATCAAATGGGCCAAAATTTGGTATGCAGGTTCAGGTCCTAAAGTAGGGGGTGAGGGCGATGACCTTAATTCACTTACATTAAATGCAGTGGGTTCAGGTTCAGAGTTTGAATACCTGCATATTCACCAAGGCTTCGATGATGGTATTGAATTCTTTGGCGGTGCAGCGACGATTAAGCACATTGTAGTTACCGACACGCAGGATGATTCATTCGACTTTGATGCGGGTTGGCAGGGTGCAGGTCAGTTCTTATACGTACAACATGGCACTGTGACCTTGAACGACGGCACTGTGGTAAACATGGGCAACAACGGTTTCGAATCTGATGGTGTTAAGGGTGAGTCTTCACCGCAAGTGGGCCCAACTAACCCGACCCTTGCTAACATCACCATCGTGACCACAGATGGCAATTCTGTGCGAGATGATGACCCTTCTCAAGCTTACAAGTTCGACGATGAGTTCAATGCCAGCATTTACAACGCCTTATTGGTTAAGAAAAATGCGGTAAACAGCAGCTGTATTCAAGTGACTTCTGATGGCGAAAAGCAAGCCGATAACATTATGTTTAATAACTCAGTGATGGCGTGCTCTTCAAACTTCACCGATACAGATACATTCGCAGCGGGCCCATTAGCAGGGCAAACCAAGGCGTCTTGGTTCGAAAATAGCGGCAGTAGCGAAATTTTGACTGATGATGTATCGGTATTGGCTGAAAATGGCTTTGCAACAAACACTGCCTCAGCAGATGTTTCAATTAATGCTAACGATTTAAGTGGCCTAGACTCAAGCTTCTTTGAGAGCGTAGATTACATCGGCGCGGTATCTGATCAGGACACAAGCTCTAGCTGGTATAAGTGGGTTGAGACTGCTGTTAATGCAGCGGCTCAAGACTAAAAGCCTAGTTATTTAGAGTGTTAAATTGAGGCGCCTTGGTGCTTGAGCAAAGCAGTAGGCGCCTATTTTTTGTCAAACTGATTAGGATGTATATCATGTTTAAACAACATAGGCTGAGCAAACTCACCCTCGCGGTTGGCCTGGGATTGTTTGTCCACACTAATGGCCTAATCGCAGCTGAAGCAGAGCTCGCAGCGAACGATGAAATAGAAGAGGTTGTGGCTGTAGGAACTCGGCTTCAAGGAAGCGCTGCAGCTGTGGTTGAAGAACGAAAAAATCAGGCATTCGTTGCTGATATTCTCGGAGCCGAGCAACTATCACGTACTGGCGACAGTGACGCTGCCTCAGCGCTTCGTCGTGTGACAGGCCTTACATTAGTTGATGGTAAGTTTATTTATGTTCGTGGTCTGGGCGAGCGTTATTCCAGTGCTAGATTGAATGGTGCCTATATCCCTAGCCCCGACCTCACTCGCAACGTCGTGCCGCTGGATATCTTCCCAGCAAGCATCATAGAAAGTATGGCGGTGCAAAAAGCCTACTCTCCCGATATGCCTGCGGCGTTCGGTGGCGGTAACATAGACATCAGAACCAAATCAATCCCCAGCGACTTTGTTGCCGGAGTGGAGTTGGGTGTTGGCTATAACACAACAGCGGATGAAGGCTATACCTATGATGGTAATGATGCCGGCGTTCCTCAAGCAATGAAAGATGCGATTGTTCGCTATCAAGGAAACTTTAGCATCAACAATATAGTTAACAGAGACTATTTGCAGGACAATGAGCAAGGAACGCGTGCTCAGCAAGCGACCGCTATCAATAACCAATTGTTAAAGTCATTGCCACGAAACTATGGCCTGAAAGAAGAGTCACTTGACCCTGAAATTGGCGTCAAAGCGCACATTGGCAATAGCTTTGAAGAGGATTACTTCGGCGGTCGTATTGGCTTTTTACTATCAGGTGCGTATGTTAACGAATGGGATGCACAAACTCGCTTTTCATCTGTGATTGCACAAGATGTCGATAGCAGTTGTGCGACTAGCCTAGATTCTGCCGAGCAGGTTGCAAACTCGTGCTATAACACCGTGAAAAATTCGACGGTAACGACCGAGAACGAGCGTTATAACGCCACGGCAAGCCTTGGTTACACCTTCGATACACATAGTATTTCTGCTCAACAACTCTATATTGTCGATAATGAAGACGAAACGGAAGTAGCGATTTCACAAAGCCCGGCGGGCAGTTCAACGTTTACCATTGCCGGTGACGGGTTAGCTAATCGCAATCACGAATTCAATCTTGAAGAGCGTAAGCTCAATGTATCCCAGTTCCTTGGACAGCATACTTTCTTGGATTTATGGGGAGTCGGCTTTGATTGGCAGTATACGCGTTCGAAAGCAACCACAGATATTCCCACCAACGTTGATTTTGAGTTTCGCGATCAATACGGCGAAAACGGTCGTTACGCGGGGTCTGAGATCACCGGAGACGACAACCGCGTGATCATGTCATATACCGATATGGAAGAACGTGTAACTTCCTATGGTGGTAACTTTAACTTGCCTTTGATGTTTGATGGTGTCGATGTCGAGTTTAAGGTAGGTTATGACTTTTCGGATCGAGCGAGAATCTACAACACTTCTAGCTTCACTGTGAACAACAGTGCTGGTGCTGCGATCAATGTCAACGATGGCAGTCGCGATCCGCTGACTAACAGCGGCTATTTAAGCGATCAATTTATCGATGGCAACGCCATTTTGGTCGATTTTAACGAACCAACGCCACCAGATGCTGATGACTATATTGCTGGTCAAAAGATTGATGCTGGCTATGGCTCATTCGATGTAATTTATGACCAATGGTTGCGCATTAGCGGCGGTATACGATATGAGGAGTTCAAACAAACCTCAGTTGGTACGTCTAGCCTTATTTTTGATGGCGAAGATTTGCAAACGATTTGGTCTGCCGAGAACATTGAAGATGGCACTATCTTAGAAGATGATTGGTTCCCCGCATTGTCATTAACTTATATTGGCGCAGAGCAATATCAAGTTCGAGCCGGTTACGGTGAAACCGTAGTGCGCCCTGACTTTCGTGAAGTGGTCCCTGTCACCTATTTTGATCCGCTAACCGATATTCGTACTTTTGGTCGCGTCGGTCTTAAGAGCAGTCCGATTAAGAATTACGACCTTCGCTACGAATTCTACGGTGAAGCAGGGAACTCCTACAGTGTCGCTGCCTTTTATAAGGATATAGAAGCACCCATTGAGACCGTTTTGCGTATTGGTGATGAAGACTACTCCGCGACCTTCGTCAATGGTGAAACTGCTGAGGTGTATGGTATAGAAGCCGAATGGCTTCAAGATCTGACGTTCTTGAGCGATGGTCTATTTACCAGTGGTAATATCACTTTAAGTGATTCCGAAGCGAAGATAGATCCTGCTTTAGCCGGAAACCTAACTAACCCAACTAAGCGTATGACGGGTCACTCTGAATACGTCGTCAATATGCAGCTAAATTACGACTCTGCTGATGGCGTTCATAGTGCGTCATTGGTCTATAACGTCTTTGGTGAGCGTATTCTCGCTGCTGGCGTAGCGGGGCGTGATGATGCCTATGAGCAACCATTTCACTCGTTAGACTTAGTGTACACGTGGTACCCAGATTTCAACTCTAAAGTGAAATTCAAAGTCCAAAACCTGTTAGACGAGCAAAAAGAAGTGACGCAGTCAGACATCGTAGTGCGTTCACGTGAAGAAGGTGTAGAATTCAGCGTAAGTTATGCTTATGAGTTCTAGTTTCAGGTAACAACAAAGAAAAGCCCAGCGAGTGCTGGGCTTTTTTATATGCGTATTAACGGCATTTAATAGTCGCATAAAGAGGATAACACTGGTTTTTGCTGCCCGTGCTTTTTTTAATCCACGCACTGCCATACCAGTCATAATCAGCATAAGACGATTCATCTTCACCACAGGTAACGGTACTTCCAGAAACTTCCTGATTGTGACCGCGTGCTTCACAAAAGGTGTTGCCATTGGTTGAGCCCACAAAGAAGGACTCTAAACGCCCATTAACCCACACTTTAGGGCCATAATAGGTCACTGTTGAAGCGGCTAATGAACCTTGTTTGTTGAGCATATTCACTTCAGCGCGCGTAAAGCTTACTTGCTCTTGGTCCGGTGCTGCCAAATTGACTGATGAGCTTTGAGCTGAGGCTGTTGATGATAGTGCTGCGACAGTCAATGCCGCGATAGAGGTTACGAATAAATTCATGACTATTTCCTTGTTTAATTGTTAATGCACACCTCCGACTGCCTGTGTACCTACTTACTACACCATCAAGTGTTTTCAAAATAGCGACAGAATGGTTAATAAATTGTGACTAACTAATAGGGTGATATTAGCTATATGAAATAATTTTAAGTTGTATCTAACCCACTAGTGCCTTGGGCGTTGCAGTGCTATTGTCAGAGATTCTCAGTGCTCGCTGGGTCTCACGCAATATGAATAAACTTGTAAGTAAGAGGAATCTGTAATGAAAAAAGTAGGCTTAGTAGGCTGGCGGGGGATGGTTGGCTCCGTACTGCTAGAGCGGATGCAACAAGAAAATGATTTTACTCATATTGATGTGACCTTTTTTACCACTTCACAGACAGGACAGTTGGGCCCGGAAATTGGCGGCGATGCTAAACCTTTATTGAGCGCCTACGATGTTGACGCGCTCAAGGGCATGGATGTTGTTGTGACCTGTCAAGGTGGCGATTACACCAATGAGGTCTATGGTAAATTGCGCGACAGTGGTTGGCGCGGGTATTGGATTGATGCCGCCTCGGCGCTGCGTATGAGCGACGAGAGCATTATTGTGCTCGACCCGGTCAATCATGATGTTATCGAGCAAGGTCTTGAACAAGGTGTAAAAACCTTCGTCGGCGGTAATTGCACGGTATCGTTGATGCTATTGGCATTGGGGGGCTTGTTTGAACAAGATTTAGTTGAGTGGGTCAGCCCCATGACCTATCAAGCGGCCTCCGGTGCCGGTGCGCGCAATATGAAAGAATTACTTAAGCAAATGGGTGATATTCATGGTGTCGTTGCCTCGCAACTTGCCGACCCTGCCAGCGCTATTTTAGAAATAGACAAGCTAGTTGCGAATAAGATGAAAGATGGGTCACTGGATTATGATCAGTTCGGTGTGCCACTAGCAGGTAGCTTGATCCCGTGGATTGATGTGCCAATGCCGTCGGGGCAAAGCAAAGAAGAGTGGAAGGCTGAGGTAGAAGCCAATAAAATTTTGGGTTCCTCGAAGCAACCTATCCCGGTTGATGGCTTATGCGTGCGTGTAGGCATGATGCGCTGCCACGCTCAGGCACTGACCATCAAATTGCGTGAGGATGTTAGCGTTAGCAAAATAGAGCAAATTCTTGCGAGTCACAACGAATGGGTGGATGTCATTGCCAACGAGCGTGGTGCATCGAGCGAAGAGTTGAGCCCTGTCAATGTCACAGGGACTTTACGAATTCCTGTTGGCCGCATTCGCAAGCTCAGTATGGGGCCTCGTTACATTAGTGCATTTACAGTGGGCGATCAGCTACTATGGGGAGCGGCAGAACCGCTTAGAAGAATGCTAAAAATTATCTGTAACGGGTACTAAGCTGCTGTAAATAGGGCACTTTTGTGCCTTTTTATTATTCCTAGCTAGACTTTTACCAGCGCATTTCCTAGTATACCTGCAATGTGTTGGTAGGAGTCTTGCCTGTGCGTTTTATTGTTGGCTTATTTGTCCTTGTTAGTACGCTCAGTGTGTCTGCCCACGAGTTGAAGGGCAGCTTACCAGATCATTACCCTCCTTATAGTATCGTGGGTGATACCACCCAAGGCATTATTCCTGACCTATTAGTGGCGCTGAACTCATTTAGTGATCATGCCTATAAAGCGCAGCCAAATACCTCACGGCGCTCATTAAAGTTGTTACACGAAGGGCAAATTCATTACCGCTTTGATTCCCAGCGCTGGGTTGCGAACGCCAGTGACTATTATTGGAGTGACGCGATAGTTGAAGTAAATGATGTGTTGGTTTATCCGGCAAGCGGCCCAGCAATCAATGATATAAAACAACTGCAAAGGTTAGCAAACGACCGCCAAAAGCCGTTGCGAATTGGAACCCGCTTCGATTACCACTATCCAACTTTAATGCCGCTGCTTAATAACGGAGACATGGTCCGTGATAACTTTTACTCGGAAATAAATATGCTAAAGGCCCTGGCAGACAAAGAGCATGGGCAACTCAGTGCTGTTGTAATTGCAGAGCATGTTTATGATTATCTGTTGAGGTCAAGACCTGAGCTGGTGGGTGAATTAGTTAAAAGTAACCGCCCCATAGACACAGCTCTTTACCAGTTTCAGTTTCCAAAAACTGATAACGGGCGTATCAATATGCTTTATACCAACCGCTTATTAGATAAGTTAAGGCGCAATGGCGAGTTGGAAAAAATAGTTAATAACTATACCCAGTAATAGGTTTATTTAAGCCACTGTTTAATAAGTTCAGCAATTGCCTTATGATGGTCCTGCGCATAGCAAGAGATAACTTGTTTTTGGCGCTTGCTCTGGTCCAATTTTGACTGCTTTTTTTGATGTAAGCGTGCGAAGGGACCTTGTTTTGATTTATCATTCATTGTTTTCTAACGACTGCCTAATGACTAAATTCAGCTATATTTTACCTGTGGTGTGTATGCTCTCCCTGAGTGCTTGTAAGGGCACCCAGCGTTATCATGAAACCCAATCTCAACGCTTAGACGAGTGTGCATATAAAAATGATGATGACTATTTTGCGTGCTTAGAGCAACAAAAACAGAACTATCAGCGGTTTCAACAACAGCGTCAACAAGAAAATAATTAAGCTAAATATTTCATAGTGTTGAAATACCTACCTATACTTTTAACTTCCGCTTTAAAAATATGTATGCTGGCATGGAAGTTAACAACAAGAAAAAGCGTTTTACAATACGCGTTACACTAATAACAACCTTCATATTTGCTTGTGCCTTCACGGCTATTGCGGCTATATCACTACACTATTACTTTAGTAGTAGTCTTGCAAAAAACGCAGCGGCAACGCAGTTTGAATTAATCGCCACTCAGGTTGCCAGCCAAGCGCGACGTCAAGAGCAGGCTGCGGTAAGCCTCGCCAATGTAATTAAGCTGCAAAATATTCGCGGTGCGAGATCCATTAGCGGCGAGCAACTAGCTCGCTTTAGTGCTTTATTAAGTGCTCAAGAACAGGTGTTTTCATTATTTTACGGCTTTAGTAACGGCGATTACTTTGAAATATCTAATTTAGAGTCCACTCCCGGGATTAGGCGCGTGTGGGGTGCAGCACCTAACGACCGCTGGGTTGTTGTACAAATATATGGTCAGGGCGGCGATAGGAAAAGGTATACCCAATTTCTCGACTCCAAGCTTAACGTCCGCATACAAACTGAGGAGCCAACAGACTACGATGCTCGGCAAAGGCCGTGGTTTAAGAACGCATCAAATCAAAGTGTAAATAAAATGCCCCCCTATATGTTTAGCTTTATAGGTCGCCCTGGCACGAGTTACGCGATTATCGGCAAAAATAACGTGGTAGCGGGGACCACCGTGTTGCTATCTTCTTTGTCTCGATACATGGACATACCTGATTATACCCTAACCGGCAATGGCTATTTATTTGATGACAATGGGGAAGTCAGTATAGAGCAACGTGTTGATGCGCCATCTGAACTCAACGTGACACCTCTCACCTTAGACGAACGTCAGCGTGCTTATTTAGATAAAGTCGGTACTTTGCGAGTAGGGGTTATGGATGATTACCCTCCATTTGAGTACTCAGTGTCGGGGCAACCTCGGGGGTACAGTGTTGAGCATATTCGTTTATTGGCGAGGAAACTGGGGGTCGAGCTGCAATTTATCAATGGCTATCGGTTTCCGGAACTAGTGGAGCAGTTAAAGTCCGGCAAAATAGATATGTTACTTGGACTTATGAAAAACGAAGAGCGTGAGCAATTTTGTGTATTTGCAAATGGCCACTATGACACAAGGATAATTGCCACCATGCGCCAGGGGGAGGCACAAGGGCAACAACGTTTAAGTGACTTCAAAGAGTTACGTATTGCCGCGCAAAAAGGCTACGCAGTTACAAAGTTTTTAAAAGCGCGTATGGGCAACGCCCACTTTATTGAATACAACGATACCCTCGATGCGCTGAAGGGTCTAAACAGAGGGGAGGTTGATGTTGTGTTCGATGATGAGGTGGTTATTAACTATATCCAAGCTTACTTCTATATTGAAGGGCTTGAAAAAGTAACCCAAATTAGTGAACTAAAATCACAAAGTGACTTCAACTTTCATCACACGGTAAGAAAGGATTTAGCGCCGCTGATGACGTTTATAAATCGGGCTATTAATGAACTAAAACCAAATTTGAAAGGAGATCTAAAACAAAAGTGGTTAGACTTTGACAGCTCCAGACGGCGTGCAGAGCTTTCACAGTTGCCCTCTAAGCAGTTACTGGATATTGCCCAACAAGCACCCCTACGCGATCGCATGCACGAAATAGAAATTGATAACAAAACACATTATGCCTATATATCGCGTGTTGAGGGGCTCATTGGTTCTGGGAATCAGGAATACATCGCGCTCATAGTCAGCGAGGATGAGGCCTTGTCGCAACTGCAATGGCAAGTAAAAAAGGCCATGTTAGTAACCTTATTTGTGTTATTTATAGTACTGATCATTATCTCCCAAATGGCGCGTAATCTAGCCAATCCCATTCAACGCTTAATTGAAGAAAATCAGAAGATTGGCCAACGAGACTATGACCATGTTCATTATGTCGACTCTCACATAGAGGAGATTCACCAACTTTCATCGGCCATGGTTAATATGTCTGAATCAATATGTGACTTTGAGGCCGGGCAAAAGGAATTGCTCGATGCATTTATTCAGCTTATTGCTCAGGCAATCGATGAAAAATCGCCATACACTGGGGGGCATTGTGCTCGCGTACCAGAGCTGGCGATGATGTTGGCGCAAGAAGCGAACAATCAACAAAAGGGGCCATTTGCACATTTTGGTTTTAATTCCAAAGAGCAATGGCGTGAATTTGAAGTCGCTGCGTGGTTACATGATTGCGGTAAAATTACCACGCCGGAGCATATTGTTGATAAAGGCTCTAAGTTAGAGTGTATATATAATCGGATTCACGAAATACGTATGCGCTTTGAAGTATTATACCGAGATGCTCGTATCGATTATCTTGAAGCCGTAAATAGAGAGCCTGAAGAGCAATTAAGGTTTTATGCAACGCTTCAGCAGCGGCAAAAGCAACTAAAGGAAGATTTTGCTTTTGTTGCCAAATGCAATGTTGGTGGGGAAATGATGTCTGAACAAGACCGCAGTAGATTGGAGTCGATAGCTGAGCAAACATGGTACCGAAATTTCGATGATTGCCTTGGGTTATCCCCGGCCGAACAGCGTCGGATGAAAGATTTTGAGCATACCACTGAAGGTGAAGAGTATTTACTTGCGGATAAAAAACGCCATATATTTGTCCGTAATGAAAGGGAATTTAGCCGCAATTCAGGTTTTGGTTTTAATATGGAACCAACTGAAAATAAACAAAACCTTGGCGAGTTATATAACTTGAAAATAGGTCGGGGTACTTTAACGAATGAAGATAGGTATATTATTAATGAACATATTATTACGACCATTCGCATGTTAGAAACTCTGCCGTTACCAGAGGATTTACAGCGTGTACCCGAATATGCTGGTGCGCATCATGAAAAGTTGGATGGCGGAGGGTATCCGCGAGGATTAATTGCTGAGCAAATGTCAGTGCCTGCAAGGATCATGGCCATTGCCGATATTTTCGAAGCGCTGACTGCAAATGACCGGCCATATAAGGAAGCAAAAACGTTATCCCAGTCACTGAAAATTATGAAATTCATGGCGCAAGATAGGCATATAGATAAAGATCTATTTGCTTTGTTCTTAACAAGCGGTGCTTACATGGATTACGCAAGGCAACATCTTAACGACTCGCAGATTGATGACGTTGATATCAAAGATTACATAATCGGGTAGCCGTCATTATGCATTTTGTTGTCTGAAGATTGCAAGAACCAAAACATTTACATAAGTACACACTGTATGGTAAAGATTCCGCTAGCGCAACACGAAAGCCGTTGACAGACTTGCGATCAAACTTTGCGCGAGGTAGTGAGCTTCTTATATTCGTCTTAATAGGTTATAGAGAATTACAGCCTATAATTTATGGTTAGTTAGTAACGGGGTTTCTATATTAGAAGCCCCGTTTTTTTATGCACTTTAATCTCAGATTGAGACTAGCAATATTCCTTAGAATTAATATACAAAAGTTTCTCTAGCGCGCTTGCAAGAATTATCCATCATGCGCTTATTGTATTTGCTCTTGTTGCCGCTGTATTCACCTCGCCAGAAATTACAAACCTCTAAGTTAGTCTTGTATGCGTTGCGCTTTGCTTCTAGTCCATCAGAGTTGTTAGTTTGTGATCGTTGCTGAGTCGATGATAGGGAACGTGGAACAAGCTTATTTTTCAAAGCCTCTTGCTGAGCCTGTGCTTGCGCTCTTGAGTGGGGTGTAGAATACGTAACTGGCTCTGGTTTTAAGATTTCTGACATACCTTTGCCGACGAAATACACCATCAATAGAGAGAACAAAAACATCAAAAAGGCGGTAAACAGGTTCGCAAGTACGATAGTTAAAAATAATTTGAAATAGCTGATGTTACCCATAACGCTTCCTTGTGTTAGGTGGTTGGCCTCGATGGCAAAGTTAGATTTTTAGCATGAATAATATACCAAGTAACGTAAGGGGTTCCAAGACGAACCCCAGTGAATGACAAGCTTTAACTTCAGTCGTTAGTGCCTGTTCTTCTGGCAATATCCCCGACAAGCTTAACTAGCTGCTCGTTAAGGGTTTGCATGAACTCTTGTTGGCTCTGTGTCTCCTTCTTGAGGTTGTCGTATAGACGTTTGTTTTGATCTGCCGACCACTTATAGCGGGGATAAAAACACAGGTGGCCGGGGCTGACTGTGTACCAAGGCGTTACTAGTTCAAAAGTCTGCGAGTCGATATAGCAATCTTTCCAGCCGCCAGTATCAGGCAGATAACCCCGCGCTTTGATATCTAGGAGTATCTTAATAGGTTTCGGTGCGTTCCCTTTCTTGAGGTATTTGTGAATAGTCACCTCATGGACGCCCAGCTCTTTGGATGCTTTTCGAGCCTGAAAACCGTAAACCTTCCGGAAATTTTTGACGAATTGATGGTCATACATGTTCTTTTACTCCTTTAAAACATTTAATGTTGGGAAAGGGGCAAAAGTCAAAGGAAAGTTTAAAAGCCTATATATATCAGTGATTTAAAAATGGTTAGTACCCACTAACCATGATTTATGTCCGGTCATCATAATTATAAAATCAAAAATAACGCTGTAAGTACATGATTTTACGATGAAATAGAGGGTTTTTGAGAGAAGTGCAGAGTCTCATTTTGAGACAAAAGTGCAGTATTACTACACCTTTTTGCCCTTCGGGTTCGCCAGTTTTGAAAACTGATTTTGTTTGTGAGAGCAAGTGGGAAGCTACTCTATTATCTCTACGTAATCATCCAGTTGTCTCATCAAAGCTAATTTCTACTTTTGGGCAAGCTGATGGTAAGTTTGAAGCCCACGACTTTATATTTTCTACACTCTCTTTGGTCGGAGTCTCCAACCGTCTAGGTCGTTTTTTTATTGAACCAAATGATGAATTCGTTGGAGCAAGTTTATATTTTAAGGGAGGGGCTCGATCATAAATTTTTCTTATAAAACGTATATGGTTTTTAGAAATCTCAAATACATTTTCTTCGTTATAATCCCAAACAATCAAATTTCTTGTCTTTCTTGATATTATAAATAAACAACTGAACTTTTCTTCTGGTGTCTGTATTTCATATCTCTCCAGTTTGTTTTTTTCTCTACTTTCTTGATATATTTTGTTGCCTGTCGATATGCTGTTAGAAACGATGAAAAAGTAAAGTATTGAAGATAAAATCGCAATTGTAGTTTTTGATGGTTTTGGAGTTTTACCCTTCTCTTTAAAGTTAGAATAAATTTTAAATAATAATGTTGAAGATAATAATAAAACTTGAAAAACAAAAAATGGAAGTATGAAATAGTATGAAAGCTTTAATATTATTTTGTTTGCATTGTTTATCTCAAAGTAAAGGTCTATTAAACCCGTAAAATCTGCATGCTTGAAAACATATAAACCCCAAGAGTTGAAATAATAGTTAACAGCTGAATACATGTGTAACGTTAGTATTATAAATGTTATTATTGTCACAATTGGCCAATATTCAACTGCTGACTTAAGATATTTTTTCGAGTCTGTTTCTATTTGTTCTAGTAATTCATCTATATTGCTTAACATGGGCGTTTCATCCACTACCAGAAAATCAAGCGAAATAGCGGAACCCCCTACGGGCTTCCCCCGCGATTTAACTTGACTGTCTGTTCGTTCCTGATTGTTTTTAATCATCACCGATATGCGGGCAATCCTCGCTAAAGCGAGGCCCACATTTCGATGATTTTTAACGCCCTTTTTAACTACTGTGTCATCAGTGACGAGGGCCTTATTAGGAGAGTAACAAATGAGCAGAAATAGTGAATACGAAGCACGTAAAAAAGAGCAAGGGTTTAAGAAAATAACCGTTTGGGTACCAGAAGAAGCGGCGGACGACTTTAAGCTAATGGCACAATTCGTATGCGAAAAGCCAGACCATACCCCATTTATGGCTAGGAACCTAACAACGGGCCGTATGGCTAAGGCAGTATAAATCACCTATAACCCTCTTGGGGAGTTAAGTATTAGCTTCCCAACAACTGATTGATAGATGATTTTACAAGGGTTGTGGCAGTGGTTTTGATGACTTCAAATGTCATAGCTTTCCCTTTTTCCTTCAATGTTTTTTTGACGTCCTTCCATAAGCCTTCATCTTTAATAGAATCCAAGAACTCATGCCCATTCCAAGTTAAGCCGTTTTGACCCTGTATAGTAAAATATCTAGGACCTTTGGATATGCTATTGGAAAAGATTGCTTCCAATAATTGTGCATCATATAAAAGCTTTACATGGTATGAAATTATATGCTGCTCTTCATCAGGGTAGTTGGATAAAGAAATACTTTTTGTAGGTTCTAACTCTTCGACTTCAAGTAGTATCCTTCTTATTATTTCCCAGTCTCGTCTCATCTTCAATGTTCCTTTTCTTTTTTTGTTTCTCAAATTTATTTATAGATTCCGCAAACAGAGCTTACAATTCTCTTATTTTTTTCTGTGGGATCCTTTGAATATACCTCAAGGTACTTAATGCACATTAAATCAGGCTGAGAACCTTCTTCTGAGGCGCGTTTAGTGCCTAACTTATGGTTAGTTCCTTCATACTGTGCTTTGGGGAATTGTATTGCATCAATTGTTACTGTTTTATTGATAAGATCTAATTGCTCTTCGTAAATTTCTTGTTGGGCTTCAAGACTGAATACGTAGAGAAGAAGAATGACTGCGAACGCAGCAATGATAGCGCTAAAGACCACTGCGAACATTTTTGAATAACTGACCTTGTCCATAAGGTATCCTCCTGAGTGACAAGTTCAGCATAGATTAATATCCGCTTAGATTTCAAGCTACTGAGATGAAATGTAATGTTTTATACGTTTAATGCTTTAGGAGTTTGGGAAAGGTTAGGGCAAGCGTTAGTGTGTACGCGCCCCAAAAGGGGCGAGCGCACACACTAGCCACTTGTTGTATTATCGATTAGATTCGGGTTAGCCATTTCATCTGGCATGCACGTTATACGTTGCCTTTTACCTTCAATTTCTACTTCAGCCACACAGTCACCAAGCTTTCTAACTTTATAGCTCATTGGGTAGTAGGTATCGCCTTGGCCATCGGCGAAGTTCATCTGTATGCCTTTGGTAGTTAGGTGCCAGCCAGCAATATAAATTGTGTTGTCCTTTACGTGCTTACGTTCTTTGCCGCCTAAGAGTTTGCCGTAGGATGCGAGATCCATTTCCTCGTTTTGATCCTTTTCGTTTTTCTCTGGCTTTGGGTAGTAATACTCATAAGGGGCAATAGGGTCAGCATCACAAGAGCCGTACAGGTTTTCGTAGACTTCGTTGCAAGTGAACATCCCTTTTTTTGGTAACTCAGGTTCAAACGTCACTAGGGCGTTAACAGCGGTCGCGGCCATCAACGCCCCAACACAAAAAAAGTGCCAGCTCTTAACTTTGAGGTTTTTAACTGCATCTTTAAAGTCGCTCCATTTGTTTGTGTAACGGCCATGTGTGTACCAGCTGGGGAGCATGGTCGTTAGGCCGTAGTAGTCGTTAAAGTCGCCTGTTTCTGCAATCAGTTGCTCGGTTTCGTAGCAATCGAATATGCCTGTGCCACGGCATACCCACGTATCAACTTTGGCCGCATTGGCCTGAGTGCCATAGCGTACGGTTCCAACATGGATTTTAGGAAGGGGCAACCTGTCACCCCAAGCCAGTTTCACCAAGGGGCCAATGAGAGGCACATTCATTCGGTCAGTACGTTTACAGTAAACTACATGCTCGGCAATGGTTCGCCGTGCATCAGAGTCTAGGTTCTCAATGTCCTGGATGATTAAGATTGCATCCCAGCGGAGTTTTCGAAGGAGTTTAAAAAACGCGTTCACGGGTGCGCGCTCTGGGTCTTTCCAGTTACGCGAGTTTAAGAATATCCCGCATTCATCTAGCACTAGTAGGCCGTTGCGAGACTCATCTATCTTCTCACCTTCATAGCCAAGGGGTAGGGCTTTCAGACTTTGTATGTCGGGTATGTCCGGTAATCTAAATAGCTTGGTGTTCTTCATGTATTTACCAAGCATCTTTTCGGGGTAGATATCGAGGTTCGTAGCAACCTTGCGACCCGCTAACAGGTATTCACGGATGCGGGAGACAGACATTAACGTCTTGCCGCCTCCCAATTTACCGGTAACAACATAGACCGCCATTAGGCTAGGAACCTGCGCGTTGATTTTTCAGCTAAGCGCTGTCTGAATTTCTTAATCTCTAGGCCAATCATAAAGGTGGCGCTAGTAACGTAGTAAGACAATATCAAGCCGACATAGTAGGGCATGTTTGCTGGGAGCCATGATATCCATGTGGACAATAAGCCTTGGGTAATTGGGCCTAAGCCATTGATAGTTTCGGTTAAGAGGTCATCCACCCAAAATAGAAAAGTTGTTATGGCTGCTGCATAGATAGCAAACGCAGCTAGGCCTATAGCGATGTTCTTTATAACGCCAGTGATAAGCAGCGTCATAAACCAGATACCAATACGACTAACGAGTGCGCCTAAAAAGGCGATAATAACGGGCATTAGGTTAACCTCACTTTCTTAATGTCAGCATCAAGGCGATAGATGATGAACAGAATAAATAGGACGGCTACGACCCATTCCAAGAATGTTCGTATCTGCGCAAACTTGCCGCATGGATTGAATTCGGCCATGCCTAACAAGTTAACACTGGTGCAGTTGTCAGCGGCCTTGGCAAACAGCTGAGGGATCGAATCGTAAGATGTTGGGCTTAATCCTTGGATTGCGTCCTCGCTGATGGCTTCATTGATTTGCTCCAGTGTGTCGTTATGGCCAGAGACAATATCGCCGGACTCGCTTAAATCGGGAAGGGCTACACCCTCGGCAGCGGCTTCACCTTGTTCGGGGCCACCCCATTCCAGTTGCTCTCGAATTCCATCAAGTTGGCCCTCAATACCGTCTACAGAATCAGTGATTTTTTCGGTTTCAGTTTGTAGGTTCTCGACAGCGGTTACTATCTCGCCTTGGCCTTGCTCGGTAGAGTAGTTATCGGGCCAGTTGTCACCCGTGCCATTATCGCCACCAGAATCACCACCTCCATCGCCGCCGCCATTGTCACCACCCGAGTCGCCACCTCCATCACCGTCACCGCCGCCATTATCACCACCGGAATCGCCACCTCCATCACCATCACCGCCCCCATTATCACCACCGCCTGTGCAATCATCGGTTTGGCATGGCTCTAAGAAATCATCACCATTAGGCACATCACATGATTGTGTTGTGATGTAGTGAAGGAAGTTTTCACCGTCCGGTGTGTTGTTCGATATGCACACACCGCCTTGAAAGCACGTTGATTGGCAGTTACGACCGTTGTAGCTAAGGCACAAATTTTGGTCTGTGTAATATGATCCGACGACTTCACCCTCAAATGTAGCGCAGCTATCCATAGGTGTTTGCAGTTCAACTGTGCAGCTAAGATCGAACCAAGAACCATCTGGATTGAAAAATTTTATGCGAGCAGAACCGTTTGAGAATTGATAGGTGTATTCTTTATGGTTAGGCGGTTCACCAAAAGTAAGTCGTGCACCAGTTAAGGCATCGGGTAGTTGATCTTCGTAGAATACATCGGGGACACCTTCAACAGTAACGGCATAAACGCCTTGACCTTTATACTTTGCTGATACTTTAGAGCAGCTAGACCATTTATAACCGCTTTGAGCATGAGCTGGGGCAGAGTAGGCGAACCCCAGTGCGATTAATGACATCGCCATTAGCCTGCAAAGGTTAATGAATATTTGCACTGGGGTTGCCTCCTATTGGTTAGGTAGCTGCGCGAGCTGCACGCTTGAACAGACGAAGCAGAATGAAGCCACCGACGATAGATGCAGCGACAGGCCATGCTAAATCAATGAGCGCTAGGCCATCGGTTTGCACTTGCGTCATGGCATTGGTTGCTGCCTCGGGTACTGCTGCCATAGCACTACCAGACGCTAATGCACCTAGACCAGCTAGGACTTGCACGGCTGTACGGCGTTTTTTAGTAGGTGCGTCAGTGGCCTGATACACCCCGTTTTCGTTTTTCATGGTTTCGATTTGTTTGCCCATGATGATTTCTCCTCTTTGGTTTAAGTTGCCATCCACGCTATTCGGCGGAAGACGTACAAAATTGCAGTGCAGCTCCAGCCAATGGCATAAGCTCCAATGCAAAATGAGATAAACTCGGACAGCTCAATCATTTCGCTGATGACTCCCAAGCGTTGAACCCTAAGCAAAGACAAATGCACATCGTTGAATAGAAAATACAGCGGGCAAGGTAGTAAACCGCCTCAATGAGTTGCTGTATTTGCTCAGGGTTTATATTCACGGTTTCCATTAATCGTCCTTGTCGCCAAACATCTGTTCGTTTGAATTGGCTAAGCGAACGTTGCTCTTAGGCTGGGAACGTAAGCCAAGGCACCTAGCAACAAAACGACAGAATGAGAACAACAAGTCGTAAGCAACAAGGGCCACCATCACGCCGCCAATAACGGTCAAGAACAGCGCGTTAACGATGGAATCTATTTCTTGTTGTGTTAGGTTTGTTAAGTCCATGGGTTAGGCCTTATCGTTAATCACAATGTCTTTAGGCTCTTGAGTACCTAGGTAGGTGTTGGTATAAACGCGATCTTTCCAGCAGCGATGGCGCTCAAAGATAGGAACAGTTACGGTTTTTCCTTGGGCCTCGGCTAAGATGCCAGGCATGCCAACTTCCTGTGCCTTTTTACCAATCTGAATATCAAAGATTGATTCTTCGCCCTCAAAGCCGTTGGCTTTGGGGATAGCGATGCCTACAAAGATCTCGTTGTACATTTCGCCTGTTTTCTTATTGGTTTTAGGCACTTGTTTAATGCCCTTACAAATACCTGTGAAGTTGGTTCCGAAACGTAATTGGTTCATGGTTCTGACTCCCGTCTTAGTTGATTAAGTATTCTTGGATTTCTGAGGTAGAAGCGGGGCGCGCTTCAAGGATGCGCACCAGAGGCACAACCTCTGATTTATGCTCGTCTGCGTTGGCAGGAGGTAAGCTAATATCGATACCGAATTGAGCGAGTTCTTTTCTGTGTCGATAGAAAGTAGGGCGCGAAATAATGTCTCTCACGTTGTGGCCAGTGCGCCATAACTCGTATGTGCCACGTACCTTTGTTGGTAGTTGCAGGGACTTTCGTCCAGTAATTGGAACTTGTGCATTCATGTCGATTCTCGCTATGTAGCGGTTAAATAGTGACTCTGGTGTCAGGTTAAATGTATTGCCTTCGTCATCAGTGACGGGGGTGTTAAAGAAGGATGCTTTGAACTCTTCGGCATCGAAAAACGCCAAGGCAAGTTTACGTAGTTCCGTTTTCATGAGTCGGAGTTCAAAGCGAAGTTTGGCGCGGCAGTAATCCAGTAATGGGCTGTTGATTAGTTCTTGGGGAAGTGTATGGCCCTTACCACCGCGTAATAATTCATTATATTTACTGTAAAGTTTAATAGCCCATCGGCGGGAATGCTTACCCCAATATACTGTGCCTTTGCTATTTAAAGCACGGCCATGACGGGTTCTCGTTTTCTCTGCGCAGGCATCAATATAAGCGTCTACATCGTTTTGATTTTCTAATTCAAACATGTAGTTAATATCTATTTTCTTAATAGAAAAATTGCCGTTTTTAATGCTGCGTTCGGTGAACTCATTAATCACAATTGCATGGCCATGAGAAAAGCGAACGGGCGTATATTCACCATCTTGATATGCAATGTCGTACAGTTCGAATTGCTGAAAAATGGCGTTAACAGTAAGAAAGGCCAGCAGGCAAACATCATCTGTGCCTGCTACGTTGTGGCCTTGGAGGAACTTGGTTGGGTTCCCATCGATAAACAGATTTTGCGCAAATTGGTGGCATTCGGTTATGTCATTACTGCAAATCTGAATTGCAGATTCGAACGAACCGCGACACGTATTACGTTTATGGGTGTGCCATTCTTCCTCGCCAAAACGATCAACCGAAATAATGTGACCGTTGTTTATATATCGGTGGCGAACTGGAATAACTGCGGTCAGCCAATCAATCATCGCAAAACTCCAAGTTAGTGGAGTCGCAATCAGGGCATAGGCCAATGCCGGAATATTCAGTATTTAAATCCCAAACTTCTATGTGAGTACCGCAATCAATACAAAAAACTAAAATGTGTTTATCTTCGACTAAGCCTGGAAGGATCATAAAGCGCCCCCTGCATACTCAAAGTTTGAGTAATGACGGGAATCACAAGCAGGGGGCTTAAGGTTGGAATCGTTTCGATTTAACCATTCTTGCCCAAAAAATTCCAATGTGCCAATAAGCGAGTGATATCCCGACATATCTAAATGGTTTGGGTGAGCGTGAGTGAATGAATTAATTTCTTTGTCCAAATTGAAAATGACGTTTTGCAGTTCGGCGTTACTAACGTTGGGCAAAAACAGGACGCGCAATTTTTCGATGGTCGCGCGTTCTTGTTTAATCGATAGTGCCAACATGTGATAAGCGTTCGTGCCTATGGTGTGTTGGCCAAGTATCGAGTTGTTGATCCAGATATTCCCAAAGCTGCTTTTTGACTGCTTTAAAATTTGGTCGATTGTCATGGTGGTGACTCCTTGTGATTCCCAGTACACATTTATGTACCTTTTATACGTTAGGGTACAGTTCTGTGTACTGTCAAGATGTAAATCTACAAAAATGTGGACTAGAATGGAGAAGTCAGTAAAAACAAGGGCTAGGACGTAAAATGAGTTACAGTTTCGAACTGTTTAATATGTACAAAGAACAAAAAAATTACTCTCAAGATAAACAAGCGATTATGGATATACCCAAGTTAAACAAGGGCGCCTTGTATGAGATTAAGAAAGAAAAGCGGTGCTTTACTGCTGAACAAGCTTTGTTCATTGCTGACCAATTAGATCTGAACAAACAGGAAGTGATCGTTAACCTCGGTATCGAAAAATCAAAATCAGAAGAAGAAAAAAGCGTTTATGAGGAGCTCTAATTTATGTTATGTTAAAAAGGCTCACCCCCGACAATTTGTCGCCAATTAATGACAGCGTTTAAATTCCCTGTAAACTGCTCATTTTTATAAGTTTTCCCGTTTAAGCTTTCATTCGTTTTTATAGATTGTGTTTCGGTTTACCAATCTAAAAAAATCATAACCGTGTTGCATCTTTCGCGCAGGAATCGCGGAATCAACAATAAAGGTTAAGGAAATTGGGAACATGACCAAACAGGATTTTAAAGCGTTACTATGGCGCGCGGGTTTTCACCGCACAGGCAAATTAGACCGTAAGGCAGCAATGGTCTTTTTGCACATCAAAAGTGAGCGAACACTAGAGCGCTGGCTTGCGGGTGCTGAGCCATGCCCTAGAGCTGTGGCGATGTTAGAGCAGCGTATTGCGGGCTACATTCCCCAGTCGGGTGCGTGGAACGGGTTTTCTATTTGTCGCAACGGTAAATTATGGACTCCGCGCGGTCACAGCTATGACGCGAGTTACATCAATAAGCTTGATTTTATTGTGCGCGCTTCTCGCATATATGAAAGCCAAGTTGTTAATCTAAAAGCGGAAATTGCCGCGTTAGAAAAGTTGGTTGATACTCGCGAACGGCTTAAGGAAATGGGTCACGAATTAGTTGAAATGTCCGACAAGCTCCGGCTTGAAGCCATGATACGTGTATTTAAGGATATAGAGCGCGAACGCGCTTAGGTTTTGGCCCACCGCTTGGTGGGTCTTTTTTTTATTTTGCGCTTTTCCAAGCCGCTTTGATGTTTTGCACTATTTGCGGCCCCACGGTTTTTAAGCTTGATATACCCCAAATCGCACCGTTTACGGCCACCCATATTTGCACCCACCATTCAGGCACACTTTCAAGGTTTGTGAATATCTCCGCGCCGCGTTCGGGTTTTATCATCGTGATTAAAATTGGCCCTGTTAGCATTGAAAACGAAAACCACTGCAAAAAGCGGTCTTTGCCGCGTAGCGCTTCCATTTCCCATTCATGGTTGTGGCTTTGCTTGTTTCTTGCCAGCCGCGCGCCGTTATTAATCACGGCCATTTCGCGGTTGTGCTTAGCTTGCGCCTTGTCGGCGCGGTTTTTCATGTACTGTGTTAGTGGCGCGGATATAAACCCAAAGATACTTTTAAGACTCATGAAGGGCGCTCCCGTATGCTTTTCATTTCCTCTTTAAGCTCAGTTAAAGTGAGTTTAAGCCACTTAATATCCGTCCGATTGATAGCGGTGGCCACCACAACGGATAGGACATTAGAGACAACCAGCGCGACTAACATCATTATCAGACGGTCATCCATGTTCTAACCCTCGTCAAATAGCGCAGTGTTGCGCTTTAGGTAAGCCACGATTAGCGCGGCGGCAACACCGCCAACAACGGTGCTCAGTACGGCTTTTTTGTTAATCATAAGGCTAAATTAACCCCTTGTTGCACATCAGCCAGCGTCCAATTGTTCGGCCCTTCCATATCGGCCATTGCATCTATCAGTAATGGGTAGTGCTGTGGCTCCAAGGGCGCAAACGGCGATAGATTCACGCGCTGGCTAACGTAATTAATGTAATTTTGTGTGTGGTTTTCGCTAGGCGGTGCCCACCGCCTGACAATGGTGTCTATTGTGTCCGCCCCGTGCTTGGTGCGGTATGTTTGCAGCGTGATATACGCTGCACGAAACCCATAATCAACTGACCTGAACCGCGCGAACCCTTGGCGCGCGCCTATTTGCCCTTGCCAATCGTTGGCGGGATTATCGCGCACGTTTAACGGGTTGTTATTGCGCACATTCAGCGGTGCGGCGCTACTGGTGAGTACCAGCGCCGCCGCAACGGCTAAGGCAATCGGAATTAAGTATTTACTGCTCATCCGGCGTCCCATCCTGCAAAAGCTGCGCTTTGCGCTCAGGCGCGAGAATGCCGACACCAATTAGATAATCCAGACCGCTTGATAACGGCTGAAAATCTAAATCAACAAAGCTAGACGCTAGCAAGTCCTCCTCTAGCACTTTAACCGCTGGGTCTGCACTTTCTTTGATTGCCACTTTTTCATCAAACGTTAAGCGCCGACGAAAAGCGCCTTTCGTGATTTTTCGAATGGCCGGCATGACAGGCTTTAGTTGATAGCCACCCTCTACACGCTCATGTATTGAATCATCAAACATGGGTTACTCCAAAATAAAATGATTACCGCTCACCTCGGCGACGGCGTTTGTGACATTCGCCCCCATCGCCGCGACAAGCTCGATAGACTGTGAATACTCAAGCGGCGGCAACCCCTCAGCACCACCAATCACACTCCCCTCAATATTGCTATTTTGCGACCCTGTTTTGTCGAGCACGACAACACCATCAAGTGTTAAACGAAAAACCGCTGCAAAGGTTGTGCGCAACTGGTGAATCATTCCTCGGCCTGTGCGACTTAAAAGCACAATTTCAGTTGCAGAGGTTGGGCGCGCAAACAGTGTGTTAACCGCGCCGCTTGTACTTATTGTTTGCTGCAGGCTTGCTTTGTATGCGCTGGGAACGCTTGATAGGGATGCGTCAATCTGCGTTTGCTGCTCACTCATTGCTATTTGCAAATCACCGATACCCGCCAACACAGCATCACGGGCCGCAACAATATCGCCGCCATTCTCTGCGGCCTTTTGTGCAATCAGCGCTTGAATTGCCGTATCAATATTTGCAAGCTCAGCGCTTAGCGCATCTTTTTTGGTGGTTTGCCCTTGCTCCAAACTGGCAAAGCTCGCCGCTAATAGCGCGTTTATATTGATTGGATTGCTTAAGCTCATCGCGTCACCTCCAACACAGACACATGCGCGACATTGTTGCTGGCGTTGTAAACGTACAGCTCGCCGAGCGTGTCCACTTCAAACGATGCAGGCGCATCACTTGAGCCGTACAGCGGCAAGCCTTTTTGCTCGCTCACCGTGTTATCTGCTCCCAAGCGCAGCTGTGTTAGTGAGGCCGATACATTGGCAATGGTCACGCTGCGCCCTAGGCTTGCTGCGTCCGCGCTGAGCACTTTCACGCGCTGCAATGGCTGAACTTCTATATCGCCATGCGCCACCACCCCCGCACCGCTGCGAATGGTCATCTTGCCATTTTCCACGGTGGCCTGCGCGTTCACTTGGATAGCTTCCTCAATGCGCTTGATTGTTGGTGTATTGGTGATTTCGACACCCTCAGCCGCACCGCCCTGAATAGGGAACGGTGAGCTTTCAATTTCCACAGTGAGCGCCGCATTACTTGGGTTCTCAATAACAAACTGGTTTACGCCTTGTAAATCAAGCGTCCAGCCCTGTTTAATTGTTTGCTCCCATTCATCATAAGGGCTTTTAATTAGCGTTGGGCCGGATAAATCCAGCACATTTAAAAAGCGCTTAGTGTTCGCAAAAGGGCGGGTTTCGCCCGCCGGAATAGTAATAACAGGCATTATTTCGCCCCCTTTAATGCAAAGAACGCCAAGCCCAATCCCACAAACGCAAAGGCCATATACTTAACCATCTTGCCGCCCTGCTCTGCGACAATATCCTGACCCGCAAGCGCGGTGTTTTTGGCAAGCTCGGCCACGGTGGCTAGCTGTTCTTGGCTTTGCTGCTGTGCATCACCCATGATTTGCCCAATGGCATTATTCATAGACTGATTCGACTGCCCGAACGCCTGGATAAAGTCACCCGTTGTTTCGCCCAGGTGTTCGCTGAATGCGTTTTGCGCACTTTCTATTGAGTCAATCGCACCACTTTGGACGCTGCGAACCGTGCTCAATGATTCGCGCCCAAAATTAAATGCGTTGTCTTGGCTCTCAGCCATTCCTTCAAGTGCGTTTTTTGTGCTGTCTCGGGCAATCTCCGCAGCCTTGTTTGCTGCATCAATCGCGCTTTGACTTACTTCGCTGTTTGCATCAATGGCCTTGCCGCCAAACTCAAATGCACCTTCTAGTGCATCGCTGTTTGCGTCCAGCGCATCGCCCGCAAAGTTAAATGCACCCTCAATCGCACCTCCGTCTAAGATGGTGACATTACCCGTATTTCCGGCAAAATCCCCATCATTGGTGACGCTATTGTCAATGTCCCACCTGCGATTGTCGCTTGCATCAATGTCGTACTCGTGGCGCGATTCATCGTGATTAATCGTGCCGGAGTTGCCCGCGTATTCGCCCGTGTTATTGATGGACGTTTGCGTATTCGTGCTGCGCTGGTCTTGCCTTGAGCTTGATTTACCGCCCATACATCACCCCCTTAAAAGTCGCGGCTAACTGGGATGACAGGCGGCTTTTTAATAATTAGCACGGCAGGGTCTAACGCCACGCCTTTGCGGCGGTTGTTCTTACGCATACGCCGCTGGCGCTTTTTGTATTGCTTATCGTTCATAGTAATTTCATCCGATAAATAGACTCGCTCCCGCTGCGGCCCGCAAACTTAAACGGCAACTTGCTGAGTGCTTCGAGCTTTTCAGGGTGGCGAGTGTGAAAACGTACGGTATGCGCACCTGTGCGCTTAGAAAAACGCAATAGCGCGTTGACCGCGTAAAATAGGCCACTCCCCGCGAGTGCAACGAACACTAATTCGCTGCCTTCTCGGCGAGTGATAAACAGTAAATTGGCCTTTGAGGTTACAAGCTGCCACAAGGCCGCGCGGCCCTGTGCTAACTCTTTGTATACCTCGTTCCGGCCTGATTTGAGCGCGCGGTTTAACTTGCGCTGGTGCTCGGCGCTGGCGTGGTTAAGTCGCTTTATCATTTCTTCACCATCAGAAATAAAACAAGCAAGGCCGCGCCCGCTAGGCCAAACATCATCCAGTTAGTTTGCGCGCCGCCAAATGAGACATTACCAAAGCCGCTATTGCCGCCGCTTTGGTCGCCATTGGTAGCTGAGGCATGGCCCCCGCTGCCGCTGATTCCACCGGATGGCATCATGATAATGACCCTCCAAAGTAAACCCATGCGCCCAGCGCGATTACCAGTGCAAAAATGGCCTTAGTTGCGTTTTGCAGAAACCATGCGCCGCCGAATAAAGCGGCAATGGCTCCCACTGCATAGACGATTGGCATACAACCCCCTTAGCCTTTGGACGCAATGAGCGCGACACCGAGCACCAGCACAACACCGCCCGCAATCACTAGCTTATTATCAACCCCTGCTAGCCACTGCCCGCTTTGCTGTTGTGTGTTTACTGGTACACTGACGACAGGGTCGCCGCCGCTGTTACCGTGGCTTAGGCCTGAGTCGTCAAACTGGCTTTGCGGCTCATCATCCCCACCGAGTAAGCCGCCGATAAAATCGCCCGCCCCCTCGGTGATTGATTCGCCATTTTGCTCCCACCAACTGCCAACACTGCCCGTTAAATCATCGAACCAATCCATTGCACCCCCTTATGCCGCTTGGGCGTTCAGTGGCGCAACTTGTTCCATCATTTCAACCAACATGCGAACCGAGCCAGCATTCGCCATGTCTAATTCAAACTTAAGTTCTTGCCCGTGAGTGCCGAAAAGCCCATCCCAGCCAAAACCCTGTTTAGTCGGGTCGAACGTATAGACACCTTCAATGGGCATCAAGCCGTTTTCTTTAATGTCAAAGTCGGCGTCCGCTTTGGTTTCTTCATGGATTAGTCGCGCATCGCGATAGATATTGATTTTGCCTAAATCAGCCGTGCGGAAATGGATGCGGCGAATTTTGCGATTCGGCCCGCCGTTCTTCCAAATTAAATCATTGATACCGGATGCGGACGCATCAAATGTGGTTTCATACACGCGCGGCATGAAGTGGCGAACCGCTTGGCCTGCTGTAACCGCTGTGCGCCCATTGATTGTGACAGGCTTCGGTGCGCCCTCAGCATCAACAAATGCGCTATCAACTTCGATTTTTAGGAAAATCTGCTCATGACTGAATGTCACCAACTCACCCGAGCGTACACCTTCGCGGCTGCGGTAGGTTAAATCGCTAAAGCGGATTTTGTAGCGACCGGGCTGCTTAAAGCGGTTTGCATAGGTTTCTTTATCTTTGAGCCATTGACCCGTGTACGACACCACTGCAACACCGTCAATTTCGAGCGTTACTTTTTTTAAGTGAGCAGGGTTAGTAATGTTGGTTGCTAGCTCAATTTCGTGAATGGTTGAGCCGCCCACAATTTCAATGTGACCGACCTGACCAGCGGCAACACCTTCGGCGCTGCGCATCTTTCGCCATAATGGATTGAAGCGTTGTAATTGCATGCTATCCCCTTAACCGATTAGGTCTTCTACAAAATCCACGTTGTTAGATGCGTATACCACCAGTGCGGCTACAACTAACGCGATACCCGCTGCTTTAATGTCCTGTTTCTTCATCGCTTTGCTTACCTTTAGTTAAAAAATGTTTTGCTGTTTTAACGACAACAAACGCCGCCACCGCCGCGCCTGCTCCATATAAAAATTGTTTGTTCATGTTTGCGCCCTGTGTTTGTGCGTTTGTGTTGTTAACGATTTAAAGTGATACAGAAGCGGTTCGGTTTAGGTCAAACGGCGGAACCTATAGGTTTATTTAGGCGTAAAAAAACCGCCTTAAGGCGGTTTAGTGTGGTTAGAAGGTTAAGCGGCCCTTTTTAAAGTTGCCCGCGTTGGGTGATTTGAAGTAATACTCCAGCGGGTTTAGGTTTAAAATGTCACTCAATGGCACGTCTGTTTCATCGCTCATACGCTTAGCATCGTTGCGTGAGAACTGCACCCCCACCCATTTGTAAACGCTTTGCGATACCGCCGTTTTGGATATTTCCACGACACGCTGAGCAACTGAGTGAACAATAAACCCAAATTTACGGCCTACCGTCAATAGCCACCCGTATGCACCAACCTCTTTGCCGACTGATTCGGTGACTTGTGGCAATTCTTCTATTACCACATGCAAGCGCTTAGCGTGCAGACCATCGCCGAACCCTTTTACCACTTCGCAGAACTTGAGAAAGTTTTTGCGCGACTCCGGCACAGTCAGTGCAATTTTGAACCCGCGCTTAGTGGCACGAGCTGCGCGCAGGGCTGCAAAGAATGCCTTAAATGTTTTGTATCGGCGCACTTTGCGCTGCTGGATTGTGTCGTAATCTTGGTGCGGGTCCCAAAATACCACTTGGTCAGTCCCTTTGATGCGCCCGAACTTTTTAACCGCCGTTGTCTTGCCGCCACCCGAACCCGCGACATACAAGCAGTGCTCATTATCCAGCGCGTTATTTGGGTTGATTGGCTTCATCATGCGGCCACCTTTTGGCGCGGTTTCTCTTTGCCCTGCTTGGGTTCAGCCTTTGGCTGATTCGCGGCTTTTTCGGCTTTTATGTTTTTCACTTGGCGAACCGTATTCATGATAATCGAGCCCGTGACAACGCTTGCCATGATTTCATCTTTCCACTGCGCAAACCAACCCATTGCGGCGGGGCCGTATTTTTTGATGACAGGGCCGTAAGCGTCCACCGCCTTTTGCTTTTCGGTTTCGGATAACTTGAACTGACTACCCACAAGCATTTGAATTGTTGACTCGTAGGTATTGATAGCCATCACCGCGCTAAACTGGGCGGCTTGGTCGTCCATTTCGGCCTGTTCGGCTTCGGCTTTGGCTTTTTCTTCGGCTTCTTTTTCGGCTTTTTCGGCTTCGGCGGGGTCGTAGTCTCCCAAGCCTTCGTCCTTGTCGAATTCATCCAGCGAGGCCGCTACCTGTGCGGCTTGGCTCTCGTCTATCTTTTCGGTTTGCTCGGTTTCAATCTCGGTATTTTCTGGTTTGTTGCTCATTATGCTGCTGCTCCACAAATGCCACCAAACACTAAGCCAAAAATAATGGCCGTGATTGGTTTGCCTTTTTCGGTTTGTTTTGGTTCCGGCTCCGGCTTAATTTCCGGCGCTGGCGTGTTTTCGGTTTGAGCCGCAGTTGGCGCGGCTTCGGGCGGTTGTTCGGGTTCGGTTTTCTCTGGCTTCACCTCCGGTTTAGCGGGCGCGTTTTCCGCTAGCGCCTCAAGCGTAGGCTGCATCGTTGAGCGCCAATATTCTTGTATTGGCGCACCTGTTCGCTGGTCGGTCCCGCAGTTATCGCAGATGGTGTAAAGCAATGCGGCCCGTTTGCCTTTTGATTGGTGTACCGAGCAAGCGCCGCCGCAACTTTGACAAACAACCACGCCAACAACTGGGTTTTTACTTGTGCGCAGGGGGACGGTTCCCCCGTTTTTGGGTTCGGTTTTCATAGCTCCCCCTTGTTGATTCGTTTAAAACGCTCCACAAAATCAGGCTCTGCCTTGTATGCGGCGCAGGAAAGCATTATTTTTTGCCCGTCAACATAGCGCACTACCTCGCCTGTATTGGCGCATTCGGCAATCGCTTTGCTAAGACTTCTACCCTCAGCGAAGGCGAGAAGGTAAATCGTTGTGCCCACTATGATTGACGACACAATGAGGTTGCGACACTCAGCCAGATTTAGGTTTGTTTTAAGCTGCCCCATTGCAACGCTCCGCATCAAGGCGCTCTAAGTTATCAACTACAAATTGCAGTGATGCCATTTTAGTGCGCAAGTGGCTTATAAGTCGCTCTTGCTCGTTGGCGATTTGCGTTTGTTTCTTCGCCATATCTAAGCTTTTAATGCCGATTTTTTCCAGCACCTTAGGCTTTTGCAACATGCCTGATTGGTCGTAGGCTTCTTTCAATTCCTCAAGCTGCGCCATGCCTTCGTTAAGTTCTTTTAGGGTTCTGTTCATTTCGCTAATTTCCGGTTTCAATAATGTTTGATAGTTAAACGACTCAGACACCAGCGAACCGCCGTTAATTTGGTATTCGGTTATTGTGTGTCGTGCTTCGTCTATTTCTGTGTAAGTGGCCCCGCTCAAAATCGGTTTTCTGACTTCAGGCGGGATAAAAGTGATGGGGTTTAGCTTCTCACCGGGGGAGATCTGCCAATCATTTTGCGGTGAGTTACAGTTATTTTCAGTGCTCCAAGGCGAAGCGCTGTCACGCTTCTTAAGAGCCCAACGCGTTGCACGCGTTGAAATAAGGTAGTTGGTTTTATTTTCGGTGAAGCTAATCCCTTCTAATCGCTTGGTGCTGTCGCCGTACTGATTCTCTCCCGTGATGACAGTAGAAAGTTGAAAAGGACGGTCTTTACGGCGCGCAAACGCGCCACCCAAGGATTCAATAAACGCCGCAAAGCGTGAGTTATTAGCATGAGCGTATGCTTGTGCTGCTGCTTCTGGTAGTCGCGCTGCGCTTTCAGGTTTAACGCGTCGAAACTCACGCCATAAGCCAATGCTTGGCCCACCGATAAACTGAAATTGGCGAATGCGCCAACGGCTAGCCCAAGCACCCACATTATGAATAACGCCATTTTCAGCGGTAAAGTTATCGCCTGTTTCATGGTCTTTCTCTCCATCAAGATGTTTTGCATTGATATTTTTTGATATGTATTTAATTAGGTACGAGACAGCGCACCCTATCTTGGGGTCGATATTTTCAATCGTAAACCTGTGCTCACTTGCCCCTGCTTCATCCCCATCATCCTGAAACGCAAAGCGGCGCAAAACCGAGTCCGTCAACGCCTTATCATCAGGGCGCATAAATAGAAGTAAGTGCCAGTGTGGCGTGGCGTCGTGATGCGGCTCGGTCACACGCACACCAAATACGGGCACACCCTCTTTGGCGAGTGTTGCGCGCATCTTTGCCCACTGCCCAACTAGATAGGCTTGCGTTTCTTTCGGCGTGGCGTTGTTGTATTTGTGGCTAGCCGCGTGATACTTGCTTGGGGCGGTGATGGTGTACATTGCAGACACCATGCCTTGTGATTCCGCATACTCTTTAAAGCCGCGCGCTCTCACTATCATTTCAATGCGGCGCAAATCAGGGTTTGATAGCGTCTTTTCGAACACAGCTTTTAGGTCTGCAATTTGTCCGCATTCGCTTTCAATTTGCATTGAATCCAACCACTCGCGCTGCTGCTTTTTGCTGTGCTTAAACTCTTGGATAGCTTGCTTGCTGGCGTAGGCGCTCACCCCTTTTTTAACAAGGCCCATGCTGATATTTAGGTGCTCTAGCGTGGTATCTCTTAAGCGCTGTAGTTTAAGTTCCCACCACTGCGCACAGGTCATGCGATTGATAGCGATACCGAGTCGGTCTGCCACTTCGATTTTGTCTAATTTGGTTTGCGAATTTGGGTTTTTGAATGACTCGTAAAGCGCCCATTGTGGCGGGGTCACGCCTTGCCCTTGGGTAAAAGCGGCCATTTCACCATAATAGTGAATGAGCAATTCAGCGGCTTTGTCTGAGTCGATATTGTAAAGCGCATCAAGCAAGCCGATTTGATTGCAGATAGTAGCCAGTTGCTTGGCTTTGTCTTTGCGGCGTTTGCGGTCTGATAGTTCGCGCGCCGTTAGTGGTGACCGGGTAACGATTTCATCAATACGCTTGATGGTTTCGCGCAAGTGTATATTCGCGCTTCGAATTGGGTTTTTCGCTGTCTCAGAGTTGAAACGTGCGGCTACTTGATGCGCTAACTTGCGGCGTAAAAAGTTACTTGGTACGCGCTTTAGCTGCTCTTTAATGTATTCTGCTTGCTTGTCAAAACCAAAGCGGCCCCAGCAATGGGGTGCTGGGGCAGTAATGCAAATAGGTTTTAACTTGTCTGAGCCATTTGACTCCCATGCAATGGGTAAACTACGCATCTATTAACAGCTCACACCATTCACACATTTTTTCATCAAGACGATGCGCTGCGGCGTGGTATCCCCTTTCGTGAAATACATCAATTGCATTTGCCATGAGCTCCACTTGCGAATGTTTAGGTGGTAACCCTTTGAAAATTCCGGTTGCTGCCTTCCTGTAAAGCCTTTCAAATATTTTCAATATCAACTCTAATTCCATCAGATAACCCTCGCACTTTGGAATAGCTCATTAATCGCACGTTGGCGCAGCTGGCTTTTGACTGGTGTTTCTTGAGTTTGGTTTGCGGCTTCTTGGCTGCGCTTGGCGGCTATTTGGTTGCGAATTTCAAGCTTTAGCTGTGCTGCTTTTGCGCGCTGATAATCCCAGTGACTTTGGTCAGTAGTTAACTCACTGGTGTTGGTGTAGTCGGTCATCATTCATTCCTCAGTCATCGTGTCAACTCGGTATGGCGTAGTGCATACCGTGCGTACTACGACTACAATGCAAAAAGGGAATTTTAAAAATGAGCATAAAAGTGGAAAAAATAACAACTTCGGCTGAACTGCTAGATTGGTTTAAAAGCGTTGCGGATATTGACTCCGACTACATGGCGGCAAAACTACTTTGTATGTCTAGACAGATGTTAAGCGAAGTCAGAAACGGGAAGGTCGAATTTTCAGACGATAAGATACTCGTCATACTTGTGACGGGTGAGCACCCCGAACCCTTGAAAGCAATTTTTACCCCCGACATTTTGTCGGAACCATTAACGGGACTTGCAGCACTGGCGCGGCCTGTAGCGAATTTTGGCTTTTCTAATTTATGTTATGTTAAATAACTTATTATAGTGAAATTTCTTAAGATAGACCCTGTTTATTTAAAGAGGAAGAGCTGTTATTTGAGGGGCGTTTTCATAATTCGAAGGCGAATGGCTCACTGTTCCGTGAGCCGAAAGGACTTGATTTTAATTTAACTCGTCATCTTTCCAAAACTTGGTTCCTTTTAGAACTGCTTGCAGAGCTAATCCTGTTTCAGTCATGGAATAAATAGTCACATCGCCAACTTGGGCTTCAGCGGCAACGGCTCCACCTTCAGTTTTATGCTTTGCAGCAGCATCGGCGTTACCACCAAATGCCCAACCATTCTTAATGAAATAATTGAGTGCATCTTCGGTATGAAACACCATAACCACATTAAAATCTTTAACTCCTAAGCCTAACCCTAGCCCGGCTTCACCCATTTTCATATAGGTCCATTCACCGGTGCGATTATTTTTTGCAACACCATAGCCACCGCCAAAACTTGCAAAGATCACGTTCACATTGGCATTATCAAATACGGCGTAACCTGCTGCAGAGGTTAGTTGATTACGAACATCCGGCTTCTGGTCATAAAGGCGATTAAGAGTATCACTGCGCATATCTTGAACTACTTGTCGTTTTTGCGCTGGCGTGCCAGTGCTTGCACATCCAGTCAGCACCGCGAACAAAGTGAAAATAAAAGAATACGTTAGCACCGATTTCGACAGTCTCATTTAAAACCCCTTCTTTATGTCCAATACTAGACAGTATCGGACTTTATGGTAAGCTATGCCTTATATTATTGTAGTCCAGTTGTCAGTATGCCTACGCCACTAGTCGATACCTTTAAACAACTTCGCTATCAAATAGCGCATCTTGAAGATGATACGTTGCACAGCGAATACCCTGAACTTGCTGCATTTATAGCTCAACAAAGATTAAACGTTGCTGAAGTTAAACAAGACTTGCTGTTTATCTACCGGTTTTTATACGTATACGGTCGAAAGTCAGATGCCACTTTTACTCGGTTTCGTAATGAGATAGAACGCTTTGCTTTGTGGACTTGGTTTAGCAAAACATGTTCTTTGTTTTCTTTGAAACGAGAAGATATTGAGCACTACATTGATTTTGTTGTTGAACCAGATAAAGCCTGGTGTTCCGACTCGGTGCAATGGCGCTTTAAACAGCATCAAGGTTTACGTAAAGCCAATGAAAAATGGCGACCGTTTATAGCACGTGAGACAAAGCCATCGCAACAAAGTTTAAATGCCACTTTTACAGCACTTAATGTATTTTATAAATTTGCTATTTTAGAAGAGCAAGCATTCGCGAACTTTGTCCCAGTAGTTAAAAAGAACTGCCCCTATTTAGTTGTTCAGTCGCAAATCAATCAACCGGATACTCTCAGTGATTTGCAGTGGGAATATGTACTGCGTGTAACCGAAGAGCAATGCCAGGATCACCCTGATCTAGAACGTAATCTTTTTACTTTAGCCTGTTTGAAAGGCCTGTATTTAAGGATCTCTGAGTTGTCTGAGCGTACTAATTGGTCTCCTGTTATGTCGCATTTTTGGCAGGACGCTGATGGCTTTTGGTTTTTGCGTGTTATGGGCAAAGGTAATAAACTCCGTGATGTTACGTTAAGCCAAGATTTTATTGCGTATTTAAAACGCTACCGTTTGTATAGGGGGTTAAGTGCCCTCCCCCGTGTTGATGAGCCCTACCCACTTATTCACAAAATTCGAGGTAAAGGTGGTATGACGGTTAGACAAATTCGCCGCCTTGTTGCGCAAAGTTTTGAATTGGCTAGCTCAGCGCTGGTGGCCGATGGCTTCACTGAAGAAGCGGAAAAGCTACAAGCAGCAACTGCTCATTGGCTACGCCATACCGGGGCAACTCACGATGCTGCTTCAAGGCCGCTCAAGCATCTTTCCGAAGATTTAGGTCACGCAAAAATTGCGACCACGGATCAAATTTATATTCAAACGAATATAAAAGAGCGCGCTAAATCGGGTGTTAAACGTAAACTTTAGGAACTGCATTTATGGAATATCAATTGGCAGCAGCCCTGGGCTTAGCATTTTTTATTTACTCAGTTAGCTTTCGTAGATTGGCTCGGGCTGAATTAACTGGCCCAATGTATTTTGTTATTGTCGGTGCCGCGCTTGCGTGGGCATTTAGTGATGCAATGAAAGTGGATCAGCCATTGAGCGCGCTATTACCATTAGTTGAATTGACACTTGCGGTATTTCTGTTTACTGATGCAGCTAAGACGCGTATTAATGTACTAAAGTCGCAATTCAAGTATCCTTTAATGCTTTTGTTCGTTGCTTTACCGATAACCTTTTTTTCTACGTTTGCTTTGGGGTATTTACTTTTTCCACACATGCACATTATTGCCTTGGCCTTATTGGCCATCATCTTAACACCTACAGACGCTGCGCTTAGTAAAGGCTTGCTCGAATCGCAAAGAGTTCCAGAAAAAATACGTGAAGCGATCAATGTGGAAAGCGGTCTTAACGATGGGATGTGCGTTCCTATATTTTTATTCTTGTTTCTTTCTTGGCAGCATGGTGAGTTTCAAGGTGCGGCGACGATGCTTACATTTCTCATTGAAGAAATAGGTGTCGCACTCATTGTTGGTGTCAGTGTTACCTATGGGGCATTAAAGCTTACTCAGCTAAGCGCCACTCGCCATTACTTTGAGAAATCATCGAGTCCATTTTTAGTTTTGTCGGTTGCTGTCAGCGTGTTCACCCTCGCCCAACTCTTTGGCGGCAGTGGCTTTGTTGCGGCATTTGTTGGTGGTTTGGTTTTTGATAAATTTTATCGTGCCGACGATGATGAAAAACTAATAGAAGACAGTGAGCATATCGCAGACTTCTTTGCCTATCTTATCTGGTGTTTATTCGGTGCATATGCATTCATCCAACTTCAAACAATAGATCTAAATATCTATAAAGTATTATTTGCATTCTTAGCTGCAACCTTAGTACGTGTGGTCCCGGTGATGTTGAGCTTAATTCCTTTTAACGAACTGTCATTAAAAGAAAAGTTTACGCTTGCTTGGTTTGGTCCAAGGGGGCTGGCATCCATTGTATTTACGCTCATGGTGTTAGAGTCTACTGAAAATGGCTTAGCAGAGCTCGCGACACTCACCATTTTGATGAGTGTCTTCATTCATGGGATCACCACTCGCCCGATTACTAATTCCTATAAAAATAGAAATTAACTAAGCACATTCGCTAGCACCTCTATTGGGTGCTTGGGCTTAAATTGCGCGTACCGTTTTACTTGGCTACGGCATGAGAATCCCGTTGCTAATAACCGCGAAGGATCAGTGTGCTGAACGGGTTGTTGCCAACTCAATTCATATAAAGTACGGCTGTTCTCTTGGTTTTGTACTTCATGGCCGTAAGTCCCTGCCATGCCACAACACCCTGTTGCCTGAGGCTTAAGTAGTAAGCCAACACGAGAAAATATCCCCTGCCAAACATTGGCGCTGTGTGGAAGAGAAGTTGTTTCACTGCAATGACTGAGCAAAGTATAAGCAGGTGTTGGTTCAAATACTGTCTGCTTAAACGGTTGATCTTCCAGCCATTCATGGGCAACGAGGACTTCAAAATCACCTCGGTTGTCACCCAAGATAGTGGCATATTCATCGCGGTAACATAACACAAGGGAGGCATCTAGCCCGACCATTGGGATACCGAGTTCACTGACCTGATTTAAAAAGTCGGCTGAGGTTTTAGCGGTTTTCGCGAATTTGGCTAAAAAACCTTTTACGTGTTGCGGTTTACCATTAGGCTTGAACGGCAACAAAATTGGCTGTTTGCCTAAAGCTTGTGCCACTTTAACGAAGCTTTCAACAAGTTCTGCTTCATAAAAGCTTGTGAATGGGTCTTGCACTATCAACACATAGTCGCGTTTTTGCTGCGCATCTAAGGAATTAAGGTATTGTAAATCAAACTTGCGCAACTGTTGCGTACGTTTGGCTAAATTTGGGTGACTTGGTGTAGGCGTATTTACATAACCTAAAGTCGCTTTAATCGCTTTTTGAACAAGGTTCGATTGCATAACAGGGGCTGTTACGCTCGAGAATTTAGCCAATAGTGGCGCAGTTTGCTCAATACTTGCTACTAAATAATCTTTTGCTGGCCGGTTATACAGGCTGTAGTAATAATTTAAAAAGCGCGCGCGGAATGTAGGCACATCGACTTTGATCGGGCATGCAGTTGTACACGCTTTACATGCTAAGCACTCATCCATTGACTGCTTCACTTCATGAGAAAAGTCATACTCGCCACTGCGCTTTGCTTTTGAATTTAAAAAGCGTTCCCACCATGTGGGCCCTTCTTTTTTAGATATGGCTTTTTCTTCTTGCAATAAGTCAACGCCCTGCTCGCTTTGTAACCTTAACCATTCACGCATTAATCCTGCGCGACCTTTTGGCGAAAAGCGTCGATCACCCGTGGCCTTATAAGATGGGCACATCGGTGAGCCTGCATCATAATTAAAGCATAAGCCGTTACCGTTACAGTTCATGCTGGTATCAAAACTATCACGCACCGCGACATCAATTTGTCTATCAAACCAACCGCGCTTTTTGTCATCCACACTCACTAATTGATCATTTGACTCAAGGGGCGTACAAATTTTCCCTGGGTTCATTTTATTGTGAGGGTCGAATGCGGCTTTGATACGTCGTAATTCATTGAATAGCTGCTCACCAAAAAATTCGGGGCCATATTCACTGCGATAGCCTTTACCGTGTTCTCCCCACATCAATCCACCATACTTAGCGGTTAATGCAACGACTTGGTCTGAAATCGTGCGCAATGTTTTTTCTTGTTCAGGGTCACACATATCTAACGCGGGTCGAACATGTAAAACACCGGCATCGACATGACCAAACATGCCGTAGTGTAAATTGTGGCTATCAAGTAATGCTCTAAATTCAGCGATAAAATCAGCTAAGTTTTCTGGCGGTACGGCGGTATCTTCAGCAAAGGCTAATGGCTTTTGCTTGCCTTTGGTGTTGCCTAACAAGCCGACTGATTTTTTACGCATCGCGTAAATTTTCTGAATCTCCGAGACATCATCAGTGAGCTGATAGCCGATAACGCCAGCGTCTTTGTTGGCAATTAATCTATCGAGCTTAGCGCATAAGGCGTCTATTTTATCGCGCATATCTTCTTTGCGTTCGGCATTAAACTCGACCATGTTCAGCCCTTGCATGTCTTGGCCGGGTACATCTGTAATTAAGTCCGATACTGAATGCCAAATAATGTCTTCACGCGCTAAATTAAGCACTTTGCTGTCGACCGTCTCTACGGACGTCGCTTCGGCATCTACCAAAAATGAGGAGTTGCGCAGTGCTGAGTCAAAACTATCGTATTTAATATTAATCAGCGTTTTGAACTTAGCGATGGGAGTAATAGTGAGTTTTGCTTCACTGACAATTGCCAATGAACCTTCGGAGCCGGTGATCAACCGACCGAGGTCGAACTCAGACATGTCATCGCTAAGCACATGTTCAAGATCGTATCCGGTTAAAAAGCGGTTGAGTCGTGGGAATTTTTTAAGAATTTGCTCGCGGTTGCCAACGCTTACATCAAGGGCCGTTTTATATAGCTTGCCAACAGAGGTGTCTTGCTCGGCAATCAACTCGGCCTTTTCGCGACTAATACGCTGTGTTTCCAGCTCGCTGCCATCGGCCAAAAAAGCCTTTATTGCTAACGTATGGTCAGAGGTTTTACCGTAGACTAAGCTGCCCTGGCCTGACGCATCAGTGTTGATCATCCCACCTATAGTGGCGCGATTACTGGTCGACAAATCAGGCGCAAAAAAGTATCCATAAGGACGCAAAAAGTCATTAAGTTGGTCTTTAATGACGCCGGCTTGCACCCGTACCCACCCTTCTTGTTCATTGATTTCGATTATCTGCTGCATATGACGAGATAAATCGATAACGATGCCTGGTGTTAATGACTGACCATTAGTACCAGTGCCACCGCCGCGCGGGCCAAACGTAAGTTCAAGAAACGGATCATGCGAGGCGATATTGAGGGCTAGTTGAATATCTTTGTTCGTTTTTGGAAAGATCACGCCTTGCGGTATTTGCTGATACACACTGTTGTCGGTTGCAGCAAGCAATCGCGTGCCATAAGTGGCATCGACTTCTCCGCTGAAGCCTTCTTTTTTAATAGTTTTTAGGTAATGCAGTACCAGCTCGGAACTGACTTGCTCTACAGTTAACTTTGCTATCATGCTGGAATTGTTCTTGGTGACGGACGCGCACATTATACCATGATGCGACCAGTTCTAAATTGAAGAATGTACAGATTGTTACAAATTGGAATGCCTGTTCATACGCTTTCCTGCTAAGGTAAGATCAATACTTTATATTTAGGAAAAACAGATGAAAAAGGTGATAATGAACTTAGCTGCCGCGCTCTGTTTTGTACTGGGGGTAGTGTTTGCTGTGGTACCAGGGCCCTCAGTCATTTTCTTCTTAATAGGTTTAACGCTACTTGCGGTACATTACCCAGGGGCTCGAAAATATTTACGTTATTGCCAAAGTACCCTGAGCAAAGGGTGTCAGCTGTTAGATAGAAAACTAGCGAAGCGATAACAATAAAGGGCGAAAAACTCGCCCTTTATCTTGTCAGATTAGCCTTTAAGCTTCTCTGCTAGGTATAGCCAGGTTTCTAGCACCGTATCCGGGTTTAACGATACAGAGTCGATACCCTCTTGCACTAGCCATGCGGCAAAGTCTTCATGATCTGAAGGGCCTTGACCACAAATACCCACATATTTGCCTTTTGCTTTGGCTGTTTTTATCGCCATAGAAAGTAGCTTTTTAACAGCTGGGTCACGTTCATCGAACAAGTGCGCGATTAAACCTGAATCTCTATCAAGGCCGAGGCTGAGTTGGGTTAGGTCATTAGAACCAATTGAAAAACCATCAAAGTGCTCTAAGAATTCCTCAGCTAGCAGAGCATTTGAAGGTAATTCACACATCATAATTACTTTGAGGCCGTTATCACCGCGTTTTAAGCCGTGCTCCTCCAGTAATTCGATAACGCGTTTGCCCTCGTCCACTGTGCGAACAAAAGGAATCATGATCTCAACATTGGTTAAACCCATGTCGATACGAACACGCTTGATTGCTTCACACTCAAGAGCGAAGCAGTCGCGGAAATCTTCACTCACATAACGTGAAGCACCACGGAAACCAATCATTGGGTTTTCTTCGTCTGGCTCGTATTGCTGGCCGCCAACTAGGTTTGCATATTCGTTAGACTTAAAGTCCGACATACGAACGATGACGCGTTGGGGTGCAAAAGCACAACCTAAGGTAGCGATACCCTCTACTAGTTTAGCGATGTAAAACTCGCGAGGAGATTCATAACCAGCAATGATATCGTTAATTTCAGCCTGCAATTCGCTAGACTGAGCATCAAAATTCAACAGCGCTTTAGGGTGAACACCGATCATGCGATTAATAATAAACTCTAAGCGAGCGAGACCGACGCCAGCGTGAGGTAAACGGGCAAAATCAAACGCACGGTCTGGATTACCCACGTTCATCATTATCTTCATTGGCAATTCAGGCATCTCGTCTACCCGAGATGTGAGTACATCATACTCAAGTTGACCTTGATAGATATAACCTGTATCGCCTTCAGCACATGATACCGTTACTTCTTGGTTTGCCGTAATAAGATCTGTGGCGTTACCACAGCCTACTACTGCCGGGATACCAAGTTCACGCGCTATGATGGCTGCATGACAAGTACGCCCACCTCGGTTGGTAACGATAGCCGCAGCCCTCTTCATGATAGGTTCCCAATCAGGGTCTGTCATATCGGTGACAAGAATATCGCCTTGCTGCACTTTATCCATTTCATCAATTGAATTGAGAACACGCACTACCCCGGCCCCAATTTTATGGCCAATTGCACGTCCTTCAGCGATCACCGGCGCTTGGCCTTTCAATTGGAAGCGCTCCATGACATTAGCATCTTCGTTTGAGCGCACAGTTTCTGGACGAGCTTGAACGATGTATAGCTTACCGTCGTTGCCGTCTTTCGCCCATTCAATATCCATAGGACGACCGTAGTGCTTCTCGATGATGACAGCCTGCTTGGCAAGTTCCATCACTTCTTCATCGGTGATTGAGAAGGTGTTGGATAATGCCGGATCGATATCAACAATTTCTACCTGCTTGCCATGGCTTTCATCGCTTGAGTAAACCATCTGGATAGCTTTTGAGCCGATATTACGGCGCACGACCGCAGGCTTACCATTGGCTAAGGTTGGCTTATGAACATAAAACTCATCTGGATTTACCGCGCCTTGTACGACCATTTCGCCCAAGCCATAACTTGAAGTCACGAACACCACATCTTCAAAGCCTGATTCGGTATCAATGCTGAACATAACGCCAGACGCTGCTTTATCTGAGCGCACCATACGTTGAATACCGGCCGATAACGCCACACCTTTGTGGTCGTAGCCTTGGTGCACGCGATATGAAATAGCACGGTCGTTAAATAAAGAAGCGAATACGTGTTTGATAGCGGTCATTACTGAATCGATGCCGCGCACGTTAAGGAAAGTTTCTTGCTGGCCCGCGAAGGAGGCGTCGGGCATGTCTTCTGCAGTGGCTGACGAGCGAACTGCGAATGATACGTCTTGAGCTGGGTCACCGTGTAATTGCGCGTAAGCGTCACGGATAGCTTGGTCCAAGGAGGCTTGGAAAGGGGTGTCGATAATCCACTGACGGATTTCGGCGCCAACTTTGGCTAATTCATTTACATCTTCAACGTCTAGTTTGTCTAGTGCGTCGTGGATGCGAGCATTCAATCCAGATTGCTCAAGAAACTCGTTAAATGCTGATGCGGTTGTTGCGAAACCGCCAGGCACTTGCACGCCCGCGTTCGCCAGGTTGGAAATCATCTCACCAAGTGAGGCGTTTTTGCCTCCAACCCTTGGCACATCTTGCATACCAAGATCTTGATACCAGAGAACGTATTCTTGCACGGAACTTTCTCCAAAAAACAAATTGTAAGTTTGGCCGCAAACGCGACCTTTTAAATGAGGCGCTAACATTCTACACTGGCAACCACTGATGCGTAAACCGTGTACCGGCGGTTTATACCAAGATACTAATAAAAAAGGACTCTCATGCGTAGCGCGTTTTATATATCCGATGGCACCGCTATAACCGCTGAAACGTTCGGCCATGCCACGTTATCGCTATTTCCTGTAGAATTTAAACACATCACCATTCCTTTTGTTGAAACCGTCGAAAAAGCGCGGGAAGTAAAATCTCAGCTTGAGCAAGCCGCCAGTTTCAGCCATGAAAAACCTATAGTGTTTTTGACGTTTGTTAACCCAGAACTCAGTGAAATTATTCAATCGAGTAATGCCATTTGCTATGACTTTATTTCCACGTTCAGTGCGCAAATTCAGAGGGAGCTCAATGTTGAGCCCGTGCCCAAAGTGCATCGCACGCACAGTATTCACGAGCAATCTTATGACTATCGTATTGCCGCAGTTAATTATGCATTGGCAAATGATGACGGTGCGAACATAAAAGATTATGACCAGGCTGATGTGGTGCTTGTGGGCGTAAGCCGCAGTGGTAAGACACCAACAAGCCTCTATTTAGCGTTGCAGTACGGCATTAAGGCAGCGAATTACCCTTTCACTCCAGATGACTTAGAATCTGGGGAGCTGCCGCGATGTTTGCAGCCGTATAAGGATAAGCTGTTTGGATTAACCATTGAGCCGCAACGCCTAGCGGCTATACGTAATGAGCGTATGGCGAACTCTCGTTACGCATCACTGCGACAATGTCGGATTGAAATCCGCGAAGTAGAAATGCTCTATAAGCGTTTTAAAATTCCTCACTTCAATTCTACTCATCATTCAGTGGAGGAAATCTCTGCAAAGATAATGGCAGAATCTGGCCTACAACGTCGTAAATATTAAAAAAGCGCCATGTTGGCGCTTTTCATTTTACTTGCGGGCATCCTTTAATAGGTCTGCCACTAAGAAGCCAAGCTCGAGGACCTGGTCGGCATTAAGGCGAGGGTCGCATTGGGTGCGATAACGCTGCGCTAGATCTGCATCAGACAACCCATATGCACCACCTGTGCACTCGGTCACGTGCTGGCCGGTCATTTCCAAATGAACACCGCCGGCATAAGACCCTTCTGCTTTGTGAACAGCAAAAAACTGACTGATCTCGCGCAGAATATTGTCAAAGCTTCGAGTTTTATAGCCGGAGCTGGCCTTTTCCGTATTGCCGTGCATCGGGTCTGAACTCCAGATAACCTTGCGCCCTTCTTGCTGAACTTTACGCACCAAAGCGGGCAGTTTTTCTGGAAGCACGTCAGCGCCCATGCGTGTGATAAGCGTTAACCTACCTGGAATATTTTCCGGGTTTACGGCGTCAATCAAGCGAATGAGCTCGTCTGGGTCCATGCCTGGGCCGACTTTGACGCCAATCGGGTTTTTAATGCCACGGAAAAATTCAATGTGGGCATGATCTAACTGGCGTGTGCGCTCGCCAATCCATACGAAATGCGCCGAGCAATCATACCAGTCACCACTGAGGTGGTCGCGGCGGGTCAGCGCTTGCTCATAGCCTAATAGCAGTGCTTCATGAGACGTGTACAAAGCTGTTTCTGTGAGTGATGGAGCATTGGTGGAATTGATACCACAGACCTCCATAAACTCTAACGCATCCTGGATTCTGTCAGCCAGCTGTTGGTATTTATCCTTCAACGGGTTAGCAGCGACAAAGCTCATGTTCCAGCGGTTTACCTGGTGTAAATCAGCTAGACCACCTTGAGCGAAAGCACGTAATAAGTTCAAGGTAGCGGCGCTGTGATGGTACGCCTTCATTAGCCGCTGTGGGTCTGGTACTCGCGCTTGCTCGGTGAATTCGTAACTATTAATAATGTCGCCACGGTATGAAGGCAGCGATGTACCGTCTTTTGTTTCGATGTCTGCTGAGCGCGGTTTAGCGAACTGCCCCGCCATACGAGCAATCTTGACGACCGGACACTTGCCACCATAGGTTAGCACCACGGCCATTTGCAGCAGGGTTTTAAATGTATCGCGTATATTGGCTGCGTTAAAATCGTTAAATGATTCGGCGCAGTCTCCGCCTTGTAACAAAAACGCGCGGCCTTCGCATACATCTTCTAGCTGCTTGAACAAACTCCTCGTTTCTTCAGCAAACACTAATGGCGGTGCATTATTTAATTCGCTCTCAACTTTTCCCAGTTGGGCTTCATCTGGGTATGTGGGTTGTTGGACGATTGGCAAATCTCTCCAACTATTGGGACTCCAAGGTTTCACTTTTTATCTTTCCTCATTCCTATTGTTACCTCCCCTCGAAAGTACCGAATGGCGGGCGCTGACGCAAGGGGTAAAGGCGCTGTTCGTTAAATAAATTACAAGAATCAGAAAAATGGCATAATGAACACATCATACATAATGTGCTTATTAGTTTACCTCATCATCAACGGGTTTTTGAAATGTCTTCTAACAAATGGGTAATTGCGACTTCACATAGATGGAAAACCTGAGCAAATCCCTCATCTTCACCATAATATGGATCTGGAACATCCTCAAAAGGACAGTCCGGGTAATACCACAGCAGCTTTTCAACCTTAGCTGTAGCATCAGCTGGTCTTAGAGCAAGCGCATTTTCAAAATTACTTTGATCCATCACCAGTATTAGGTCTTGCTCATAAAAGTCTGCCTTTTGCAGCTGTTGTGCCCTAAGAACGCTTAGGTCTACGCCCTTGGATAAGGCATATTCAGTTGCCCTTTTATCAGGGGGTGAACCCACATGGTAGCTTGCGGTCCCCGAGCTGGTTACGGTTACCTGATTTAGTTGTGAATCTCGAATTAATTTAATAGCAATACCGTGGGCGGTTGGCGAGCGACATATATTTCCTAAGCATACAAACATGATTTTCATTAGTTACTCCTCGGGATGTGATTCATTCATTTTATTTAGCCACAGTGGTTAATGTAATTCAATTAATGAACACATCATACTTTAACTTTTAACTACTATATCGTTGCATCGGCGTCTGCTGTTATAACAAATTATCAAAGGACATTTGCTTTAAGTGATCTATCAGGTATCCTTCATAGTATGATGTGTTCGTTATAGTTTTGACTTATGAGTTCAGTAAAAACACAGCTTAGAGCAATATTCGATTTAACAGGTGATTATTTACAAGCGCTTACCGAAACGGTTAAAAAGCAGCCCATACACCATAGTCGATATTTTGAATTACCCGCACCGACTACGGATGACGAACGTCAAGCGTTGAGCTCTATTCCAGTAACCGCTCATGATGGCCAACAAGCATTGTTACGCATCTGCAATTCCTACACTGACTTTTATAAACAACAAGGTTTAAGTAGCAAAATGGCACGCCGCCATCCAGGGTTAATTGTTTTAGCTAAACAGAGTGAGTCTGAGCTGATTCCATATATAGACAAGATAAATGAGCTAAAAATGGAATTTAAAAAGTTAGTGCTTACTTACGATAACAATGACGCCCGCTTTGATGCAGTTCATAGCGCAGTGCCAGGGCTACAAACGTTGTCGTTTTATCGACGTATACATTACGAAGGCAATTCCCCTTCTTCCGTGCGTTTTACTTGGATGAAAAAGCATTCCACCAAGTCTCTATCACGTAAGTTAGCACTTACTATGTTAGAGCGTAGCAGTGCTTACTCAAACCCAAGGATGATAGACCAAACTCAGTGGCAACGTTTGGTGGAACAGGAGAAAGCAAAAGTGGCCAGCCTCAGTCATAACGAAAAGTTACGTATTCGTCGGCCTATTCGAGTGACACCTGAGGTAAATGTAAGATTCAGCGACGCACGTCGATATCATGTCAGCGGTGCACTACCGTTTATTGTCTTTGATGACAACCCGGATTTGAAACTAGGCGAATTAACTTCATACACACTAAAAGAGGATCCTAGAAAAAGAGAGTATGAGTACCTAGTTGAGCGTCTTTACTTGGCAAAGGGTGAGTAAACACTCACTCACCCTTATTTTTGAGGGGGATGGTGGTTGGCGCCTGAATTTACTTTTCGACAATTTCCTCTAAGCGCTCTTCGTCAATAACTTCGGCATTTTCAACAATTCGTTTTCCACCCTGGATTTCAATGCGCTTGTGTTGTTTATTCAGAGTCAGTATTTCTTCACAGAACTCATCTGAAGGATGCATTTCATACACGTAGTCAATTATCTTGCCGGTATTGTCATCTTTAACATTGGAAATGCTGTAATCTGATATTGCCCCCTTATCGATGAGATCTTTCATAGTTGTCGTCATATCTCTGCGAAGGGCTTTGAGTTTATTGTCGGTAATTTCATCGTCGGCATAAATCGAGCCGTACTTCTCCATGATTGAGATTAAGCGAAAGTGATAAGTTTTTCCTGGCGCAGCGTAACGCCACAAATGATACAAACGCAACATCATCCATCGAGACAGACCGCGCTTTAATTCTTGAGCTCGGTTAAAGTAGTAACCCTTATACTCCAAGTTATCAATCATGTTATGCACGAATGCATTCAAACATGCCACGCACTTAACATTACCGCCCTGCCCTTTCTTACCGCTGAAATGCAGCGAAGAAAGAAAATTCATATTGGACTCGTAAAATGAATCATCAATATGAGAGTTGCGTGTATCGGTTGCCGAATACTTAAAAGACAACTTCGAGCCTTGTAGCGCTTCAAGTGATTCTTTGATTTGTGGATATGGCATTGACTGACCAACAGCTTTTAACTCTTGAGCCAATTCATTCATGGAAAAGATCACCGCATATTGAATGCCAGACTTGAAGTTAATCTTTACTATTTTACCTTTCGACGCCAATCTTATTAATGCGCGTTCAACTTTTTCTTCTCTGTCAGAAGGCCATACTAAACATTCTACTTCTTCACCATCTTGTCGGGTACTAACAACAGCAGGGGTAATTTTTATTTCCCCTTCATAAAGGATGCCGTCTAGTTTTTCAGATATTCTCCGAGTAATAATGGTTTTCTTGGGAGCTTCTTCTAAAGGAAGCTTCTTATGGCCTGAACGAACAAAGCGTCCCCACAAGTCGTAATGGTTAAATGTATTAGAATATGCTCTTAATCCGTGAGCCGCAGAACTTTCAATAGAAATGCGAACATCTTTGTTGTCCGTAAAAAGGGCTAAATTTTCATTATCGGTTGCGCTCTCGACGCCATTAATTTGGCCTCTTAATGAATCAGGCAAGTTTTCAACCGAGATATTGACCTTCCGGCTCATTGTTATTTTCCGTTTATTCGGTGCTATCAGCAATATCAACACATAATGCTGCAAAAGTTAATCGTCTATGTTAGTAAAAAACTGATCCAACTTGAAGTTAGTTACCTGAGATCAGTTTTTTACTAACAGCCTCTTTCTGTAGGCATACTTTCTCTGTTTCAGATCACAATTTTACTAGCTCAGCGCTGTTAGATCGAATTTTTACTAACTAAATTTAGGTTTTCGCTCTTGGACCGCCGTTTATGGTACAAAAAAACAGCAAAAATCGCTTCTTCATCAACGCACTGTGTATAACTAAGTTTTCGCTTAGTATGGATCTGATCTGTAGCAAGTAAAGATCCGATCTTTTAGGACTGATAAGGCTTAGAACCACTGTTCATTGTGCATAAGCTCCGTATTAGAGATAGTAAAATAATGATCTCACGGGCGCTTTTTGTGGATAACCTACTTAATATTATGTGTATAACTAGACAGGTTAAATTTAAGTCAGTAAAAACATGATCTCGCAGCTAGTAAGAATCAGATCTTTACCAGGTAAAATTACGATCTAACAATTTTAAATTTATTATTAGATAACAGTAAGTTACCTATCTATTTTGCAACCTTAGCCTATTACTACCTATATATTTAGACCTATTTACCCTACTTATTACCTTAAGGGATTTATTCTTAAAAAATTTCTTTGATTTAATTTCAACCAAAAAATAGAATGTCGTCTAAAATATATGTTTACATGTAAAGTAGTGGACATTATACTAAAGCCTCAAATTTAGGGAAGCTAGTATGACAATCAAACAAAGTGCGCTAAAAACATATCAGTTATTGAAAGCCACCGCCGATGTAGCTGAAAAGTCATTAGAAGGGCGAATACAACATTATCGCGCTCACCTTAAGTCAGAAGAAAAAGAGCTGCGGACATACACCCAAAAAGCGGCCGCCGATTTGTTAGGCTGTAATAACCGAACCTTAAAGCGACGTCATGATCAGGGCGATTTTGATCATATTGAAATACGCCGAGGTGCAAATGGTCATTATGCTTATACGTTGTCAAACATCTACGCCATGGCCGAAGTCATGGGCATTGATGCCGACCACCGTGATAAAGATGATAAATTGCAAGTCATTGTTATCAACTCCTTAAAAGGAGGATGTGGCAAAACCACAAGCATGGTGAATATAGCTGCTGCATTGGCCACCACTAACATTAAACGATATCGAATAGGTATCATCGATCTTGACCCTCAGGGCTCCTCTTCTAGCTTCTTTCCCCCTAGTGAGCCAGATCCCATTACCGTTGGCGATCTTATGCGCAATTGTATCGATTTAGAAGAAAATGAAACCTGGGAACAAATCGTCAGCGATGCGTTTCTACCAACGCACATCCCTAATATTCGTGTCCTGCCATCAGGTATGGATGACTTCTATTTTGAGCATGAAATAGCCACTATTTTGCGCGAAAGTGCCAACTACGACCAAACGCGGCATTACCATAAATTGCTTGAAAAGGTTATTGAGCCGGTAAAAGATCAGTTTGATATCATCCTAATTGATACCGCTCCATCACTTAACTTTATGTTTTACAACGCGTTAATGGCCTCAACCTCCATGCTTATCCCGGTCCATCCTGAGGCTGTAGACTTTGACGCAAATAATAAGTATCTCAAGCGCTTAGGTGAGATTTATCACACTGTCGCGGCGCTCGGTCACGATGGCTGGGACTTCATGCAGTTTTTGGTGACCAATTACGTCAAGGGGAACCATTCGCAGCGAGATATTGTTAAGGATGTTCGCTCGGCCTTTGGTCGTCAGGTGATGAGCTACCCCATTAACCACAGCAGCGCCATTACTGCTAGTTCATCATCGTTCAATACCATATTTGATCAGAAAACATCAGATAGCTTGGCAAGTAGAGAATCGCTAGTAAAAGCGCAGGAAAACATTAAAGATGTGGTCGATGAATTAGAGATGTTAATACGCTCTAATTGGCCGTCCACTCAGTCTCAGTTAGAGGCGACTAAGTAAGGCACTGTCATGGCAAAAAAACGTAAAAATGATACTCGAATAGATCCGTTCGCAACAGCGGTAGAAAATAGCAGCCTTGATCAACTTTTAGAACAAGCACAAGCCGGTGATGTTATTAGCATGCCAGCACCGAGCGATCCGCAGCGTACAATTCGCTTAACGTGTGAGGTGATCCCCCACGCTGAAATAGAGCAGCGTACCAAAGTTTATGGTAAAAACCGCCGAGTTCAGGCCCTGCTGACCGAGAAGTCTGTGGCTGACATTTTACCCGCGATTGCAGAAGATGGACGCAACCAGCACCCGGCTTTGGCTTGGGAGCATGATGACGGTTTATTTGTGCTGGCGGGTTCTCGTCGCCGTAAAGCCTGTATTCTCGCAAAAGCTGACTATTTGGTATTAAGCTCTGCAGACTTCAACGATGAGGACGCCAAAATACTCGCGGTTTCTTCAGATCAGTATATTGCGCCAAGTTTGTGGGAGTTGGGGCAAGCATATGTATACACCCGTGATGAGTTACAGCAGCAAGGTAAAAAAGGTTCTTATCGCGAAATAGCGGCCCTCGAGGGAGTGTCACACACCGCTATCGCGGATGCCATAAAAGCGTATGAGTGTCTTCCTCACGATGTTTTGGCGCTCTACCCTACTGCCAACTACGTCGGTCGCGAAGTCGCTAAGAAACTGATTCAAGCCAAAGAGAAAGACGCAGAAAGCTTTAATGAGCGTGTTAAACAATGCAGTAGCCATTTTAGCGACCAGCATTTTGACAGTGACGATAAGGCGGCATTAGCCGTTACTAAGTATTTGTGCGATGTTGAGCAGGCTGGAAAACGTACGCAAGATATTGATTTAGGGAATGATTTTGTGCGTGTACAAAAGCATACTAAAAGTGGTGATGTAACCATAAAAATCGATAATAAAGTGCTAACAGATAAACGCTTTGCACAGTTGGCGAAAATGCTAGAGAGCTTTAATTAGCCATCATTCTTTATAAGTAAGCTCCAATCGGGGCTTACTTTTTTAAACCTTTGTACCTATTTTGTTGGTTCCTCACTAGTTCATACTTTTTCCTTCCCTTTAAAGGCGATATACTGGCATATTTGAGTTCCCGAGTAGGTCCATGGCGTCGTCGTTAACCAAAGAGGATTTATTGGCTGTCTTTGCTGAAGTGAATGAGCAACAGCAGTTTACATTTCCACTTTCCGAATTGGCATTAAAACGATTATTCACCAAAGGTGTGTATAGTCGTGCTCAGCAAATGTTGCGAGATGAGCAAGTATTGTGGGTAAAGGCAAACGATGACTACACGCAAATCGATGCCCAAGTGATGGACGACGATGGAACAACTTACGATCAGCAGATTCGTCTCAATGTCACAGCCCAAGTCGTTGATGTTGAAGCGCACTGCAGCTGTGATGCTAAAGTCCGTTGTAAGCACGTGGCCTCGGCGTTACTGCAGTTGAAGTTACAAAGCCAAGGTGATTATGCTCATCAATACCGTATCGAAGACTGGTTTAATGAGATAAAACGTGATGGCTCTGCGTCTGATGTGCAAAATCACGGAATTGCCTTTGAACTACATCCTCATCATCAGCAATTAACTTTGACGGCTAAAATCGCGGCACTAAATGAAGATAATGAATACACCCAAGGGCGAGCGTTAACCGAACAACAAAGCCACGCCCAAGTGACACCTAAAGGGGTATGTGAGCAAGACTTTCGGCTGTTTTCTTGGATCCGCTCACAAAACCAGCCTGGCAAGTTAACCCTTCACTCCCAGTGGGGTGAAAGAGCACTTTTGCAGCTACTGAGTAACGCTCAGCTGTTTTTTGAAAAGGAGCGTCAGCCGTTACAACTGGGTAAGCCTATAGCGCTTAGTTATCAATGGCAGGTTAAGAATGATATTGCTCAGCTGCGCGCAAATCATCCTAATTTCAACGCCGAGCGGGTATTACCGACTTCCCCACCTTATTACGTTAATACTGCGGAACACCAGGTACATGCTTTGCAAACTCATCTTAGTGCAGAGCAAATACAGGCGTTAGCACGCTTTCCTCAGGCCGAAGCCAGTGAAGTCGACGAGCTGGCTAAACGGCTAATGAAAACGCTTCACCTGAGAACTTTGGTGAATCAAAAAAAAAAGTTAACTCCTTACTTTAATCTGCAATTTTTAACTGCCCAGGTGCCCTATAAAGTCCGTCTAGTGGCAAAGGAGAAAACGCCAGCGGCAACCGCACTGCAAAATTTAGGATTGCAACCATGTAAAGCCCCTTTACAAGATGAGTATTTATTCATTCCGCGTTCGCGCTTACATCAACAGCAGTGGCTGTTTGAATTGAATAGCCAAGTGCAGGCGCTGGGCGGTACAGTGACAGGCCTTCCCAAAGCTGATGTGAAGAACACCAACTCAGCGCGCATTATCGCGCAGGTAAACGCGTTGCACGGCCATCGCTTAGAAGTGCAGTTTGTTATTAACCATCGCGCTAAGGACTATCCATTGACCTTAGCGCAAATGCAGTCGGTGTCAGCCTATACCACCCAGCATTACTTTATTGCAGTAGAGGAACGTTACTTTACTATTACTGCTGCCACTGCTGAATGTATAAGGCAGTATCTTGCCCGTTTTGCTCGTGGCAAACATCAGCCGCACTGTACGCTTCCTCGCAGTCTTTATCAGCAACTACAACAAGAACAATCATTTGAGTTGCAAGTGGATACTCAGTTGCAAAAGTTGCTCGCTCCGGCCACCTTGAAGTCGCTGAAAAAGCCGCAATTACATCACAGCGTTACTTTGCGAGAGTACCAACACTCAGGCGTTAATTGGCTGCAATTGCTCGCTGCACAAGGTTTAGGAGGGGTATTAGCCGATGATATGGGGCTAGGTAAAACATTGCAGGTTATTGCCTTCCTGAGCACCTTAGAAAATACTGAAAAGCCCCACTTAGTCTTGTGCCCAACGAGCTTAGTCGCGAATTGGTACAACGAAATTCAACGCTTCTGTCCGCATATGGATGTCGATGTGGTTATCGGACACAACCGTACCGCACAATTACAGCAGCTAAATTTTAAGAATGTTATTGTCACAACCTATACGCTATTTAAACGTGACTTTGCGTTTTATCACGGTGTGCGATTTAACACTGTGGTGTTAGACGAAGCGCAGGCGATAAAAAACGCGCAGTCGCAGTTAAGCATCAAGGCCAAGCAGTTACAGGCCCAAACACGAATCGCACTCAGCGGCACACCCTTTGAAAACAATTTGCAAGAGCTCAAATCGGTATTTGACTTTGCTTTGCCCGGGCTGTTAGGCAGCGACGCTCAGTTCAAAAGTAACTTTCTCGAAGCCACTGATGGCCTAGTAGCGCTGCAAGAGGCCATAAGACCTTATTTGCTGCGCCGAGCGAAAGCTGATGTGCTCTGCGAACTACCTAGCAAAACTGAGCTGGTAAAACAGCTCGATATGTTACCCGCACAAGCTCAGGTTTATCACAATTATCACCGCGCTTTACACGATAAACTCACCCATTTAGTGGCGCACCAAGGGGTGGGAAAAAGTAAGTTACAGTTCCTTGATGCACTGTTGAAACTTCGTCAAATTTGTTGCCATCCGCAGTTGGTTGATGACGCGCACGAAGCCAGCAGTGCGAAGCTACAGTGGTTAGCCACGCATTTACCGCATATGCTCGCTCAGGATCATCATGTCATTATCTTTAGTCAATTTACCTCAATGCTGCGTTTAATTGCCAAGCAATTGACCGACTTAGAGATTGATTACGCGATGCTCACCGGTCAAACTCGTGACCGCCAGCACCAGGTGGACGAGTTTCAACAAGGACATAAACGCGTGTTTTTAGTCAGCCTTAAAGCAGGCGGCAGTGGCTTAAATTTAACCCGCGCCGATACAGTGATCCATTTTGACCCTTGGTGGAATCCCGCTGTAGAGCATCAAGCAACGGACCGCGCTTATCGCATGGGTCAAGATCGATCCGTCTTTGTGTATAAGTTAATTATCGCCGACTCCGTGGAACAGCAAGTGATGTCTTTGGCAGATAAAAAGCGTCACTTGGTTGATGAGTTCTTAAATACGAGTTTGTTGGTAGATAAAAAAATTGATGATAATCAACTACTTGAGATGCTTAACTTACAAAATGAAGAAAAAGCATAATTTCTTTTGAACTTTTGGCTGTCGCCAGACTCTATTATTATGCTTGTTAGACAAGCACCCTATGTTGATTTCCCTGATTATTATGAATTGGCCAGCTTTGATTTAGCTGGCTTTTTTTTGTCTGGGATTTGCTATTATCAAGCCAACAGCATTATTTTTGCGAGAAAGGTATGTTCGCGTCACTTTCCACTACAGCATTATTGAGCCTAGGTTCCCTCGCCTTTGTTATTCCTCTTTGCTTGTTCCTAGGAGTCAGGGTATCACACTATAAAAAGCGCAATGAGCACACACAGCAACAGCTTTTAGCGCAACAGCAATATCATCAGCAGCAGCTTGGCGAACGAGATAATCGTTTAGAACGAGAGCGTCAGGAGGCGCAGCAACTGCAGCAAAAGTTAACCCTTGTTCATGGCCGTTATGAGTCATTGAAAGCGACGCTAGAGCAAAAAGAAGCGCACTTTGAGCAGCAACTGCAGTTAGTCAAGGATTCTAAAGACCAACTAAAACAAGAATTTAGCGCGCTCGCGCAACAAGTCTTTGAGGATAAATCACAGCAGTTTAAAAGCCTTAATCAGCAGAGCATGGAGCAGATATTAAAACCAGTACAAGGCGAGTTAAAAGGTTTCAGAGATAAAATGGAGCATATCCACTCGCAAGAGCTGCAACAACGAGCAGCACTTAAAGCCGAGTTAGTACATCTACAAAAACTCAATCAATCTATTACCGAACAAGCTGAGCGTCTCTCTACGGCCTTACAAGGGCAAAAGAAAACCCAGGGTAACTGGGGTGAGTTAATGCTAGAAAACGTCTTAGACAGCGCTGGACTGCGTCTCAATGAGGATTATCGACGCGAAGCGAGCTTTGATACTCCAGAAGGTCGCTTCCGTCCCGACGTGGTGGTCTATTTGCCACAACAACGCCATATTATCGTCGATGCCAAAACGTCTCTAAATGCGTATACCCGCTACGTTAACGCCCAAAGCGATATTGAAGCTCACCAAGCCTTGGCTGAACATGTGCAAGCGATGAACGAGCGTATTAATGAGCTTGCAAGTAAAGATTATCATCGTTTGGAGCAACTGAACTCCCCGGAAGTGGTGATTATGTTTGTGCCCATCGAAAGTGCCTATGTTGAAGCGTTGAAGTATCAGCCTGATTTGTATCAACGCGCCATTGAACGCAACATCTTGGTTGCGACACCGACAACCTTACTTACCAGCTTGAATATCGTTAAACAGCTTTGGCGTTTTGAAGATCAATCCAAGCATACGCAAGAACTGGCCAAACGTGCAGAGCGGTTTTATGCGAAACTCAACAGCTTTTTGGTATCAATGGACGGTGTAGGTAAACAGCTCGACAAAGCCAAAGAAACTTATGATAAAGCCTTTTCTCAACTTTATAGCGGAAAGGGGAATCTTATAAAACAAGCCAATGAATTCAAAGAGTTAGGCGTTGCTGTTCAAAAAGAGCTACCTGCTGAGCTACGTGAAAAGGCTGAGCTTGAGCTACAACAAGCTCAATAAAGACAGGAGTCAGTGTGACGCTTTTCTGATTTGTGTAATTCCTAAAGCGATAAAGGCTGCAGATACTGCAAACAAAGAGAGAATATTGCCAATGAATGCGGCGCCAGCAAAAGCGATTGCGCTGGCGATAAATAAGTATCCAGATATCTTCATCATAACACGTCCCTATATGGCTGAAGTAAGTGATAACAGTGACACACAGCGTTCGTAAACCCCCTTTACAATTCATGAAACTGTCATCTTAGAACCCTAAGCTATGCGCAAAAAATAATGACTTAGGGTTTTTATGACATCGCATCATTCTCAGGGCTTTATCGAACGCCTACAGCAATTACAAAGCTTAGCGCAAAATAAGTATGGGATCGAAATAGCTTCGGAAAAATTTATCGCTGATGAGAGTTATCGGAAGCTGGTACTGAATGAATTAAGCCTATTGGGAGATAGTGAGTTAAGTGCCGTCATATCCGCTATGCAAGATATGCAACAGCAGCAAGGGGCATCACCCACTACTGGCGCAAGCGAACAAATCAGCAAAGATAAAGCCACCACGCCGCTGTCACTTATTTTTGCTGGGGTAGCTGTAATCCTTGCGCTCGTCGCCACAGGGTATACCTTTTACGTCAACCAAGAGCCTGACATCGCCATGGCCTCGAAGCCAGCGGCACCAACAGAAGTCACCACAGCTCAACAGCCTACCGACAATGGCAGGCCTCAAGAGAAAGAGCAACAGCGAGCGCAACTCGCATTTCGTATTCACGGTTCCAACACCATTGGTGAAAAGCTTGCTCCAGCCTTACTCGAGGGCTACCTAAAGGAGCTCGGGGCAAAGCAGTTTAATTGGCGTCAAGGCGAAGTCAGCGTCGAAAGAGAGCTGCACTATCAGCTCGATAGCAAGCCATATTACATCGAGTTGCATGCGCATGGCTCAAGCACTGGTTTCGCAGACATTGAAGCCGGTAAAGCAGATTTAGCAATGGCTTCACGCAAAGTTAAAAGCAAAGAAGTCGATAAGCTTAAAGCGCGTTTTGGTGATTTCAGCCAAATAGGCAATGAGCACATTATTGGCCTTGATGGATTAGCCGTTATCGTTAACCAAAATAACCCTGTCAGCCACCTATCAACGCAGCAATTAGCTGCGGTTTTCTCCGGTAAAATAAGCAATTGGCGTGAGCTTGGAGGCCCTTCTGAGGCCATTAATCTATATGCTCGAGACGCCAAGTCTGGCACCTGGGACACCTTTAAGAACTTAGTGCTTAAAAAGCATCAGGCGCAGTTAAGCCCGCTTGCCCAGCGCTTTGAGTCAAGCTCAGTGTTATCTCAAAAGGTTTCACAAGATGAGTACGGCATCGGCTTTATAGGGCTGAACTACATCCTTCACAATAAAGCAATAGCGGTCTCTGAGGGAGCTCAAACAGCGCCTATCTACCCTACTCGCTTTACTATCGGTACTGAAGATTATGCGCTAGCACGTCGACTTTACGTGTATACACCGACCACGGCATCGATGTTTATCAAGAACTTTGCTCAGTATGTCATTTCTTATGCCGGGCAAGAGATAGTCTCCGATACGGGTCTTATTTCGCAGAATATTCATGTTGAGCAAGTACAGCCAATGACTGAAGCGCCCTCGGTATATAAGCAGTATGCTAAACAAGGTCAGCGATTATCACTGACGTTTCGTTTTGAGCATGGAAGCGGTCAGTTGGATAACAAAGGTAAGCGCGACCTCCAACGTTTGCTCGATTACCTTGAAAGTCATGCCCAAAAGCGCGTAATACTAATGGGGTTCTCTGATAACTCCGGGGATGCAGGGCGCAATAAAACGTTATCTTTGCAACGTGCCCGTTCTGTAGAGCAGGAGCTCACCGCTCGCGGTGTGGCGGTCTTCGACACCCAAGGTTTTGGTGAGGTTTTGCCTGTTGCCAACAACCAAAGCAAAGAAGGTCGAGAACGTAATCGTCGCGTTGAGGTGTGGGTGTTGTAATTATTCTGTCATCGATAGCTGCTACTTTAGTTGCTGATTTAGGAGGGGATATGTTTGCCATATTAACGGATCACTATAATCTTACCGGCGCCTTTGCCCGCTTAAGTATGGTTGAAGCCATGCGTGTACAACGCAATTTAGATCAGGTTTTTACCGACTTAAAGCTACCTTCCGATGCGCTTCTTAACCGTATGCGCGAAGAAGGGTTACTCAAAGACGCGATAGCGGGTGTTAAAAAACCGCATACCGACGCGAGTGAATCCGTGATTCAGAGTCACCTCGGACAACTCTTTTTAGACTATCACAAACTCAAAGCCACCTTAGCCAAGCTTAGCTTGGCTGAGCAGGTTGCTTGCAAAGAGACATTTACGATTGCTGCTAAAGCTTTAAATCTGCCCTCTGCAGATTTAGCTGCGATGATGGCACAAGAAGGTGTGTCGGTAGAAGCTATGGTGCCTAAAGACCCTCAACAAGAGCGTATTAACGCTGTCCGTGAGCGATTAAATCAAGCTGCGTCACAGCAACAGAGTGATGCTCAGCGCGTGCGTGATCGTTTGAACTCATTGATTGAGGAGCAAAAAGACCCAAAGGATGAAGTCGTAGATGAAGGGGCTCAAGTCGTGCCACTGCGTCGCCAACAAGCATAAGAACAGGCCTGTTAACTCAGTTTTGCACCGCCTTTTAGGCGGTTTTTTTATACCTAGAGTTAGTAAAAAAGTGATTTGTCCCTGTCGTTTAGTTAGTAAAAATGTGGTCTGTGATAAAAATAAAGCTCAATACAGTTGGTAAAAAAGTGGTTTATACCGCTGTAAAGGCCCAGTAACCTCTTTAATAAAGCTTCCCTTGGGGAGATGAGCTCCGCCTTGTTTGCACTAAGTAAAATGCTGATCCAAAAAAAGGGCCGATAACGGCCCTTTCACTGGCAACACACCTTTTGGTTTAGAACTGGTTCATGGTATTGGCTTCGCCGCCTGCTTTGAGTGCGTTTTCGCCGCAGAAGTATTCCTTGTGGGTATCACCAATATTTGAACCCGCTAGGTCTTGGTGCTTCACTGAGGCTTGCTCTCGACGGATCTCCTGACGTTGTACATCGCGCACGTAGGCAAGCATACCTAAGTCGCCAAAATACCCTTCGGCAAGAATATCGGTGCTGAGCGCTGCTGTGTGGTAGGTGGGTAAAGTGATCAAATGATGGAAAATACCCGCCTCACGTGCTCCGTCACGCTGGAAGTTTTGCACATGATGATCCGCTTCTTTGGCTAGTTCTGAGCCATCGAGGCTCGCATCCATAAGCACTTTAGGATCTTGGCTTGGGTCTGGATAAGCACTTAGGTCGCGGCCATCTTGTTGCCATTGGCTATACACCTGCTCACGGAACTTCAACGTCCAGTTAAATGAAGGCGAATTGTTATACACCAATTTGGCGTTGGGAACCTGCTCGCGAACGCGGTTTACTAGCTCCGCAATTTGCTCTACATTCGGCTTCTCGGTTTCAATCCATAGCAAATCGGCACCGTGTTGTAAGCTTGTGACACAGTCTAGTACTACGCGGTCTTTTTCCGTACCGGCGCGGAACTGATATAAGCCGTTGTCTAAGCGCACCGGTTTACATAGCTGACCGTTGAGCTTAATGGCTGTTTCACCCTCTAATAGATCATCCCCCCCAGAAATAGGTTGGGTATCTAAGAAGCTCAAGTATTGGCTAGCCAGATCTCCGGCTTCCTTGCTTACTGGAATTTTCTGGGTCAAGCTCGCACCTAATGAGTCGGTGCGCGCAACGATGATGCCATCATCAACACCTAGCTCTAAAAAGGCATATCGAACCGCATTGATTTTGGCCAAGAAGTCCTCGTGGGGCACCGTTACCTTACCGGCCTGGTGACCGCACTGTTTAGCATCGGATACCTGATTTTCAATTTGAATTGCACAGGCACCGGCCTCTATCATTTTCTTCGCTAATAGGTAGGTGGCTTCCTCGTTACCAAAGCCGGCATCAATATCGGCAATAATGGGCACCACATGGGTTTCAAAGTTGTCGATTTGTGCGGTGATAGCTGCAACATCGCCACCTTGGGCCTTGGCCTCGTCCAGTGCCTTGTATAGATGATCAAGTTCACGGGCGTCGGCCTGTTTTAAGAAGGTATAGATCTCTTCAATAAGCATAGGCACCGCCGTTTTTTCGTGCATACTTTGATCCGGTAATGGACCAAACTCAGAGCGCAGTGCTGCCACCATCCAGCCACTAAGATAGACATAGCTGCGCTTAGTGGTTTTTTGATGACGTTTAATGGCCATCATCATCTGTTGCGCGGTAAACCCATGCCAACAACCTAAGGATTGCGTGTACTGGCTTGAATCCCCGTCGTAAGCGGCCATGTCCTCGCGCATCACCTTAGCGGTGTATTTAGCGATATCGAGACCGGTTTTGAAGCGGTTTTGAAGCTGCATACGCGCTGCATATTCCGAATTAATCCCTTGCCACTGCGGTAGGTTGCTCTGACGAAGGCTGCTTAACGTGTCGATGTGTGCGTTGTAGTTTGTCATTATAGGTATCCTTTGAACGGGTAACTGTTTAATTGCTCCAAAGCCAATGTGAGAGTGCTCGGTGCGTTGTATTTTTACCCTAGGACGAATTGGGGTGATTTATTAAATTTATAGTTATTATTGTGGCTATATTTTCAGTGAATGGTGTTTGGGTTCACATCAGCGCTTTTTCAGTTACAGTGAAATGACTAACTTCTTCGTTTAAAGGAAACGCACATGACCCAGCGCATCTCTCACAGCGGCTTGGCTATTGATGCTCAGCTTTATCAATTCATAACTGAGCAAGTCCTGCCGCACACTGAACTCGATACTGAACGCCTGTTCGCGGGTTTGGCCGATATCATTCAGCGCCTTACTCCCATCAATAAGGCATTACTGGCGAAGCGGGATAGTTTGCAGAAGCACATTGACGGTTATTATCAGAAAAATATTAAAGATAACCATGATGAATATACCCTGTTTCTAAAAGACATCGGTTATTTGCTAGAGCAACCACAGCAGGTTAGCGTAGAAACCGAGGGTGTAGATGATGAAATCGCGCGCATGGCTGGACCGCAGCTTGTGGTGCCAGTGAGTAATGCACGCTTTGCCCTAAACGCCGCCAACGCCCGTTGGGGCTCCTTGTATGATGCACTGTATGGCAGCGATGTGATCAGTGAGGAAGAAGGCGCAGAGCAAGGTAGCCAATACAACCCTGTGCGCGGTTTTAAGGTCATGGCCTATGCGCGACAGTTCCTAGATAAAGCGTTACCGCTCAAAAGCGGCTCACACATTGAAAGTACCGAATATGCGATAAACAATGGCGAGCTTGTGGTTATTTTGGGTGACTCTCAGCAAGTAACCCTCGCTGAGCCCTCGCAGTTGATTGGCTATCAGGGTCAACCTGAGCGCCCGACTGCGTTGCTATTTTGTCATCATGGCCTGCACTTTATTATCGCCATCGACCCACACAACCGCATCGGCCGCGACGACAAAGCTGGCATTAAAGACATCGTACTCGAGTCTGCTCTAACCACCATCATGGATTGTGAAGACTCTGTCGCTGCCGTTGATGGCGAGGATAAAACACAAGTTTATCGTAACTGGTTTGGGCTGATGATGGGAAACTTGAGCTGCGAATTTTCCAAAGGTGGGCAAACTCAAACACGGCGCCTTAATAGGGATCAACATTTTACTAAGTTAGATGGCTCGTCGCTGACCCTTCATGGCCGAAGCTTGATGTTTGTGCGCAATGTCGGTCACCTGATGACAACACCCGCGATACTAGACAGCGATGGTAACGAGGTATTTGAAGGCATATTGGATGCGGTCTTTACTAGTTTGTGCGCACTTCCCGAATATCACAGCCGCTCCGAGTTAGCTAACTCGCGCACTCAGAGTATTTATATCGTTAAGCCTAAAATGCACGGCCCCGAGGAAGTGGCCTTCACCGCACAGCTATTTAGTGAAGTGGAGGTTTTATTAGGTCTTCCTAACAATACCTTGAAAATGGGGATTATGGATGAAGAGCGACGTACTTCGGTGAATTTGAAAGCCTGTATTGCGCAAGCGAAACAGCGAGTGGTCTTTATTAATACCGGCTTTTTGGACAGAACCGGCGATGAGATTCATACCGCTATGGAGGCCGGTGCGGCATTGCCAAAATCGGCAATTAAAGCTCAGCCTTGGATAGATGCCTACGAGAAACGCAATGTTAGTATTGGCCTAGAATGTGGCTTAAGTGGTAAAGCACAAATAGGTAAAGGCATGTGGCCAATGCCAGATAAACTGGCGTTAATGATGGAGCAGAAAATCGGCCATGTGAAATCGGGTGCCAACACCGCCTGGGTGCCCTCCCCGACTGCCGCAACCTTACATGCCCTTCATTATCATGATGTTGATGTATTCGCGCAGCAAAAGACATTATCAGCACAAAGCCAGCAGTCCTTTAGAGACTTACTCACACCGCCGATTGATAATCAGCAACAACTCAGCAGCGAAGATATTCAGCTCGAACTCGATAATAATGTTCAAGGTATTTTGGGGTATGTTGTGCGTTGGGTAGAGCAAGGCGTTGGTTGTTCAAAAGTGCCCGATATCAATAATGTCGGCTTAATGGAAGATCGCGCGACATTACGGATTTCTAGTCAACATATTGCTAATTGGCTACACCATGGTATTTGCACCGAAGAGCAAGTCCTGAAAACCATGAAGCGTATGGCTAAGGTGGTTGATGAGCAAAATGCGGGCGATAGCCAGTATAAAAATATGGCTGATAGTGAACAAAGTTTGCTTGATAGCTTAGCGTTTCAAGCTGCGACAGATTTGGTTTTCAAAGGTAGATCACAGCCCAATGGCTATACCGAGCCGCTTTTGCATCATTACCGCCGACTGTTCAAAGAACGCCAAGCGTCGATGTAAAGGGCCTTTACAGCAATAAAAAAGCCGGCATATTAGCCGGCTTTTTTATTAACGCTATTAGTTATTAACAATGGCGTTGTGATAGACATTTTGTACGTCATCACAATCTTCCAACATGTTCATAAACTTCTCAAAGTTGGCGATATCATCTTCGTCGGTGATTTCAATGTGTGTTTGTGGCACAAAGGTAATTTCGTCAACATCAAAGTTAATGTCTGCAAATGCTTCTGTAAGTGCTGTTTTCGCTTTGAAGTACTCGGTATGCGGGGCAAATACAGATACTTTGCCGTCTTCTACTTCGACATCTGTGACGTCAACATCAGCCATCATTAGCGCTTCCAACACTTCTTCGTCATCATCACCTTCGAAACCCAAAATGGCGAGGTGATCAAACATGTGCGCAACGCAACCTGGGTTGCCGATCTTGGAGTCGGTTTTGGTAAACGGTAAGCGTACGTCTTTAATGGTTCGATTAGGGTTATCAGTAAGGCAGTCTACAATAACCATGCAGTTACCTGGACCGTACCCTTCATAACGTGCCGCAGAGTAATCTTCACCCGCACCACCGGCTGCTTTTTCTATCGCCTTATCAATTACGTGAGCGGGTACTTGATCTTTTTTAGCTTTATCAATCAAACGGCGTAGAGAAAGGTTTGCATCTGGGTCAGCACCGCCATTTTTTGCAACGACGTAGATCTCTTTACCGTATTTTGAGTTTACTTTTGTTTTTGCCGCGGCTGTTTTCGCCATGGCGTTTTTACGAACTTCAAACGCTCTGCCCATTTTCAATCTCTCAAGTTTGAATTTATTTCCTCACTGGATTTTAACAACTCGCAGCACATTGGGCTAGTGCCATGTTTACATAAAAGTGCTGCTTTGTTGGTCAAACTTTTTAAATGAGGTTATTTAACATAACTTGGGAAGAGGGAAGGCAACTCACTGAAACAGCGAATGATATGATCAGCTTGATGTGCATAATCAGGAAGCGCTTGGGGCGCATATAAGCAAGCACGCATATTGGCGTTGCGCGCCGCTTCAATATCGTATTTATAATCACCTACGTACACCAGCTCGGTTGGTGCCATTTGCCATCGTTCGGCTATGTGAAGCAGTGCACTGGGGTCCGGTTTTGCGGGAGCATCATCACGGGTCAAAATCAGCTCAATTGGCAAAGGGTTGCGTTTTACTTTGATGGCCGTTGCTTGCTGACAGTTACGGGTGACGATGGCCATCGGAATATTGGCTTGGTGTAGCCTTTGCACTGCTGCCTTAACCTCTGGTAATAATTGAGATTGCTGCGCATCGGCAAGTTCGTGGTCGAGTATCACTTGCTCTGCTCGTTGCCGCCCTTCGCTATCCAACGTACTAACAAAGTCTAAAATATCGATATCAGCGTGGCAGTTGAGTTGTTCACGGATGCGAGCAAAATTCAGTATAGAGCTGAATAGTGTGCCATCCATGTCAAAAATGACGCCATTAAGAGAATGAGGCTTGCTGCTTGGCATTGTATTTCCTGTAAACTATATGGTTGCAATGATACGACCTTGCACCGCTATAAGCGCAACCATAGCAGGAAAAAACGCGCACATCGACATCTTCCCTGATGTGCACGCTGGTTGGGGGAAGCGCTTAGAAGGTGACGCTATGCCACTGGTTCTGGCGTTCAAAGTACAAAGTTCGCACTTTGCCTTTGCCCTCTATATTGACCATATTAATTTGCGCAGGCCACAGTTCATGTAGTGCCCCGTGCGTCATTTTCAGGCCCTTCAGCGGCTGCTTTGGCATCGCTGCCTCTTGGTACACCCAAAAAAACTTACCATCCACTTCAAAGCCAACATTGCTCAACTGCAAAGGCTGATCGTTGGGGTCGGTTATCGCCACTTGTTCGGCTACATAGTCGGCAAATTTTTGTTGGTCATTTGCATGCTTTAACATATCGGCTTGATTGCCAAATAGGTCTTCGACGGCATGCTCTGTGTCATGAAGATAAAATCGATGCATCAGCTCAATATGTTCAGTGCGTTGATTGAACAGCACGGTGGTCACCGAGTTTTTTAATTGGTGAGCCAAGCTGGCGCTGCTAAATAGCAGCACCGATAAAAGCACGATAATACGCATTATGGCTGTTGTTCCTCTTCGTTAGCCTCTTTGAGCTCGGTTTTAACATCGTGCATGATGTCACGACTGACCTTGGCCTTGCTCTTCTTGCGCTTGTAGGTCTCGATACGCGATTCCATGATACGTCGTGGGTAATAGTTATTAGACACATCTACATCTGCGGTTTCCCAGCCCGGGTCGACGGCTATACTGGCAATTTCTTTACCCTTGTCGGTCACTATCAGCTTTTCCACCTGTTTGGCATTACGGCGCCAGATTTCGGCTGGAATGTAACGTTGCTCTGTGGTGCCATCGGTGTAGCTAAGCTCGAGTAAAATGGGCATAACCAGGCCGCCCATGTTGCTAAATTGCATCACGTAATAGTTGTTGTCCTCGGCTACTGCTCTGTCTAAGGTGCGACGTTCCCATGGATCTAGCTTGCTGAGCATCTTTTGATAGTCATTACGCTCTTTATTGGTCACGGTGAAGCGATCGTTACTGTCGTAAAAGTCGCGTACATCGGGGTTTTTATCTATCCACAAGTCACGGCCCTCACGCTTGTTGCGCTCAACAAACAATGACGTCGGCTTATTTTTCTCAATCTCACGCAGGCGGTTAAAATCGACATCTGGGTTCATGGTGTCCAAACGCAGCTTGTATACCTTATCTAAAGCGATATCGACGTGATCGGTGCTATAGAACCAGCCTCGCCAAAACCAGTCTAGGTCGACACCTGAGGCTTCTTCCATGGTGCGGAAAAAGTCAGCGGGAGTGGGTCGTTTGTATTTCCAGCGGTTGGCATATTCTTTAAAGGCAAAGTCAAATAACTCGCGCCCTAAAATTACCTCGCGGAGAATATTAAGGGCCGCTGCTGGCTTAGTGTAGGCATTGGGCCCAAGGCGCAGCACACTGTCTGATTGTGTCATAATCGGCACTTGATGTTCAGATTTCATGTACTCGACAATATCGCGAGGCTCTACTCCCCAAGGAATATCTGGATCCCACTCGCGTCCAGCAACTCCGTCAAGGAAACTGTTTAATCCCTCATCCATCCAAGTCCATTGACGCTCATCTGAGTTAACGATCATGGGGAAATAGATGTGCCCAACTTCGTGTATAACAACACCAATGAGAAAACGTTTCTCTGCTTGGGAGTAAGTGCGAGAGCCGTCATCGCGCAACTCCGTGCGTGGCCCGTTGAAGGTGATCATCGGGTACTCCATGCCGCCCACAGGACCATTTACTGATTGGGCGACCGGATATGGATAATCAAATGAATAGCGAGAGTATACCTCCATGGTATGGATCACCGCTTCGGTGGAGTATTTTTTCCATAGGTCGCCGCCCTCTTTTGGATAAAACGACATCGCCATCACCAGCGGTTGTTCGTCGCCACCTTGATGATAGCCTTTCGCATCCCACATAAATTTTCGTGATGATGCCCACGCAAAGTCGCGTACATTATCGGCCTTAAAACGCCAAGTCTTGGTCTCTTGTGTGGCTGATTTTTCGTTCTCTAAGGCCTCTTCTTCGGTCACGATAAAGACCGGACGCTCAGCATTTTTTGCCTGTTCTAAGCGTTGGCGCTGGGTGCGGTTAAGGACCGAGCCTGGGTTATCCAGGGTACCAGTCGCGGAGACAATATGATCTGCCGGCACGGTGATTTCAACATCATAATCGCCAAATTCTAAGGTGAATTCGCCACGCCCTAAAAATGCTTTATTGGTCCATGCTTCATAATCGGTGTAAGCCGCCAAACGCGGAAACCACTGCGCTAACAAAAAGATGTCATTGCCGTCTTTTTCAAAGTGTTCATAGCCATTGCGAGCGCCCACGGCGTCTTCTTCAACAATATTAAACGCAAAGTCCATGCTCAATTCGGTACTTTGTCCTGGTCTCAGAGGCTGGTTTAAATCGACGCGCATAAGGGTGTCGACAACAGTGGCTTTGAGATCATCCCCGTCCTCATCTTTGATATTGCTGAGCACGAACCCCGGCTCATTGTCGGCGAGAAATTGCATGCGTCGCAGGGCCGACAAGCTCAGCTTACTGGGTTTACCTACAGGCTGAGCCTCAAGCCCAGACTTGAAGGTTTTACTGCGCTCAGCAATTGAGTCTGCCTTATATATATTTTGATCTAGCTGGAGCCACAAGTAACGCAGGGTGTGCGGAGAGTTATTGGTGTACTCGATACGCTGACTGGCACTCAAACGTCGTGCTTTTTCATCTAGGGTGACGTCTATATCGTAATCCACTTGCTGCTGCCAATAATTTTCCCCCGGGGCGCCAGCGGCACTTCGGTAGCTATTTGCAGTAGGCAGGGACTCGTCTAGTTGGCGAAACTTATCTTCGAAATTCCCCTTGGTTTGCATTACATTGGCCATCACCCCTTGGCTAATCAAAGTGAGCGCCCCAAGCAGAACTAAGGTTTTATTATTTTTATTCATCATAAACACAGTGTTTTTTGCTATTTGTGACACTGTTGCAAAAGTAGCCAAATGCTGCAACTGAGACGCGATGAAGTGCATACAAGCGCGACCAATCTAATGCTAAAAGTGGTATAAAAAATGCTGTAGTTATTATCTGTAAAGGGGGTTTCCAGTTTTTTTCGTGGGATTTTCCCATTAAAGGTTGCAATTGCATTTTAATTAATTTTAGAATCCCCCACTTTTTTAATTCGTGAACAATAAAAACAAGGATTATCAGCCTAACAAGTCGTGCTTTGACTGGGCTGAAACATAAAGTAAGCGATAGGAAGTTCACTCAATTCGCTCACATAGCAAGGTATAAAATTGGTGGTGCTATGGATTTTTATGTCCTCAAAAAGAAAGACGAGTTAATAGCCATTCCTGCAAATGAGCAGCATTGTAAACAATACTTAGACAATGGGTATTTTTACATTGATAAAGTGGCAGCATGTGATGAAAACACCGCAATTCGTCGTTTAAAAGCGAAATACCAGCGAAATATGCGTTTGCCTTTAACCGCATTAGCGATAGTAATACCGGTTATTATAGTTACTTGGTGGCAAGTAACACACTGACACAAGCACGCTTAAACGCGTGCTGTTCCATGCTATAGTGGGCGCAATAGCAAATAATTTAACGTACTGATGCGCTTACTCCATACCTCTGATTGGCACTTGGGTCAGCTTTTTTATGAGCATACTCGAGTGCAAGAACATCACGCCTTTCTAACCTGGCTTATTGGTGAATTAAATCGCCAAGCTGTTGACGTACTGTTGATTAGCGGCGATATCTATCACACTGCCACTCCGCCAACACAAGCGGAGAATCAGCTTTATGAATTTGTTAAAGCGGCTAAGGCGGCCTGCCCTACCCTACATATAGTGATTATTGCCGGTAATCATGATAGTGCGAAACGCATTACCACAGCACAGCCATTACTGGCACAGTTTGACACTCATGTAGTCGGTCGCTTTGATTTTCAGCGGCCCGAGTTGAGTGTCATTAACATTACTTGTGGTGATCAGCACTGTGCGATTCTTGCCTTGCCCTATCTGCGAGCCAGTGATATCCCTGATGCACAAATGAGTTATGCTCAGGCGGTCAAAGAGGCCTACCAACTTATGCTTGAGCAATGTCAGCTTGAGGACGACTCCAATGTTATCGCCATGGGCCATCTACATGCTCGGGGTGCCACTGTCAGCGAAGACTCAGAGCGCGCTTTAGTTATTGGCGGTGAAGATGCCATTGGCGCTGATGTTTTTCCGCCCCAAGCCTGTTATGTTGCCCTCGGCCACTTGCATAAAGCGCAAAGTGTTAATGCTAAAGAATACATTCGTTACAGTGGCACGCCCTTCGCGATGTCGTTTTCGGAACGTCAATATCATCACCAAGTTTTGCTGTTAGAGGTACAAGATAATGCCTTGCAAAGTGTCAACCCCCTTTACATTCCTCGGCATCGGCAATTACACCTTGTTCCCGAGGCTACCCTACTGCCGCTAGCTCAAGTATGTGAGCAGATTCGGCAGTTACCCGGCCCTGATGATGAGCAAGGGTACATTCGCGTTCGCCTCTCGAGTAAAGAGCTTGCCACCGACTTTCGCGAGCAAATCGAGCTTGCACTTCAAGGCAAAGATTTACTTTTTTGTGGCGTGGAACGGGTGCGCTCGCAACGGGAGAGTAAAAACGATGAACTTGAACTACAAGACTTATCGCAAGTAGAGCGCCTAGACGCTGCGCACTTATTGAGTGAAGCCGTCAACGAGCATGATGAGCTTGAAGATCACGATATTACCAATGAGGTTAGAGACTTGTTTGCGCAGTTAGTTGAGGATGTTGAGCAGGAGGGGAATAATGAAGATTAATCGCCTGCAAATTCATAATTTAGCATCATTATTAGACGCAGACATCGATTTCAGCCGCCCTCCCCTGCGTGACGCTGGTTTGTTTGCCATAACTGGTGACACAGGGGCTGGAAAAAGCACTATATTGGATGCGCTGTGTTTAGGCTTATATGATAAAACCGCCCGGTTGAGCAATGAAAGCACACAAAAAGTAGACTTTAATGGCGACAATGTGCGCCTCAATGATCCGCGCCACCTATTGCGTCGTGGTACCGGTATAGGATGGGTCAAAGTTGATTTTGTGGCTATCGATGGCGCTCATTATCGCGCTCTCTGGCAAGTGAGCCGAGCACGTAAAAAACCAAACGGTAAATTACAAGCACCCACTCATGCACTTTACCTTATGCCGCAAGAGCAGTTGGTGAGTGATGGTAAGCTCGAGACAAAAAAAACCATTGAACGGTTAGTTGGGCTTAACTTCGAGCAGTTCACGCGGGCGGTGATGCTAGCACAAAATGAGTTTTCTGCTTTTTTACGTGCGCAAGGCGATGAGCGTGCAGTATTGCTTGAGCGTTTAAGTGGTACACAAAAGTACTCCGTTGTAGGTCAACGCGTGTATTCTGGTTACAAAGCCAAGCTTAATGACGTCGAGGCATTTAAGGCTTCTATGGATACGGTTGATATTCTCGATGAGCAACAATTACAGGAGCTTAACGAGCAGCAACATCAGTATATCGAGCAGCAGCAACAATGCCAAAAACGACGAGAACAAGTTGCTAAACACCTCCAGTGGTTCGCAGCTGAGCAACAATTACAACATGAAATCGCTGACCTTCAACAGCGTATACAAACTACGAGTAACAGCCTAGAGCGATTAGAACCCAGGGTGAGAGAGGCTCAGCGAGTTAAGCAATGTTGGCAAATTGAAGATAACCTTACTTCCACAGCACGATTGCAACAGCGTTTGGCGCAGCAGCAAACTCGCCAAGAAGAGCTAACACGCAGTGATGCTAAAAGTGTATGGCAACACGGCGAACAGCAGCAACAATTAGCACAACAACAGCTGCGCCATGCGCAACAGCAATATGCGCAGCGCAAAGAAAAACTCAATGCCGCCGTGGCACTGGATGTAAAAATTGCACAAAAGAAGGAGGTGCTCGCGGCAAAACGCTCTGAGTTCGAGCAGACGAGCGCACAGCAGCTGCAATTGACGCAGCAAAGCCAAAACCTCGCTGCACAAGTGGATGAAAGCAATAGACGCCTTGATGAATACACGACGCAATTAGAATCACAACCTTGGCTCGCTGAGTTAGTAAAAAATTGGTCTCATTACCATCATCTTTGGCAGCGTATTAATAGTTATGATGCTACATATAAAGAAAAAAACGAGCAGTTACAGGCATCTAATAACGAGCTTTCGAAGCTTGATCAAAGCCTTGCCACACTCAATGAAGAAAACACCACATTCCAGCAGTCGATACAAGCACTTGAGCAGCAAATAGTAAGTTTACAGCCGCAGCCTGAAGCCTTTTCTGCAACTGAGCTTCAGCGCCAGTTAGGCACATGGCAACAGGCCTTGGAGCGTTTTCAACAATGGCATAGTAGTAACCGTCAGCTTGTAACTGTGCGTCATCAACAGCAATCTCTTCATGCAGAGCTTGAACAAAAGCAACAACAGCTGCATGAGGCTTCGCAACATCACTCAGTTTTAGAGCAGCAATTGTCGCATGCACGCCAGGCTTATGAGCAGGTTAAACTGCGTGCAAGCGAGCAGATCACGCATTTACGTACTCAGCTTAAGAGTGGTGATCCTTGTATGGTGTGTGGTTCTGAACATCATCCTTTTGCAGAAAATGATGACAATAATCATGCTTTTGCTGCGTTATTAGCTGACTTTGAACAGGCTTACGCAACGGCCCAAAAGAATCTGGATCAGCATTATACTAAGCGGCATGCTTTGCAAACCGAGATCCAGTTAGCACAGCAACAAATTGATAATGTCAGCGCTACTGAGCAACAGCTGAAGTCGCAGCTACAACAATTCGCGCAGCAGTTAGAGCCCTTTATTCAAGGTAAATCCCTTGATGAGCTTAGCGATCAGGATTTTACTAAGCCCATTGCGGATATCCAACAGCAATATCAGCAGTTGGAACAGTTAGAGCAACAGTTAGTAAAATTACGATCTGAGTTAAAGGTTCAGCAACAAAATAGCGGCGAATTGCAGGGGCAATTACAAAGCTGTGAGCAGCGACGTCAGCAACTGCAGCTACAAACGCAGCGTCTTGCTTACGAACTTGAAACTGAGCAGCAGCAATGCCAGCAGAGCATCACAGAGCTACGAGAGCACTTCAGTGAAGCGCCATGGTGGCAAGATAGTCTGCATCAGCTTGCGCGACTTTGGCAGCAATTGGTTGAGCAAAAACAGCAATTTGAGCAGCTGCAAAATGAGTACGCCCGAGCCCAACAACAGGCTACGCAGCTTAATCAGCAGCGAGATCAGATTTTTACTAAGCTAGAGTCACTGCAATCTCAGCAGCAAAAGCTGGGCGAGCAACTGCAAATGCAAGAACAAGAGATCACTCATTTACTAACCGAGCGCAGTACTCTTATAGCTCATGGGCAAGATCCCAAAGCGCAACTAGAGGAGCTGGAAGAGTCCATCGAAAAGGCTCAGCAGACACTAGACACGCAACAAGCAGCGTGTCAGCAGCAGCAGCGCCGGTATGAGCAAGAGCAAAGTGAATACCAGCACTTAGTAAAAAATTGTTCCCAGTTACAACAAGACATTGAAGAGTTAAAAAAAGCCTTTGATGTCTGGTACCAGGACTACAGAGCCTTTGATGAGGCCTTAACAATTGAGCAGATCAAAAATTTACTAACTCAAGACAAGCAACAAGTACAAGCAGTACTCACTGAGCATGCAACATTAGAGCAAACCCAAGTGCGTTTTCAGGCTCAGCTAGAACACAGTGAGAGTCGCTTACAACAGTTAGTAAAAAGCCGTCCGGACAAAAATTTAACAGAGCTTGAAGCGCAAAAGCGGCAATTGGATAAGCAGTTCGATGACAGTCAGCAAGCCTTAACCTTACTCGGTGCACGACTAGAAAATCATCGGCAAAACGTCGAACGCTTAGCCGAGCAAGGAGAGCAGTTGAAAGAGCTACAACAGCAACTTGCTACTTGGACTACCTTAAACAGCGCACTAGGTGATGCCCAAGGGAAGCGATTGCGAAACTTAGTGCAAAGCCAAACTTTGGCTATATTGCTTGGCTACGCTAACCAACATTTACACGCCTTGTCGAAGCGCTACCGTCTCACTCGTATTACGGGCACGCTCGATATAGCTATCATTGATCACGATATGGCTGATGAGCAACGCAGCGTGAATACCCTCTCCGGTGGTGAATCTTTTTTAGTGTCATTAGCTCTCGCCTTAGGGTTGGCGTCGCTATCGTCCAATAAGGTCAAAATTGAGTCCTTGTTTATTGATGAGGGGTTTGGCACATTGGACAGTGAAACATTGAGCATTGCTATGGATGCACTTGATAACCTGCAAGCGCAGGGCCGCAAAGTCGGGGTGATATCGCACATACCGCAACTTACTGAACGTGTCGCAACGCAGGTGAAGGTACGCAAACGCCCCGGTGGTTACTCTGTGGTGGAGTGTGAATAATCATTCTTAGTTCATGTGCTTGCGCTATGCTAATGAACACAGTCATCGCTGTAGTCGATATTAAATCAAGGAGGTATTATGCCTAGTTTTCAAGGTGAAGAAGCGACTAATTACGACGAGCGTATAAGCCGTCTAGTGCCCGGTTATGAGTTGTTGCATCAGCTCACACAAGCGCAGTGCCAAGCTCAGTTAAGCTCGTCGGCGTCCGTTTTAGTCGTGGGTGCGGGCACAGGCAAAGAAGTGGTGGCGCTTGCCAAAGCAAACCCCAATATGCACTTTGTGGCTCAGGATATTTCCGCTGATATGTTGGCAATAGCTGAGCAGCGCTTTGATGAAGCGGGAATAAGCGCGCGGGTAACATGCCATTGTGGTGATATTGGCCAATTAAAGCAACAATTTGACGGTGCGTTGTGCCTATTGGTATTACATTTCTTGGCAGATAATGGTGATAAAGCAGCGTTATTAAAATCGATACGCCAGCAATTAGCTCCCCAAGCATGGTTGTGGCTTGCCGATTTGATGAAGCCTGAAACTCAGTTTGAACGTGATGCGCAGTTCATTGTTTGCCAACAATTAGGGTTAAGTGATGCGGGTGTCGAGCGTATGCGCCACAATCTAGAGCATGAGTTTTACCCACTGGATCGTATGCGTTTGGCTGAACTACTTGAACAGTGTGGTTATGGTATCGCCCGCTGCTACTTCAAAGCGCTAGGCTTTACTGGTTATGCAATACGTTGTCAGTCGTAGTGTGATGTAGCTTTTTAAGGCGCTCAAGCTGTTTTTTCAGCGTGTTTAAACAAAACGGCTTAATGATGAAACCATCAACCTTAGCGCTAATCATATCAGTCACTACCTCTTTCTTATCTTCGCAGGTCACTACGATGACTGGAATATAACCCCAGTCATCGTGTTTGCGAATAGTAAGAAATAAGTCTTTGCCATTGACCTTTGGCATGTTGAGGTCGGTCAGTACTAGGTCAAACTGGGTTTTTTCCAATAACGACAGTGCCTGCTCACCATCGGTGGCCTCTACGATATCGTCGTAGTCCAGTTTACGCAGCATATTAATAAGTACATGGCGCATTAACGGCATATCATCAACGACTAATATCTTCACTTGGTATCTCGCCTACATGGTAACTTCTTACAGTGTAGTCAATTTTTATACTTTCGTGGTGTCGCCTAAGGACCATCCTATAACTTGATATGGGTGTGGATGAGCTCACAAAGAATATCGATTTTGGCGTTATTGAGTTGTCGGTAATCAAAATAGGGGCACACGATAATACGTTGTGTGGGCGATATAGCGAACTCATCGTTAAGCCAGATCAGATTTATACCAAGTTGTTCATTTGCTGCGAGCTCTTTAGCATGAGTTTTTCCGGCAATAATATGTAGCGCTGCGTCAGGGTCGGTTACGTCAGGCTCGCTAAAGAGCAACGCCGTTTGTGAGTGGTTTTGCAGTAGTGTTTGATCTCTAAATTGTTGCCATGTGTCTACACTTTTTAAGGCCAAACAACTAGGAGCTAGTTGATATAGCCACTTTGCATAGACATTAAATACTTTTCGCCAACCGTTCCCTGCCTCTGCGTTTATTTGTGCTATTTGCCCTGCTTGCAATGGCAAGGTATCGCTTAAAGTTTGAAACTGAATCAGGTTTGGGCGGTTTTTTACATACACTCTGATTGCCGCATCGCTTTGCCCTAGGCCTATCGCTTTTATTGTCACCTAATACTACCTATCGCTTGAAGCACTTAGTAAAAAACTGATCTTAAGCAAGATAGTAAATTATTGCTATGATTTTTAAGCGGTTATAAGCTTTATCTCGTACAGAGGTCATTACTGTATTGTTCGGTTATACCCGATTAAAGACTATATTTACTTGGAGCTCATGCTATGCGCGCACAGATCATAATTTTACTAACGGTTGTATTAACTGCTTGTACTTCTGTACCTGACAAGGTGTCCCCAGTTAGCCCTTTTAATTTAGAGCGTTACATGGGCACATGGTATGAAATAGCCCGTATGCCCCACCCTTTTGAAGAAGGCTTAAGTCGCGTCACTGCGACGTACAGCCAGAATGATGATGGCAGCGTCAAGGTCATTAATCGCGGCTTTAACGCAGAAGAGCAACAATGGTCTCAAGCTGAAGGTAAAGCCAAGTTTGTTGGCGATACGAATACTGGTCATCTTAAAGTCTCTTTCTTCGGCCCCTTTTATTCCTCATATGTTGTGTTTGGATTAGACCAAAAAAACTATCAATATGCTTATGTGAGTGGTTATAACACCGACTATGCATGGTTACTCGCGCGTGAAAAAGAAGTTGATGAGCAGCGTTTAGAAGACTTTAAAGAGCAACTTAGATCATCGGGGTTTGCGGTAGAAAATTTGATTGAGGTGCAGCAATAATATACCTGCGATAAGTTCGCTGCTAACTGATAATTCAGATATAAAATGTAAAGGGGGTTTACAGATCAGTATTTTACCTACTTATTAGTAAAATACTGATCTAGAAACTTAGTAAAAATTCGGTTTATTGACTGGCAATCAGAATAGTTGTAAGCACTGCTAGTAGTGAAGCCGTGCAGCAAAAGGTCAGTGCTTTTAGCCATTTCGGGCTGAAACTAAGACACAGTGTGATGGCCAATACACTGACCGCCATAAACCCGCAGAACAGTAGTACCCCATAACTACCCAGCGCGGCAATCGCTATGGTCATGCTTAGTAAAATACTGATCCAAGCACAGATCAAAATTTTACTAACTAACCGAGCATTGGGGCGCACACCATATATATCTCGGTAATGGGTTGCTTTGGCATGCGCAAAGCAACTAAAAGCGATGATACACAGTATAAAGCAAAGCAGTTCTATCATACGCTTAACTCCTCTAACGAGCCCAACCAAGTGCGCTGCTTGCGGTTACCACGATAGGCCGCGTAGGCGAAGCAGGTTGCTGCAAATAAACAAACTAAATCGAAACCCAACAAAGTCCATTGCTGGCTACCAATAAAGTGCAGCAAACTGCCCTGCGTGGTCATGCTGTTAATGGCAACAAGACCGATACAGGCGCCAGCAATGATGGCATTTAATAATCGCCAACTATAAGGCTTGAATACCGCCCATGCTTGCACCGCTGCCCAGGTTAAAAAGAAAGCGAGTATTTCTTTGTCGGCGCGCTCACTCACATTCATTGGCAATAACCGATTGGCATAAAAAAATGCCAAGGTTGCTAAAGGCAAGCCCATAAACGTACCCAGGTTAAGGCTATCAACTGTACGTAGACCTATCGCGGGGCGCTGCTTTTTATTGCGTTGGTGTAAGCGTTTTGCCCACATGATTGCGCCGCTCGCTATCATGATACACCCTGCTAAACCGCATAATACGTAAAGCCAGCGCAACACGGGCTGTGCCATGCGCGCCGCATGCAAGGCTATCATGCCATCGTAGATGGCTTCACTAACGCTTCTATCTACTTCATTAATGTCTATCACCTCGCCCGTCGTGGCGTTAAACGTGATGCTTGGCGGCCTGTCGACAATGGCCTTGCCGCTATCAATAATAAAGCGTACCGATGCACTGCGATCGTTAGGGTGGTCAATACGTACTTGCCTTATATCTGCATCCGGCCACTTAGTATAAAGTTGATCCAGCAGTGTATTAACACCCACCATGGCTGTGGGCTCGTTGGCAGGCTCGGTGCGCTGAAAGTTAAATACATCGGCATAGAAGCCGCGTAAACCATCGTCGTAGGCGGTCATCGTCGGGTAGGGGAAGAGCATAAAAATAAGGGTAATAAGCCCTGTATAGGTGATCATGATATGAAAAGGCAGCGCTAGCACAGACGATAAGTTATGGCTATCAAGCCAGCTGCGTACGCCTTTATTGGTGCGCAAGCTAAATAAATCCTTAAAGATCCGTTTATGAATGACCACCCCAGTTATTAGCGCAATAAGCATAAACAAGCTGGCAAAACAGACCAGCCAACGTGCTGTTCTGACGTCGAGGTAATGCAAATCAAAGTGCAGGCGATAAAAGAAATGCCCACCTTTGGATTCTCTGACTGTATCGACCCCCTCTAGCGTTTTAGGATTGACATAATAGTCTTGCCAAGGCGCACGTTTACCGGGCTCACGTGGCTCTTGGTAAGAGTAGGTAAGCCAGTCTTTACGCTCATCAGCCAAGGAAATATTCCAGCGTTCGGACTTAGGTGCCTGTTGCTGTAAGTATGCAAATCCTTGGGTTATCTGAGCTTGCTGCGCGGCAACACGCTGCTGGGGCTGTTCAAAATGATGTATCTCAGGTTTAGCCCAAAAGTTGAGTTCCCAACGGAAAAACGCAAGCGTGCCGGCAATAAATATGAGAAAGAGTAACCAACAGACCAATAAACCTACCCAGGTGTGTAGCCATGTCATTGAACGAAAGAAGGTGTCCTTCATAGCCATTCCTCCATGAATGCCAGCAGAGCGGTGAGCGCTGCACTAGTTAGTAAAATAGTGATCCATACCTTAGCGACAGAGCGCACACTAAAGGCATAGATGAAGATACAGGCATATATCAATATCGATAAGCTTACAGCCAGTAATACCGCGTCACTAGGTTGTAATGGCAGGGCGACCCCTAAAACAGCTGTGCTTAAGGCAGTTAATAAGTAGCCTCCAACAATGGCGGCAATAAAGCGATAAACCACAAGGGCGCGATAATGAGAGCTGGCGATACGTAACTTGATAAGCCAGGGTGATAACTGAAAATCCATAGTCTGCAGGCTGTTGTACCAAAAACGAGCCATTATATAGATTATAAAGCTAAAAGATAGTGATTCGTATTTGCTTAAATGAATTGAAAATGAACCGTTAGTTAATTGTTGGCTCACGGTTAACACGATGTTTTTTATTAAAACCCTTATAATTCATAATATTACACGTCATTTCAATGGCCTTTTTTGCGTTCCTATTTATGCTTTTTTGCTATAAGATCGCTCACTCTTTTTTACTAGTTTTGTGTTGTTCTAGGAAGTGCTGTTGTTGTGGATGTGTTGTATTGGTTCGCGAGTTACCTCTTTGTACTTAAATATGTGGTATATGCGTTAAGCGTTTTACTGCTTATTTTTGGTTTAGACGATCTGTTTATTGACCTCGTGTACTGGGGGCGGAAATGCTACCGGCGATTGGTCATCTATCGCAAACACCCCAAGCTGCACTATTCAAAGTTGAAAGAGAAAGCCGAGCAACCGCTCGCAATTATGGTACCTGCATGGCAAGAACACGGAGTTGTAGGACCGATGGCGGAACTGGCGGCATCGACATTAGATTACGAGAACTATCATATATTTGTTGGTACTTACCCTAACGACGACAAGACTCAAGCTGATGTTGACGCCGTATGCGCGCGATTTCCTAATGTCCACAAAGTGGTGTGCGCGCGCCCTGGGCCAACGAGTAAGGCGGATTGCCTCAATAATATCATCGCCTCTATATTTACCTTCGAATCGCAAGCAAAATTTGCCTTCCAAGGGTTTATTCTTCATGACGCAGAAGATGTACTCAGTGCCATGGAAATGCGTTTATTCAACTACCTCGTTGAGCGTAAAGATCTCATTCAACTGCCAGTATTTCCATTCGAGCGACAATGGTATGAGTTTACCAGTGGCAGCTATCTAGATGAATTTGCAGAAATTCATGGCAAAGACGTGCCCGTGCGAGAAGCCTTGGTTGGGCAAGTCCCAAGTGCTGGCGTTGGCACTTGTTTTAGTCGCCAGGCAATTCAATTGCTTATCGAGCAAGGCGATGGTATCGCCTTCGATGTACAAAGTTTAACTGAAGATTACGACATTGGCTTTCGCCTCAAGCAACACGGCATGTCAGAAGTCTTCATTCATTTTCCTGTGCTGACCGACACGCACAAGCAGCAGATCAATAAGGGGAGCCTGAAATCTGCAAGTTATAGCAGCGTAGTTTGTGTACGGGAGTACTTCCCGAATACGTTCACCACAGCCGTGCGGCAAAAATCGCGATGGATCATTGGTATCGTATTTCAGGGTATGAAATCCCATGCATGGACGCGAGATTGGAAATTAAATTACTTTCTTTGGCGGGACCGTCGCGGCGGTCTCACTAACTTCATTGGCTTTGTCGCGCTACTGGTGTTATTTCAGCTCGCCTGTATTTGGGGTTACCAACAACTCTCCGGCAGTGCTTATAACTTTCTCTCAATTTATGGTGATGAGCCCTGGCTAAGTGCGGTGTTGTGGGCTAATGCCGTGCTGCTAGCTAATCGCATGCTACAACGCTTTGTATTTGTTACGCGCTATTACGGGTGTATTCAAGGGGTCCTTTCGATCCCACGTATGGTGTGGGGCAATATTATTAACTTCTTTGCCAATATTCGTGCTGTGAGACAAATTCTCGAAATGGGTGATGTTAAACGCGTAGCTTGGGACAAAACCAGTCATGACTTTCCATCATTAGGGGAAACACGGGCAAGCTATCGACCTCTGGGTGAAATATTGCTCTCAGCAGGGGCTATTAACAAAGAGCAACTGCACAATGCGCTCACGCAAGGGCAGGGCAGAGTAAAACTTGGGCGTTATTTAATGCAGCAAGGCGTGCTCAGCGGTGAGCAATTAGCGCAAGCGATAGCCGAGCAGGCGGGCGTTGAATATCGCTCTTGCCCGCCCCTGTCTACGCCAGAGCAAAGTGAGCTCGGTATTCATAAAGCGGTCGCTGTGCGCTACGCCATTATTGGATTGTTCCTGGAAAAAGGTGTACTACATATTGCGAGTGAACAGCACTTGTCGCCGGTGGCCTTAGGGGCTATAAGCCGGAAAGTCGGACATAAAGTTAGGTATTATATTGCCCAGCCGGGACAGGTCACCGTGGCGCTCAAAATGCATTTTAGTGATGACTCGGCCTACAGCTATGCGAATCTTCAGCGTCGTGCTCGTCGTTCGGATTGGCCGCATTTTGTAAATGCCCATTACAGTGAGTTTGAAGCAATTAGCGAAGTGGCTATGCTCAGCCCCTCCGTTGCTAACCAAGTGATGATTGGCCAGGAAAATAGCGACTCAGGGGTGGGTGACTATCTTATTGCCAAAGGTGTCATTGATGAGCAAACCCTTGAACTAGCGCAGCGCATTATGCGCAGACCTTTGGCAAGTGACAAGCCAGCGAGTTCATCAGAGGTGTCGTTATGAAACTTCTGTGGCTTTTTCTATTGACCTCAATGACAGCGTTATCAGCACCTAGTTTTGAGGCCGGTAAAGGATACCCTGAGCATACTCAGTTCTTACTTTATCCTTATGTCGATATGGCGTACCGCTATATTGATGAGGGTCGTTATGAGCTCGCTAATGAAGAGTTGAATAAGGCATTAGCTGTAACGCCGAATAACCCCTATGTAGTGGAGCGATTGTTATTTGTTGCGGCCCAGCAGCAACATTGGCCTCAGTTATCTAAGCTTATAGACCAGTACCAACAAGTGCTTATGGGGCAGCGGAAATGGCGCGAAGTATTGTTACACTTTCAGCAACTTGGGCTTAAGCATCAAGCAGAGTTGTTTATTGTGTACACCGATAAGCTTTTGGCAGATGAGCGCTTTAGTATCACCCAGCGCACCGAATTAGCTGCGTTAAGTGCACAAATGATAAGCGAACGAGCTCGCGCGCAGTTCATCCATCGAGTGATCTCTCGTTACGGGCTCGAAGAAGTTCGCCCAGCCTATTGTTTCGCACTGCTAAACGAAAAAAAGTATGACGCAGTTGCCAGTTGTATTAATGATATAACTCATCCAGAGCAGCAAGCCAGTGTGCGTAAACACTTGATACAAGCGCTTTTAGGAGCGCAGCATTTCAAGGTGGCTAGTGAGCAGTTTAGCCTCTATCAGCAACACGCTGTTTTGAGTGAGCAGGAGCGTCGCCAATGGTTGCAAGCGGCGATATACAACAAAGATTGGCCACTTGCTTTGACGCTTAATGCCGCGCTACCAAGGGCTATCTCGCGCCTATTGCAAAGAGCCGATATTGCCATGCAAGCTCAGCAACCTGAGGTTTTATCGCGGACCATAGCGGCATTAAGTGAAGCCGAGTTAAATATAGAACAAGAGCAGCAGTTACTTGTGCTCATGGCTTATGTCTCGACTTACTCTCAGCAATGGCGTCAACGCCTGTATGATTACTCATTGCAACACGCCGAAAATGATGAGTTTTGGCGCTCAAGAGCGGTACAAGTGGCGCAAGCAATGGAAGACCACAGTCAGTGGCTGGCGATATTTGAGGCGCAGCAGAGTCTGAGTGAGGCGCAGCAGCGGCAACTTGCCATAGGTTATGAAAAAGTCGGTAATGAAGATAAGGCCTATCAGCAGTGGCTGTTATTAGCGCGCCTTTATCCTCAGCGCTTGAGCTATGCTAAGCAGGCATCGCATATGGCGATACAGCGTCGGCAGTATGAGCTAGTTACACATATATTGGCGCCCTTTTGGCCTTTTTCACAACAACAAGATCAAGATGCTGAGCTGACCTATCGTTACTTACAAAGCCTCAAGAAAACTCAGTCGGATACGCTCAGTGATGCGCTTGCTTTAGCGCAATCAAGACAAGCATCACCAGCTCAGCGACAGACGTTAATGAGCTTCGCCTCAGCTATTGGTGAGTGTCAGTTAGCTGCGCAATGGTTGGTTGAGCCTGCGAAAGAGCAAGCTTTACAGCAATTAGGATATTGCTTTATTGAGCGCGATAAAGAGCGAGCGTATGCGTTGTTCCAAGCGGCCTTAGCAACAAACCCAAGCAGCACTGAAAGCCGGCTTCAACTCGCTCACTTGAGTGAAGTGCTTGGCTTGCATGTGCGGGCGTATGAGTACTGGCTAGAGCTTGACTCGCAGCTGACAGAGCAGTCGTACTTTTTTAATGCTATTGCTAGTGCGTTGAAAGTCGACGAATACACGCAAGCGATGACATGGTTGCACCGCTTAGTGCGTTTGCATGAGCCTAAAACAATCAGCTTTTATCAATTACAACTGCAGCTTGCCCGGCATGTTAACGATCTACATACGCAAGAGAAGAGCTTAGTGTGGCTGCTTGAAAACCACCCCGATGTTTCCGAGCAAATAGCTCTGGCTCGCCTATACTGGCGCCAAGGTAAAACGCAGCAAACGTTCACACTGCTCAGCGATATCGAACGCCAACCTACCGAGGCGTTGGCGCTACACACCCAAGCAGAGCTTGCATACTTGTATATTGACGTAGGTCGCGCTGCAAAAGCGGCTCCGCTAATGCAGCATTACCTGGCCAATCAACTCGACCTTTACCCTATGCACCAGCAGCTTGCCTATAGTTATGTTGTGACTAATGAGTTAGATAATGCCCTGCATCATGCCACTATCGCGGCGACTAACATGGAGACCATGGAGCTTGCTCAGGAACCTAAACAACAACTCAAGCGCTTACGGCGAGATTTATTGGCGCAATCACGTTGGTTGCTGCAAGCACAATTTGGTGAGCAGTTGAGGCCCATCGATATAGGCGCTACCTCACAAAGCTTGAGATACGGTGGGTTTATAGAGCTGCGTTACAGCAAATATTTACAGCACCACTGGCGTGCGCAGGATACTCATCAGTGGTACGCACGGGCTTTTGTACAAAAAGATAGCCAACAACATGACAGCACTCTCGCGCTAGGATACAGCTGGCAGCCATTGGCTTCGCTCGACCTCCAGTTTGCTATCGAGCCGCAGTGGCAGCTGCGCAACAACGATGTCGATATCTTGCTTAAGGCCGCTACGGACTTATTCAGTCTAGGTGGCAATACGCGGGATTGGCAAACTGATGCACAAGGGTGGCTGCAACAAAGTTTGTATTTGGAAGCCGCACATTGGCTTAAGTCTGGACGTGATGCGCAGTTCGCACAATACCAAGGTGGTTATCACTTTAAATTGCATACTCAAAATCAGCAAGCGCTGACTTGGCAACCTTATGTGAACGGTCAATGGACGCGCTCGAGTGAGCGTCAAGATACCCGCGTAGGTGCAGGTGTTGGGGTGCATTGGTGGTCAGGAGGTGATGATATAACCGCATATCGCCGCCAGGCCTCGCTAAAACTATTAGTACAGCATGTTCTCAACGGTGAACGAGAGGGCGACAATGTGGCAAGTTTGAATCTGGAGTGGTCATGGTAGGGCGATATACAGCAATGATAGCGTTGCTGCTATGCAGTATAGCTGTGCAAGCGAGTGTGGTTATTTATCAGCCATTAAATAGCGACAGCGAGCTAACAAAGGGCCAATGGCAAGAAATAATGCTGCAGTTACGAGAGCGTCAAATTGATACCATTGCCCTGCAATGGAGCCAGCATGAGCATAGCCAGTTCATTGATGAAGAGGGCCGCTCTCGACTACAGCAACTTTTTCATCAAGCCAATGCTCAAGGATTAAAAATAGTCGTTGGGCTGTATCATGAAAATAGCTACTACCAACGCATTCAACAGCAGCCTCGAGCACTACACTTTTATCTGCGCGGCTTGTATAACCGTCATCTCGACGTTGCCGGACGCTGGCAAGCGTTTACTAAACTGCCAGCATTTGCTGGTTGGTATATCAGTGATGAAATCGATGACCTTAACTGGCAAAGCCATGCAAAACAGCAATTGTTAATCGATTACCTCAGCGCCTTGAATGATCAATTAGCTACTCTTGCTCCTACTAAGCCAGTGTATATCTCAAGCTTCTATGCGGGGCATAGTTCACCGCGACAATACGCATATTTACTTGAGCGATTAGCGCAGCACACCGACCTGGAATTACTGTGGCAAGATGGTGTGGGGACTCAAGTTTTATCAAGCGATCAGCGTCAGGGAGTGCAAAAATATGTTTGCCAAAAGGGCGGTCATATTCACGTTATTGCAGAAATATTCAATGAATCTGTGGAGCACAGGCTAAGCGATGAGTGCCGACCAAGCTGGTTTTTTTCACTGCGCTACATGCTACCTAACTACTTTGCTAATGAATGACTCGGTAAAGTGTAAAGGGGGTTGCCACAATATGTGGCTAGCCCTTAGGCTAAGCAAAAACAACATACCTCAGTGAAGATGCAACTAGCAGATAAGATTCGTGCTTGCACTTTATGTGCCGAGCATTTGCCTTTGGCGCCTAAGCCTATTATTCAACTTGATAGTGAGGCACCTATTCTAATTGCTGGTCAAGCACCCGGAGTGCGAGCTCACCAGGCTGGCAAACCGTTTGCCGACGCCAGTGGCGATCGCCTCAGGCAATGGTTAGGAGTCAATGAGCAGCAATTTTATAACCCGCGCTTATTCGCTATCGCGCCGATGGGGTTTTGCTATCCTGGCACCGCTCAGTACGGAGATTTAGCTCCGCGAGAAGAGTGCGCTGTAACATGGCGAGAGCAGGTGTTAGCTGCCTTACCTAAGCGGCAGTTGACTCTTGTCCTTGGTCAGTATGCAATGGCTTATCATCTACCCAAACGTTATAAAACGCTCACCGCTGCGGTGCAAGACTGGCGCAGTTACTGGCCACATACCTTAGTATTACCTCACCCAAGCCCTCGTAATAATCGCTGGTTCAAGCGTAACCCGTGGTTCGAACAAGAAATACTGCCGCATCTGCAACAGCGAGTGGCCGATTTACTCTAAGCCCACTTGCTGTAAATAGGCTTGTAAACCCGATAGCAGCTGCTGATGCTGCTCACGGCTGAGCCCAGCTAGCAGTGCTTGCTGGGTCTCTACATGAGCCTGGATCACTTCTTTACTAAGTGCTAAACCTTGCTCTGTAAGCTGAACCCAACATATCCGCTTATCCTGTTGATCTTGCGATCGAGTGATCAGCTGCTGTTTTTGCAGCTGGTTTAGGCGGCTGGTCATACTGCCCGAGGTTACCAGCATTTGCGCTAACAGTTGATTGGGTGTGAGCCGATAAGGCGGGCCCGAGCGTCTTAACGTCGCAAGCACATCAAAGCCTGCTTCGGAAAGCCCGTAGCGGCGAAATGTTTTGCTCATTGCTAAGGTCATATGCTTGTGGGCGATTTGCAAACGACCAATTAATGCCATGGTGGCAGTATCTAATTGTGGCATCTCCCGAGCCCACAGCGCTTGTATATTATCTAAATTTTGCATCTTTAGTGAACCAAAACGGCATTTCATACATATTATCTTTAATTCAAGATATATCTGTAACAAGGGGAAAGCAAATTATGAGGTCAGGTTATTTATGGGCGGCGTTGCTGTTCGCGCCATTGCTGCATGCCGGTGATAAAGTATCGGCACAGCAGTTTGTGGATTTGCAACAAGGGGATTCAGTTCATCCGGGCTTTCGCCGAGCCCATGCTAAAGGGATTTGTGTGCAAGGCGAGTTCCGTAATAATGGCGCGCTTGCGCAATATTCTTCGGCCCAGATATTTGCCACTTCGGTGACACCGTTTGTGGGTCGCTTTTCGCTTGCTGGCAATAACCCTACCGCACCGGATTTAAAGGCGCCAGTGCGCAGTTTGGCGTTGAGCTTCGCGACCAGCGCAAGCGAGCAGTGGCGCATTGCCATGAATACTCCGCCGGTGATGGCGGTGAGCAATCCCCAGGATTTTTATCAGCAGCTTGTGGCTATTAAATCGGGCCCCAAGGCTATTCAAACCTTTTTCGCCGAGCACCCCGAAAGTGCTGATTTCTTGGCGTGGAAAGATAGCTACCAACCCAGTGGCAGCTTCGCAGCCGAGACCTATCACAGCATCAATGCGTTTTATTTAGTCGATGACAACGAGCAGCGCCAGCCTGTGCGTTGGCATATGCAGCCGACGGTGTCAGTCACCGATGATGGGCTGAGTGGGCCTAACGCATTACATCAAGAGCTTAAGGCGCGGTTAGCAAAACAACCTGTGGTATTTGACTGGTTATTTACCTTGGCTAGCGCCCAAGACGACGAGCGTAATCCGGCAATTCAGTGGCCAGCAGAGCGTCCGCGTATTAACGCTGGGAAAATAGTGATCACTCAGTGGCAAGCGCAGCAGGACGCGGCGTGTCACAGCATCAACTTTGACCCTTTGGTGCTGCCATCGGGTATCTCGCCCACCGCAGATGCCATTCTTCGGGCGCGCTCGGCCGCTTATGCGGAGTCGTACCGCCGCCGGGCTGTGGAGCAATTGCGTGGTCAAGCAAAGGAGCTAAGCAATGACTAACGGAGCACGATTTACTCTTTCTATGCGTTTATTGCATTGGGCGATGGCGTTATTAATCATTGCCATGTTAGCAGCGGGTTTAGTCATGGTGCGCTCGCTTGAGCCATGGCAGTATGAGCTGTTGTGGCTGCATAAAAGTTTTGGCATAGCGGCTGCGCTACTGGTGTTGGTGCGCTTGTTAGTCCGCTGGCGCAGTACAATACCCGCTTTACCCAGTGATTTACCTTTTTGGCAAGGCTGCGCGGCTAAGGCGTCTCATTGGCTGTTGTATACGCTGATGGTGTTAATGCCACTATCAGGGCTATTGATGCAATATTTTGCAGCGCGTCCCGTGAGTGTATTCGATATAGTGCGCTTGCCGGCGGCGTTAACGGTGGATATTGAACTGTTTTCCTTGTTTCGAGAGCTGCATGGCTGGGCCGCATGGGGATTTATAGGGCTGGTGATAATGCATATTGCAGCGGCGCTATACCACCATTACTACCGCCGAGATGACGTGCTGCGTAGTATGTGGAAGTGAGTGTTATTAGCCCCGAGCGAGCAGCCTCGGGTCAAAGCGAAAGGGCAGGGCCTCAATATTGGGCTCTGCTTTAACAAAAGCAGGGTGGCTTGGGTTAAGTAAATAATTATACTCTCGAGGGACTATGGTCGAGGGCACGCTCAATGCCAAGCTGGCTTGCGTTTGCAACCACTGATCGCCAATCAAAGCCGTTTCTTCCGGGGCCGGACTCTCTTGCCAGTTTTCAGGCCAATCTTGCTCGTCAAGGGTGAGCACATCACGGCGTGCAAAGTTAATTTTAAATAGTCTGTAGTCGCTGAGAATGGCACTGTGATTAAGGTGTACCAGAATCTCTAGAATCGCCAGTGACTCGCTGGCGGCGAGGTAAACACAGCGTTGTCCGGGACTATTCCAGCGCCCGCCAAATAACCGCGCACCTTCGCCATCAAAGGCCTTGTCCGCCCACTTTTTCTTAACAATACGGTAGCCACTTATCACGCAAATACACCGTGTTCCATGCGCCCGATAAGGTTAATCACCGCTTCTGACTCAGCCATGGTTGCCAGCATATCCAACGGCCGTTTTTGCCCTAGGCCACGATTCGCTGTGGTTAACCATGTGCGGGTGGCATCACCATCGCCTTCGAACAGATCGAGCGCCGCCTTATACACTTCGGCAAAGCGATACAAGCGGTCGCTTTCTTGCTTATTAAAAAGCCCCGATTTTGCTCTGCGCCTTAGGGTTGCGGGGGCAATAACGGCTGATTGGGCAATGGTGCTTTTATCTACTCCCGATAGTTTGGCTAAGCGGTCATAGATATCAAATGACAATCCTTGTTCTAACGCTTGATATAAACGCTCGCCACGCGCTGGCATGCCAAGCTGCTGCCAAAATCCATCCGGGTGCTTTTGTGGCTTAAAGGATGCAATTGCATTCATGATTTTCTCCACCAAATGATTACTACAAAGTATATCACTTGATAGTAAAAGTGATAGTGTTAATTATGCTATTGGCCTCTATCGAGTAGGAGCAGGGCGAGCGGTCAAAATGTACGGTTATCGCCGGGCGATGAAGAGGGAGTAACCCCTCTTGCTGTTATTGTTATTGACCTCGGCTCAGGTACTTTTCGTTAACCACCAGTGCGGCCATGATGATAGCGCCGCCAATACTCAAACGCAGCACATCGGCATCGCGGTTCCAAATGAGCACGTTAACGAGGATCCCCGCAGGAATAAGAAGGTTATTCATCACCGCCAAGGTGCCAACATTGACCTGGGTTGCGCCTTTATTCCACGCGAAGTAGCCCAGCCCGGAGGCAACAAGGCCTAAATAAATCAATACGCCCCATTGCGTGGGTGTACTTGGGAGATTGTCGGTATTGGCAAAAAGAGCGAAACAGCTTAACGCGACCACCAAAGCACCCATAAAAAAGCAAGCAAATACATGATGTTGAGAAAGGTGCTGATGCTTGAGCATCAGTCGTTTATACAGCACTTGGCCACTGGCAAAACACAGGTTTGCGGCTTGGACGATAGCAAAGCCAGTCATAAAGCCTTGGTTGATACCGTCGTAACGAATGGCCACCGCACCAATAATGGCCAATAACGCAGCGCAGAAAAAGCCAAGATTAAAGTGGCGATTTAGTGCGTCATTGAGCAGGGTAACATACAGGGGAGTCATCACCGTAAATAGCAGCACCTCGGGGACGCTGAGATATAAAAAAGAGTGATAGTAAAAGCCATACATCAGCCCCAGTTGAACGCCACCAATGGCCATCAGCCGCCAGGTTAACGACAGGCTTAACTGGCTAATCTTCAAAAACGGTAGTAGCACCAGGGTCGCTAGCGCGATACGGGTTAACACCGAGAACCAGGGGTCTACTTGCCCGGCTAAATAGACGCCAATAAGGCTAAATGAAAATGCCCAAAGCAGGGTGGTTGCGAGCAAATAACTCATACACATCAATACAACTTAGAAACGAATTCCCCCATTATGACGCCTGCACAGGTATGAGCCAACTATCAATACCTTCGCCGCTATTGAGTTGTTCGTGTAAGCGCCTATCGCAATAAATAGAAATGATTTTTATTTGTGATAACCTCAAGCGCTCAAGAAAAGGTTTCCATATTTGCCTTTTCGTCATTATTAGCAAAGCTTTTAGCTGAGCATTACGTAAAGCCAGTAAAAGTGTGAGTAAAAGGAATGAAGATGATCAGAGCATGGTGCATCTGTTTGCTACTAATAAGTGGCTGCTTATCTGCGCAAGCGGCAGTGAATGTGGTTGTTAAAGAGGTCAATACGCAATCTATCGAGCGTACCCTGGCGTTGACAGGAACATTGCGCGCAGCGCGTCATGCGCAACTGTCGAGCCTAAGTGACGGGGTGGTTACGCAAATCCATGCCCAGGCTGGTGATGAGATTGCAAAAGGCGCACGTCTGTTATCTTTGGATGCGGCGTTGGTGCAGGCGCAGTTACAGGCATTGACGGGTGCCAAGCAACGCGCTCGTATCGCTGTTGATGACGCCCAGCGCCGCTTTAACGAGGCCCAATCGTTATCGCAACAAGCTTTGATGGCAGCTACGGAGCTGGCCGATAGGCAAGCCGCATTGCAAAGCGCCAAGGCTTCGTTGACAGAAGCACAGGCCAACGAACGGTACCACAAAGAATTGCTGGCGCGCCAGCAACTGCACGCCCCTTTTAACGGTGTGGTAGCTGAGCGTTTTGTTGATGTTGGGGAGTGGGTGACCCGTGGTCAAGCAGTGTTTGAGCTCGTTAGTAGCGAACAACTATGGCTGGATTTGCATATGCCTCAGGAGCATTTTGGCGCTATCGATCTTGCCAAGCAAGTTCGCTTTGAGGTGCCAGGGAAAGCGTCAAGGGGGTTTACAGCTAAGGTTATTGCCAAAGTACCAGTGATAGATAGCGCCAGTCGCAGCTTTTTACTGCGTTTAGCCGTACCACCCCAAGCAGGGCTGCAAGTGGGGTTATCGGCAAGCGCAGAGATTGTGCTAAACAAAACCGATGAGCAAAGTGTTGTGGTGCCTACTGATGCCTTACTGCGCCATCCAGATGGCGGCTACAGTGTGTTTGTTATCAGCGCCGATAAAGCACAGCGGCGTTTTGTGCGCATTGGCGAGCGGATTAACGGCCATATTGAAGTGCTTAGTGGCCTTGAACCAGGCATGAAAGTAGTTACCCAAGGCAATGAATTATTACGCCAAGGGCAAGCGGTCACTGTTGTTCAGGCGAGGGAGCAATAATGTTAGCGGCGTCAGTAAAGCATGCGACTTTGGTCGCCGTTGCCGTGCTCATCTGCGTGATTTTGGGCGTGGTCGCGGCTTTTAAAATACCCGTGCAGATGATCCCTGATCTTGAAGTGCGCACCATTACCGTGGTTACCAACTGGCCTGGAGCAACGCCACAAGATGTAGAAAAAGAAATTCTTATTGAGCAGGAGCGCTATTTACGATCATTGGCAAACTTAAAAAGAATGTCCAGCTATGCCAATACCGGTGAGGCAGAAATTGAACTGGAATTTCCCTTTGGCGTGGACGTTAACGAGGCGCTGATCAACGTCAGTAACGCGCTATCTCAGGTGCCTAATTATCCAGAAAACGTCGACCAACCGGTATTGTACAGTAGTTCGTTTTCGTCCAATGCGTTTATGTTTTTTACCCTCAAACCACAGTCTGGCAATCCGCTCAATATAGATGTTGATATGTTGCGTGATTATGCCGAAGACTTTGTGCGCCCAGAAATGGAGCGAGTCAGTGGTGTTTCCCAGGTAAATGTGCGTGGTGGGGCTTTGTATCAAGTACAAATACTCATCGACCAACAGCAGCTTGCGAGTCGTAACATCAGCTTGGTGGCGGTGCGTGATGCTATTCGCAGCCGCAATCGCGACGCCTCGGCGGGCGATATCGACGGTGGTAAGCGACGCTATTTGCTACGCATGGTCGGGCGCTTTGAATCGGCCCAGGCGTTAGCGGAGCTGGTGATAGCTCAGCGTGATAACACCACGATTCGTCTTAAAGATGTGGCCACTATTAAGCTCGACCATTATGAGCTACGTGATGTTGATTATAACGATGGCGAGCGCGCCCTGATGCTTTCGGTACGTCGTGAAAGTGGCTCAAATGTCATGGCCATTAAAGAGCAAATGATGCAGGTCGTTGAGCGCATCAACCAAGATATGTTGGCCAACAATGGTTTGCAATTAACCTTGCTCAGTGACGATGTGCGCTATGTTAAAGGCTCAGTAGAAAATGTATGGACGAACTTGGCCTTAGGCGCACTGCTGGCAACACTGGTGATGTTTTGGTTTTTGAAAAGTCCACGCTCGACCTTAATTGGTGTGCTAGGCATCCCGATATGTACTATAGCCGCATTCTTAGGGTTGCTGCTGTTTGAGCGCACCATCAACGTTATTTCTCTTGCCGGGGTCGCATTTGCCATAGGTATGACCGTGGATAATACCATTGTTGTGCTGGAGAACATTGAACAAGCTCGTCGGCGTGGCCTCGATAAGATCAATGCGGCCATAGCCGGAGTGCAAGAAGTGTGGCCGGCGGTGGTGGCTTCAACCTTGACTACGGTGTTAGTGTTTGCGCCGATTTTATTTATTCGCCAAGAAGCAGGACAGTTGTATTCTGACGTGGCCATCGCAATTTCTGCAGCGATTATAGCGTCAATGCTTGTGGCGCTGATGGTTGTTCCCGCTGCATGTGCAAGGTTTACGCAGCACAGTGCGCAACGCGGTGAGAATCTGGCCAAACCCATGGCACTGCCACGGGCCATAGTGACTATGCTCGCGCATCCTACTCAGCGCCGACTGTGTATCGTCATAGGCGTATTCGCGCTGCTTGGCGGAGCTTGGCTGCTAATGCCCAAAGCGGAGTATTTACCCGAAGGGGAAGAGCCCAAGGCTTTTTCCATGATGATTGCACCGCCGGGTTACAACCTCAGTCATATGCAGAAAATTAGCGATGAGCTGCTGCCTTACTTTAACCGCCATCTTAATGACGATGGTACTGCTTACAGCGCCGGGGAAACGGCTATGCCGCCGCTAAAGTATTACTCCATGTCGGTGGGGGTAGGCAGTATTTGGTTTTTAAGTGAACCTAAAGACCCGCAACATATTGAGGCCATGATGGCGGCCATCACCGATAAATTCAAAAGCTACCCAGGAATGCGCGCTTTTTCCTCCCGGGGCTCAATTATATCCAGCAATGATGGTGGCACCCGTGCTGTGGCCATTGATATTAGTGGCCCCGAGCAAACGGCGTTATATCGCGCTGCCGATGCCGTGTATCGCCTTGCGAGTGAGGTGTTTGACAACCCCCAAGTTGACTCCGAGCCGTCATCGCTGACCCTGGACCAACCGCTTATTGAAATCAAACCACGCTGGCAGCGCCTGGCTGAGGTGGGTGTAAGCGCCGAGGAACTCGGTTATACCGTAGCCGCACTGAGTGACGGTGCCTATGTTGATGAGTTGATCCTTGATGATGATAAGGTCGATGTGTTTCTTTTCTCCGAGGCTGGCAATCGCCAAAGTTTGGCGCAATTAGCCCAATCACCGGTAGTGACGCCACAAGGGATACTGCCATTGAATGCCTTAGCGGATTTAGAGGAAAAAGCGGACAGTGACAGTTTACGCCGTGTTGATGGGCGGCGCACGGTCACCGTGTATATTATACCGCCTCGCGATGTGGCCTTGGAAACAGCACAGCAACGAGTGCGCGAACAACTGTTAGTGCAGTTAAAGCAGCAAGGCGACTTATTACCGGGAGTGAATGTGAGTATCGGTGGCGCAGCCGATCAGCTCGACAAGACCCGAGCTGCACTAAGCAGTAACTTTATCGTCGCGCTGGCGCTATGTTACTTGCTGTTGGTCGCTATTTTCAAACACTGGGGTTATCCACTGTTTATTATGGCCACCGTCCCTTTAGGTATGGCCGGTGGGCTACTGGGCTTGGTGATGATCAACGGTCTCGGAGGGCTATTGGCGGGCTTTCATCAGCCTTTCGATATGATCACTATGCTGGGCTTTTTAATTCTCCTTGGCACGGTGGTGAATAACCCTATTCTTATTGTTGACCAAAGCCGACGCAACATAGAGTCTGGCGCCCAGTCGGTGCTTGAAGCGGTTACTAACGCACTGCAAACGCGCTTAAAACCTATTGTTATGTCGACCATGACGACTTTGTGTGGTTTAGCTCCGCTGGTGTTTATTCCCGGCGAGGGGTCGGAGTTGTATCGTGGTGTGGGGATGATCGTGCTGTGCGGGATTGCGGTATCAACATTGGTCAGCTTAACTGTGTTGCCAGCGCTGTTGGTAAGTTTGCTGAGACATAAGCAACGCTAAAGCAAAGCCCACCGTAGAGTGGGCTTTTTATACCTTAATAGAGGCCTATTATTGCCCGAGTACCGAGAATAGTTTTTTCAGCTGCGGCATGTATTCTTCTACCAAAGCAATATTAGTGTCGCTGACATCCTCACTTGCTTGGTTTGCACTGCCCATGGCACCGAGCAAAGAGTTGGTCTTGTTGCTACTACCAGAGAGGCTTTGTAAGCCGCCCATAACCTCATCAACACGGGCCTTATCTTCGGCAGATAAATCGCCTTTAACATTGGCTAAATACGCTGCAGTTACTTCGCTACCGACACTGATCAGTTGCTCAGGGGTAAAGCCGTAGCGGCTGATCACATCGGCAAACTGTTGGTAGCTGTCGGTATTTTTCAACATCGCAATGGCGCTATCACTCATTGACTTGTTGTTTTGCTCGCTACCTTGGGCGCTGAGTAGGGCGGCACTATCAAACTGCTGCCCTTGCTTATCTGCCCAATTGGTCACAGCGGGTGCTGCCTTAATAAAGTTTTCGACGTCTTTTTCTGTGAGCTCTAGCGCCAGAGCCTGAGCGCTGGTAAAGGCCGTGGTAGCAGCCAGTGTAAGCGCCATCAATAAATTCTTCATTGTTCTCTCCATGCCTGTATTGTGTAGGTGGTGTCGTTATTGTCTAAATTCACTGAGTTGGGCCTTGGCGCGCTCAGTGATAAACTCAATGTCATCAATGATAGTTCAAAGTCGTTAAGGCAAGATGAATAGATGTTGCAGATATCTAATACGGTGACCATAGACGAATGGGAAGTGGAGCTGTCTGCCATCCGCTCGCAAGGGGCCGGTGGTCAGAACGTCAACAAGGTGGCAACGGCGATCCATTTGCGCTTTGATATTAACCGCTCGAAATTACCCGACTTTTATAAACAGAGGCTACTGGCCTATCGCGATAGCCGTATCACTAAAGATGGGGTAGTGGTGATCAAGGCACAAAGTCATCGCACTCAAGAGCTCAATCGGGAAGAAGCGCTGAAACGTTTAAAAGAGCTTATTTTAGCCGCCACTAAGGTTGAGAAAAAGCGCCGCCCAACCAAACCTACACGCAGCGCTCAGCGTAAACGTGTCGACAAAAAAGTGCAGCGTGGGCGTACTAAGCAATTGCGCAAAATACCCAAACTTTAAAGGTGATAAAATGCCTTAATTAGGGTGGCTTATTGGCATCGCACCAAGTAATGTGGTGAAAGTAACTGCAGCCACCTTACAATGAGCCACGGAGGCACAATGGATTTGCTCAGCACACTCAACCTAGCATACCCAATTATTCAGGCGCCTATGGCGGGAGTACAAGACGAAAAGCTCGCCATAGCCGTTGCTCATGGCGGTGGTTTAGGCTCTCTTCCTTGTGCCATGCTCAGTGCAGAGCAAATCATGGCGCAAGTCAGTGAATTTCGCCAACACACTCAGCGTGCCCCAATTAATCTTAACTTTTTCTGCCACTCGATGCCGAGCCTAAATCAGGCTGAGCAAAGCCGCTGGCAGCAATTGTTAGCCCCCTATTATCAAGCACTTGAATGCCACCCAAACGATGACCTAGGAGTGCTCAGGCAATCGTTTTCTGCGCAGCATGTTGCGGTGCTGGAGCAGCTGCGCCCGGAAATCGTAAGCTTTCATTTTGGCTTGCCTGAAGAAAAACAATTACAACGTGTAAAAGCAACCGGTGCTGTGGTGTTATCCTCAGCGAACACATTAGCCGAGGCGCGCTGGCTCGCCCAGCATGGGTGTGATGTGATTATTGCTCAAGGTATTGAAGCGGGAGGCCATCGTGCGATGTTCTCATCAACGCTTGCTGAGCAGGGGACAACGGCGCAATTGTGTCAGCAAATCCTGGCTGCCAAAGACATTAACGTGCCAGTGATAGCTGCGGGCGGCATTACTCAGGCTGAGCACGTGGAACATTATTTGAGCATGGGAGTTATTGCTGTACAGGTAGGCACCAGTTACCTGTTGTGTGATGAGGCCACTACCAGTGCTGTGCATCGTCAAGCGCTGCGTGCAGAGCACCGGCAAACGGCAATAACCAACTTATACTCTGGTCGCCCAGCGCGGGGGATTACGACCTCTTTTATGCAAGAGCAAGGCTTTATAAGCGACCAAGTCCCTGCTTTCCCCTACGCCAGTGCCAAGCTAGCACCGTTACGTGCTAAGGCGCAAACCTTGGGCAAAGATGATTTTACGCCGCTATGGAGCGGCACCGATCGCAGTGGCTGCCACGCCATAAGCGCAACCGAACTGACTCGGGATTTAGCCGCACAACTCAAATAGCCGCGTCAATGAGCGGCTAATTATCATTAGGTAATAATCTGCGCATCAGGGATGGTGCGCTTGATGTAGGTTTTTAAGTCGTCCACGTAGTGGCTATCAAATACAAGGCTGACTTGGCCTCCGCCGTTGTAAGGCAATTGGAACAGGCCTTTGTCATCACACGTGTCGATAACGACTTTACGGATCTCATGCACCGGAAATAAGGCTTCGCCAACACTGAGTAGCTCTTCTTCGACCTTGATGTGCTCGAAAGGATTAACGAGCTGTTCGCCCATACCATAACGATAGCGATGCCACAGCAGGGGAACATTAATTAAACCCGCAGCTCCCCATAGGCGGTAATCATCGCGAACAAAGCCAGCAACCAATAAAGTGATGGCTAACAAGGCGAGTACCCACATCCACCATCCTGTTTTTCCTAATTTGCTAAATGCGCTATGCATGGCTAATCCTTCTGCTTACTAGAGATATTCATGGTAACGGGATTGGCGAGTAAGGAAAAGCCCTGTGCTGCTACGAAGAATAAGCCGATGTATCACTTAATTTGCGGGAGCGGCAGCAACCACAAACCAAGACCCACTGATAGATATCCCAGAAAGATACATGGCCCGGGTCAGCTTCGCCTGTTTGTGCAACACAGGGGGAAAGTTCACTGTTCAAGGGAACATTGGCAATGTTATGTTATAACAATTTTATTTTCAACCCCCCAATTGGAGTAAAGTCTTTGAACTGTTGAGTTTTAAGAAAAGGTGTGATGGCGCGTGGCTGCAAAGCGATTCAAAATATGGTGGATAACATACACCAGGCATAAACTGGCGGTGATCGCCACACACACAGAGCTGAAGCGGTACAATGCGCTGTATACTAAGTCTTGGTTAGGCGCGAGTGATTGTCCGAATAAAATGCCAAAGGTGGTGATAACGCCAAATCCAATCCCCGGCATACCACCTCCTAATACATGATAGCGACTAAAGACAAAGGTGAGGATCCACAACACCAATATTGGAAACACCAGAATCTGGCTGTAGGTAAACAAGAGTAATTGCGCTGCCAGCGCCAAGTTGCAACCGATTAACGTGCCGATAGCGCGTTGCCAACCCGCCATTGATGCCGCTTTCCAACACAGTGGAAAGAGAATCAAAATAGAGGCGGCTTGAGCCGATACCGAATCTTGTAAATCCAGTATCTGAAAAACCATAAAAGAAAGGGTGGCGACGGTGGCACATAACAGCACCTCATGGCGGACACTGGCTGCATCTTTAGCGGCGCGCGAGATGGGCGTGCGCGCGCTCACATCAGGAAATAACCAATGCATAATATAGGCACTGACTAGGCTCACAGTTACTGCCAAAAAGTTACTAAAGATCAATGGGTATAAGCCCAAGCCGGTGGCGCTGTAACTGGCAAAATGTAGTTGAATGGATAGCCCAACCACACTCATGGCGCCGAATAGGAAGTGGGCACCGCGACTCATTTGATAAAATAACAATGCAAACATGGCAAAAGCCAGTATCGACATCAGGATTGGATGAAAACCAAATAACCCTTGTAGCACCAATACCGCAAAGCCACAAAACAATGCACTAGCGATAAACTGGCGGACAATATGCGCATTTATGATCGGCACTAAGCCCAACAACAGCATAGGGTAGACAGTAAAGAAAATACCATTGGGCCAATTAAACAGCTTACTCAAGCTAAACCCGAGCGTTGCGCCGGTGGCGATGCGGAGCATTTGGCGAATGTCGTTGGCGGTTAGGCTCATAGCGCAGCTCCTTGGTTAATAGATATAGTGCATTAGGCTTACGGCCTGAATTTGTGCGTTGGCGAGTAACTGCTCCACTGGGTCATCGGGCACGATTTGCACTGTGGCTCTCGCGCCACTGGCAAGGTGAGTTGAGGTAAACTCATCATCGAGTTGCAAGTGCACGCGTTGGCGTTGGGCATCACGGACCCAGCGGTTAGAGGTTTCGACCTCAGCCAAAACGCCATTAGCGCTGAGCTGCCCGGCGCTTGAGCCTGCGGCGAGTTCGCTGACATGAGCCGCAAACACTTGCCCGGGTAGAGCATCGAAGCTGACTAAGGCGCGGTTGCCGACACGCACGTGATACAGCGATTTTTCACGAAAATCAGCGGCCAAGTCTAGTTGCTCGGTCACCAGCCCCGTCATCGCCATTCCTGCTTTGGCATAGGTCCCTGTGGTCACTTGTAGATTACTAATAATGCCATCATGAGGCGCCACCACTTCGGTATAACTGAGATTCAGCTGTGCCTGCTGCAGCTGATTACGGGCCTGTTGCCAAGCAATATTGTCCTCACCGTGCGCGCCGCGCTTTATTATCATCGCTTGCAGCTTGGCTTTCACGGCACTGACCTGTGCCTGGGCACTGGCCAGAGTAGCGCTGATCTCATCACTGCGCTGCTGCGAAATAGCCTGCTTACCAAGCAGGGCACGGCTGCGCTGATGCAAACTTTGCTGCTCATGTAACTTGGCTTGAGCCGCCGATAAGTCGGCGCGCAAAGCCTTAATATCAGCATCGAGCTGTTGGTTTTGCTGTTGCACTTGTGCCAAGGCCAGTTCGGCTCGTTTTACGGCAAGTTGGTATGGGCGAGGGTCGATACGCATGAGTACCTCGCCTTGGCGCACATGTTGATTATTGCGAACCGCCACAGCAACGATTTTGCCATTAACCTGCGGGGTGATTTGCGTCACTGGGTGGTAAACGCGTGCCTGTGGTGTCATTGGCATGTATAAATCAGCAACAATAAAATAGCCAAAGCACAGGATAAACAGCATGATGGCGATTTTAACGTACCGTGCGAACTGCTGATCGGGAGTCGGTTGCTGGCTCACTCTTGGTCCTCCATAAATTGATTGGCATTGTCTTCTAAGGCCACTAGGCCAAGCGCCATCATATTAAGCTGCTCATCGCTCAACCCTCGGTATAATTGAGTTTTGACCTCGCTGATCCGCGCTTTGAGCGCCGATAATTGCTGCTCACCTTGCACTGTGAAATACAGGCGCCGACAGCGCTTATCGTGCTCATCGACACGGCGCTCAATAACCTGTGCGTGCTCCAGTTGTTTCAGGGTGCGGGTGAGACTTGGCATTTCTATATCTAAGCTTGTGGCCAGTTGGTGCTGTGTACAGCCTTCGCCAAGATGGTGCATATGCATCATTGCCGTCCAACCCGGTTGTGTGAACCCTAGTGGCTCAACGGCGACTGACACCGCTTGACGGCAGATACGGTGAACGCGGCCAAGCTTGCCACATAAGCTTAAATCGAGGGTTTCATGAAAAGGAATATCAGCCATGGTGCAGCGCTCTCATTTAGTTAGCAGGCTAAGTATATTACAATAGTTAGCACGCTAAGTAAATATTCGTGGTTATTCGCCAAGGCTATGTCGGCGGACTCAACCTGGGTGTGAGCCCTTAGAAGGATGATGTAGTTAGCAATAAAAAGGCAATTTGTTGACTGTTAAGCAGCGCGCATTTATGGGAGTTTGATGTTGGTTGCGCAGCTGTCATCAATGTCGCGATAGTGTGAGTAAAAAGAGATTATCAAAGCGCTCCGAGTGCCCCCGTTGGGCTTATATTTCACTTAAAAAAAAGGGGCCACAGCTTCACTGTAAACCCCTTTTACACTGTCTTGATGTGCTAGTTACAGCGGCAATACCTCGAACACGGCCACATAACTGCCACGGCGAGTTTGCGCCGGAGCTTTGGCTTGCTGGTCTTCATACTCGGCTTCAAACCAGTACATACCTGGCTGCGTAAATTGCAGCTCAATTTGACCATTATCATCGGCGGTTAACTGTGTGGCGATGTTGCTATCACGATACCGCTCGCCTTGGCGAACTAAGGTTACCTTTGCGCCAACTGCAGGCTGGCCGTCGATCAGTAGCTGCATAGGCGCACTTTCATCAACGTATAAATCGTTCGGGTGGGTTAGGGCATTAAGCTCGAGCCCTTGGCCGCTAGGGGTGATTGCCGTGTCATTAGGAGCCCCAAGGGTGACGAAGGTCTCCATGCGGCGGGCAACATCGCTCACTTGCAACTCTTTGGCATCGCTGGGGACTTGCTGTTTGAACTGCGCTAAAGTGCCGGTCTTTCCACGGCCAGGCCAATAATGGCGCTCGCCCTCTGCATCCACCCAGCGGGCGACAATAGAGCGGCTGGCGTTAAATACGCGGTAGGTTCCTTGCTGCTGTAGGTGCAGATCAAACACACTGCGATAGCGAAGCTTGGCGCTATTTTCTAACGCTACAGATTGGCCATCGGGGCCAATTGCAGTCAATCGCTCAAGCGGGTAAGCATAATGGTCGGGATTAAAAATGCCGTTGGCGATTGCGGCGTCAAAGGTGATCCATTCATCATCACCTGAGACCACTGTGGTACTTGGTTTAAGCCACACTCGGTGGGCGTGTGCTGATTGGCTAATAACGGCTGTGGTTGCAAGGGCGGTGCATAGCGCCGCGCTGATAATTGTTGCTAGCTTCACGTGTTAGGCTCCATAGTTAATGTAATTGTGCCGAGCTCATGCTGGCCTTGCTCGGTATGGTGTTGTGATTGGGTTATCGGTAATGTCAGGGGAATGCGGATCAACTCGCGCCCGCCTAATTCCCTTGCCGCTTCTACATTGAGGGTGTACTCACCATCAGGGAGGGCGGCTAATTGCGCGGCGAAAGGGCTTAAATCAAGAGTGGCCACGCCAGGGCGGCGCGTCGCGCCGGTGACGCCATCGACAGGGAGCTGCAAGCTGCGACCACTGCGACGCCACCATAAACGCAAATCTTTTAACCACTTCTCACCCTCACGGTCAGCGAGCTTGGTGTCATACCAGATGGCTAAATCAAGCACCGCTTTGCGCTTGCTATTGGCTAACCACACGGCCACATAAGGGGGGTGATATTCGGCCACGCTTAAGCGGGGAATTTCGACTTGTAACTGGTTCGCTGACGCCGCGTGGGCAGGTAGCACCAATACCAAAGCGGGTATACCTAATCCCGCCAGTACCAGTGGCCACGTTGATTTGCGGCCTTTGGCATAACGTTTTAGTAATAACAGCCCGGTGATCGAAAAAACGATGCAGGCCACAGAGAAAAGATCAATAAACATACTCCACCACATACCGGTATTCCGGCCCTTATGTAAGTCATTTAGATAGGCTATCCAACCACGGTCGGTAGCTTCTTGATAAAATTCGCCGGTATCTAAGGTCACGGTAAACCAGCGGTCACCCCCGGCTTTGGGCATGGCCACATAAAGCTCAAAGTCACTCCACTCAAGCTGTTTATAACTGGCAATAGACTGTTCGGTTTGACCTTGATACCAACGCTGAAAACTCTTTGGTAGCTGCTCGTTGTTGGCAGCGGCTTTCAATTGATTGAGGATGGCATCGGGCACTTGCGCTTCAATTTGCTGCACTTGTGCGCGGGACTCAATGCTCGCGGCATGGTTTAGGGTGATCCCTGTAACAGCAAAAAGCAGCATGCCAATAAGGCACACTGCTGAGCTGATCCAATGCCAAGCTTTGAGATCCCAAAGCTTACTACGTTTGGCCATTTAGAAACTCCAGGCTAGCGACGCCCAGTAGCGACGTCCGTCTTCGATGTAGCCATATTCATCTTCACGAATTTCCTTATCAAAGAGGTTGTACACCCCAAAACCTAAGCGTACAGAATCGACGACTTGGTAGTTGGCGCCTAAATCAGCAGTGGTGTAAGACGGCGCAATGAGGCTCGACTGCGAAGGGCCGGTTGTCGGTTGGCTTTCCTCACCGCGATAATGCACGCGCAACCAAGTGCCTAAGGCATCACTGGCTTGCCAGTTGAGCGATGCTTGTGCCAGGTGCTCCGGTAATTGATTCAACGGACTGCCGGCGTATTCACCGGTTTTTTGCTCCGAATCGGTGTAGGTATAGTTAAGCGCCATCTTGACCGCGCTGGCGAGCTGGTAGTCTAGTGAGACTTCTACCCCTTGAGTGGTCGCCTCATCAACATTGGTATAGGTTGTTGGCAGTGAGCCAAACTCATTGGGGCCGTCGGTGCACTTTGTTAACGGGCAAGCTACGCGAGAGATTTTATCGTCAAACTCGTTATAAAAAACCGTGGTCGATGCGCTTAAGCCTTGCTCGGTATCGAGGTAAATCCCCATTTCATAGTTGAGCGAGGTTTCAGGGCTTAAATCAGGGTTACCATAAATGTTGCCACCCCGGCTAACTTGGCCCCAAGCAGCGGTTGTTTGTCGTAGGTTCGGTGCTCTGAAACCACTGGAAATACCGCCTTTAACGGTCAGAGTGTCATTGGCGTTATACACCGCATACAACCTTGGGCTGGTATGGCCGCCGAATTGTTGGTCTTTGTCGTAGCGCAGCCCCGCAGTTAAGGCTAGCTTCTCGGTGGCTTGGAACTCATCTTCTGCAAATACCGAGTACATATCGTTATCAATTTGCGTGAGCTCACTAATACGGTTGCTGGTGTTATCTTCTAAATCTTCACGTTGGTAGGCCACGCCGGCACTCATTTTGTTGCGCTCATTAATAGGCAAGGTCCACAAACTTTGCACATCAATGTTTTCAACAATCATATCCCGTGACTTGTTGTCGTACTTATCGTATTGCGCATAGCTAAATGACTGGCCAAACTCCCAATAACCGGTGTGTGAGAGTGAAATGGTTTGATTATCGTACTCGGTTACGGTTGACTCTGGGCAGCCACGACGGCCGCAGCTTTCCCCTGGGGCCAGTGGCTCTACGGTTTTGCCCAAGGTGGCATCCAGAGTTTGCGATGCACTGGCAATGTCGAGTAAAAAACTGTGGGCATCACTGGGTGTGAACGATAACTTAGCTTGGTAATTCTCCGCTTCTTTACCGCGAAAGCCGCTGTAAATATCGTCTTCATCGCGGTTGCTGAATTGGCCATACACTTGCAACCCCAGCTTTTCAGGGATCAGTGCACCAGCGGCAAAGAAGTTGGCTTGGTGAATATCACCCGATTCACTGCTTTCTTGCATGGTGGTATCCAAGCGCAGTTCACCGTACCACTGCTTGGGCGTTTTACGAGTAATAATGTTGATCACCCCACCGATGGCATCGGAACCATACAGAGATGACATGGGCCCGCGTACCACTTCGATACGCTCTATGGCGGCCAGTGGCGGTGTCCAGGCGCCCTCAACCCCCGGGCCATCGCTATTCGGGCGAGTTTCCCGTGAGCTTTGGCGTTTGCCATCAACAAGAATCAGGGTGTATTGGCTGCCCATACCCCGTAGGCTGATGTCTTCACGGTCGCCGCCACCGGTGACAACCACCCCAGGGACGTCGGTCATCGCATCGGTTAAGTCGCGGTAAAAGCGTTGCGAGAGCTCCTCGCGATCGATTACGCTAATAGAGGCGGGGGCATTTTTAATAAGCTGCTCGTAACCCGAGGCGGTTACCACGATTTTTTCCATGTCGTTATCAGGTGCTTGGTTAGCATGAATACTGGTGCTTAAAGTAGCGAGCGCAGCGGTGATAGCGAGGGATAACGGGGCGATACGACGTTGCACCGTGAACATTGGGGAACCTCCGTGGTATAATTAAAGTAAATGATATTAATTCTTATTTGATGGTATGCTGTTGCACCTCTGCGAGCAACGCGCTTTTTCTTAAAGGTTGTTTAAGGAATTCTTAAAAGTATGAACACCAAGCTAACGCGCGCCCTCAAGGTGTTTGCGAAAACGGTGGAAACCGGCAGTATGAGTCAGGCGGCTCAGCAATTACATATGACCGCTTCAGCGGTCAGTCAACAAATCACTAAACTTGAGCAAGACATTGGCCTGAGTTTATTTAACCGTAATACGCGCAAGCTCACTCTCACTGAAGCCGGTGAGATTTACTACGCCTCGTCGGTAAAGCTACTCGCCACGGCAGAGCAGGCTCAGCGACAACTCGAACAGCTTCAGCATACACCTTCTGGGCAGTTGAAAATTGTTGCCCCAATTGGCTTTGGTGGTGGCTTGTTAAGTCAGCCTATAAAGCAGTTGACCGAGCAGTTTCCGAAAATTGAAATTCAGCTTACCTTGACCGATGAGCCCTTTGATATTATTGCTGGTGGGGTTGATTTAGCCATTTGTATTGGCCCTTTAACGGACTCGGGGTTAATAGCCAGGCACTTGGCCGATTGGCAGTTGATCCCTTGCGTTAGCCGTACTCATCCATTGGCTGAGCTTAACCCTCAAGACCCGGATGCGCTCGCGGCGCAAACCTTTATTGGCCACACCGGGGCACAGCGCATAGGTCAAAAGCTGACCCATCAGCACAGTGGGGACACCTTCACACTCGGTCAACCTAGGTTATTAGTGAACAATATGCAGGCCGCCATTCAGCTCACTTTAGATGGCATTGGTTACGGTTTATTACCGGAGCCAGAGGTGCGACACCTGCTTGCTTGTGGTCGATTACAGCGCATATGCCCGCAATGGCAGCTGCCTCATTACAGTGTCTATGCGGTGACCCCGCATCGCGACACTGTTGCGGCTAAAACGCGCGCCGCGATTGATAGTCTGCGTGCTTGGTTTGAGCAGGTTTCCACAAACCCTGAATTGTTTGTAGGGGAGCCTTAGTTGCGAGCCTGCGGCGCTAAATAACCGCACCTATTAGGGCTGCTCGCTTTTCGCTGTTGAGCTTCGTACGCGGCGCATAAGCACGAAGGCAAGTGGCAATATGAATAACGAGCCAATCATCCCCAAAATCATATGCAACTGATTGGGCGTATCAAGTGTAGCGAGCGCATTCACGTCGCTGCGATGGACCAAAAATGCCACAACGATAGCCGCGAAGAGCACGGGTTTAATTATGTTGTTACCGGCCAGCTTGATAAGCCCATAAGCAAAAGGCAGTGCCAGTAACAGGTTGAGAGCAAAATCATGCAGTGCTAATACCCCGTAAAATACCATGGCATGGTCGCGTATCACCGAGGAAAAATGGTTGAGTACCCAATCCATAGGGTTGTATGCGTACCAAAAGAGTAACGGCAGCGAGAAAAGGTAAAGTAGCCAACATACAGGGAGGGCGAGGTAGACTAACACGTTATGATGTTTATCCATAAACACACCAACTTTTAATTATAATTTTATTGTATGCTTTTTAACCTAGCAAAAATCTTTAGCAATAACAACAAGCTTGGCGATTGTGTAGCTGTTTAGTGATGTTCACAGTGCAGCTGTTACAGTGCTTTTGACTTTCGCTTGCCAAAAGTCTAGTTTACACACTCGAAGATATTATGGACGATATTATGAGACAACATGAGAGTTACCCTCAACCTAGCCGACCTTCTGAACCATCACCTCTTGAACTCGCTATTTATAATTTTGAATTAAAAGCAAAATCTTATTATGACGCCCAGCAAAAATCTGATGACTCAGAACAGTTAAAGAAAAGGCTAAATCAAGATTATAATCATCTGCAACGTGAAAAAAGACGTATAGAGTCTGTAGCGGTTGCTCAAAGTTATTTACAGCAGTACAGAAGTGATAATGAAAAATTAGATGTAGAGCAGTTATTACAAGAGCCTCATCATCCCACAGCTAAACTTGCTAAATTTCTTTTTGCAACAGGAGAGCCACAACCAACTGTTGCCCATGAAGCTCACCATATCATCGCTGGTAAAGGACGCTATCTTCAACCAAGTATGTTAGCAGCCAGATTAAATATGCACTTAGCCGGTTTAGGTATTAACGGAACGTGGTTAATTAATTTTGAACGCAATAAAGAGATCGACTGGGCTACTCAAAATGCCCCTGCTCATAGGAAATTGCATCGGAAAAATTATGAAGCGTGGATCAGTAATAACCTTGGCGCAGCGCAGGGGTATAGCCAAGCAAAATTTATAACAAAGCTTCGCACCATTAAACAGCATATTAAGACAGGAACGATGCCTAGCTCTATTTTTTCAACTAAGGAATTATGGAAGGGACTATGAAATCGTATCGATTAGAATTACCTAAAGAAAGTACGACAGCGTTGATTTTTGATTCAGACATACTGGCCAAACAAATGACTCAACAATCTAAGCTTAGTGTCAATGAATTATTAATTAAATTGCAGAGATTACCTTATGAAAATCAATCTCTTTCTTCCTTATGGGATGGCGAGCAATTGAGTTTCACATTCAACCCTGAATCAAACGATGACTTTGATATAAATATTGTAGGCACGTATCTATTACTTAAAATGTCGGCCTACTCCGTTTTAAAAAGCTTCATGGCTGACTTCGGCGAGTTTATAAAAGTTACTACCGATCGCGGTGAAATGATGTTATTCAATCTACTCACTTTCGCTAAGGAAGATTTAAGCCTGACAGAAAAAGCTTACCTGGATGGCTTTGAAGATGGTCTAAAATCTCTTGTATTTGATGAAAACGATACAAGAAATAAAAACCTTTACAAATCAAAACTTGAAGGCGGAAACTTTGTATATTGCAATGAGCTATTTTTTAATGCGGTGAAAAATAACAAGCTTACAGGGATTACTTTTTATACGGATTTATTAAGCACATTCCCCGAAAATTGATTTTCACTCAATAACGGCGTTGTTTCCTAAATAGTTGAACCTTCCTGCCAACCTGTGATCAGATCATCAATATCCCTAATCCGTACCATAACAATGAACAGAATCACAAATTGGTCACATTACAATCAAGCCCTCGTTAACATAATTATAAAGCAATTAGGTGTCTAGAGAAGGCTGGTCGATTCATAAGGTGCAGAACTTACTTAAACGAGGTGTCAGGATCCAAGCTGCCGTTGCTTGTGGGATCACAAGTAAAGGTCCTTGGCGTAGCTCGAAAACCCCAGGCATACAACAAGCACTGAGTAACGAGTACCTAATGAAAGCAGGATTGTATTCACTAAGAAATGGATGGATTGCCGTTCACTATCCTAACCAGAAAACAGGTTAGGTGTTCTAGATGAACCGCCCTGTGCGGAGCCGCATGCAGGGTGGTGTGGGGGCTGGAGGCTAGATACCTCCGGCTACCCGATTAGAGCTTTTTATTGCGAAACAAGTTTTTGTATTCACTAACTATACGGTCAGAGAAAACACTATTATTTAATATGTCCACGCGAATTCAAGTCCGAAGTGCACCACTCGCTAAATTAGGCTGCATTGCGTAATTCATTGAACACAACGACAGGCTGCTTGTAACCGAGACACTTCCT